>DGGQ01000170.1 GCA_002392275.1 Treponema sp. UBA3870
CGAAATGGGAATCCCGACACCGAACATTTTCACCGGGGGACACAACTACCATTCAAGAAGCGAGTGGGCAAGTTTCAGCCAGATGATTTACGCAACGGAGGTCCTTATCCAACTTGCAAGAATCTGGGCGGAACAATAGACCTGTCCGGCAAGAGCCTTGCAGATTCATCAACTTTAGTATAGAGGAAAAAATATGTACGAATATCGTGTAGAGGGTGGAATTCCAATCAAGGGAACCATCCGTGCAAGCGGAAACAAGAATGCCGCCCTTCCATGCATAGCAGCGGTCCTACTGACAAAGGACGACGTGATTTTACGAAACGTGCCCGCAATTGAGGACACCAACGTGATGATACAGATTCTCCAGTCGATGGGCGTGTCGGCGGAAAAGATTGGCGACCATGAGTGGAAATTCAACTCGTCCAACCTTAACGGAAACACAATTCCGCAGGACCTCGGCAAAAAAATCCGCGCATCTATTTTGTTTGCGGGACCACTGATTGCCCGTTGCGGAAAGGCAGTCATGCAGCCACCTGGGGGAGATGTCATTGGCAGACGGCGACTGGACTCCCACTTTCTTGCACTGGCAGAACTGGGAGCAAGGGTCACGACCACCGGAAAATTTGAGTTTACATCGAACAAGCTTGTCGGAACGGAAATATTTTTGGACGAAGCTTCGGTAACGGCCACTGAAAATGCGGTGATGGCGGCAGTAGTCGCAGAGGGAAAGACCGAAATCACCAACGCTGCATCCGAACCACATGTCCAGGACCTTTGCAACATGCTGAACTCCATGGGCGCAAAAATCAGCGGAATAGGCTCCAATATACTCACAATCGAGGGAGTAAAAAAACTCTCAGGAACCGACTTCACAATTGGACCGGACTTTATGGAGATTGGCTCATTCATTGGACTTGCGGCAGCCACGAGAGGCTCCATCACAATCAAGGGTGTGAACGCAAAGGATATGAGGCCGCTCAGAATCTCGTTTGGAAAACTTGGCATACGCTGGGACATCGACGGTGACGAGCTTACGGTTTCCTCTGGTCAGGAGATGCGGGTGAACACGGACCTTGGCGGGATGATTCCAAAAATTGATGACAGTCCGTGGCCAGGATTTCCGCCGGATTTGACATCGATTATGACGGTGGTTGCGACACAGGTTGAGGGGACCGTCCTAATTTTTGAAAAAATGTTCGAGAGCCGCATGTTCTTTGTGGACAAACTTTTGAACATGGGGGCAAGAATCACTCTATGCGATCCGCACAGGGCAGTTGTAACCGGTCCAAGCGTTCTGCATGGCGAGCATCTGGTTTCCCCGGACGTGCGTGCGGGAATGGCGATGGTCATAGCGGCGATGGCGGCACACGGCGAAAGCACAATCAGCAATGTCTACCAGATTGAAAGGGGCTACGAAAATCTGGTCGAAAGATTGAAGTCACTTGGCGCGCATATCGAGAGGGTCGAAGTAAAATAGTGGCAGGCTCCAGGCTCACTTTACAAATCGGGATTTTGTGTCATAATTTAGGAAGTTTTTTGAAGGCAGGTTTTTATGGCTGACATTTCAGAGAGAATAAGAAGAAAATCCTACGCGGCTAAAAAGAAGGCTGCCGTCAGGTCGTTGAAGATCCAGACAAAAGAAAAAATCAGGGCGCTGGACTTGATGTACGCGGAAAACCCCGAGCAGGTGAAGGCAAGGATTGCGGAAAAGGAAAGAAAACGCGCGCTGAGGATTCAAAAACAGAACGCGAGGATGGCATACAACTCCAGACAGCCAAGGCAGTACACTCTGGGCGAGGACATCTTCAACTCCATAAGCCATGGTGTCGGGGCGGGACTAAGCGTAGCGGCTCTGGTCCTTCTGATTATCCGGGCGGCCACAGGTTTTGCATCTCCAAAAATTGTAACGGCGTACTCAATCTTCGGAGCGTCCCTTTTTGTCATGTACATGATGTCAACACTCTACCATGCGCTGACACCGCATCTGGCAAGGAAGGTCTTTTCGATTCTGGACCACGCGGCGGTTTACTTTTTGATTGGAGGGACCTGCACCCCACTGATTTTTGCGTACTTCGGAAATGCGTTCGCCCTTCCGCTCTCGATACTCTGGGGAGTTCTGGCAGCCTTGATTGCACTCTACTGTGTGTTCGGCGTGAGGCTACAGGATTTTGCCGCGTTCACCTACATAGTGATTGGCTGGGGCATGACAATATTATTCTTCAACGCGCGTCCGGCAGGTCTTGAAATCAACAGGACGATTCTGCTCTGCGCTTCGATTGCGTACACGGTCGGTGGAATTTTTGCGGCACTTGGAAAAAGATACAAGGGTCCCCACTGCGTGTTCCATGTCTTTGCCCTTGCGGGAAGCGTCCTGCACTTTATGGCGATTTATACAATGGAATTCCTTGTGTAAAAAATCATTCTGACAAATTGACGAAAAGTGTCATTTTGTATAAAACATAGGTGAGGACCAGAGCAGGTCCGGCCAAAACATTTTTACAGGAGAAAACTATGGTTGTAAAACCTATGATACGCAGCAACATCTGCATCAACGCCCATCCGATTGGCTGTGCAAAGGACACCGCCCGGCAGATTGAATATGTAAGGACACAGAAATCAAAGCGCGGAATAAAATCAGCGGCGGAAGGTGGAAAAGCTCCAAAGACTGTTCTTGTTCTTGGATGCTCAACCGGATATGGACTCGCAAGCCGTATAAGCGCGGCATTTGAATATGGAGCGGACACCGTTGGAGTTTCCTTTGAAAAGGAGGCCACCGAAAAGAAATACGGAACACCCGGATGGTACAACAACAAGGAATTCGACAGGGAAGCCGAAAAAGCCGGACTCAAATCAGTGACATTCAATGCGGACGCATTCAGTGACGAGACACGCGCAAAGGTCATAGCCCAGGCAAGGGACTGGGGAGTTAAGTTCGACCTGGTAATCTACAGTCTCGCAAGCCCCGTACGCACGGACCCTGACACACAGGTTCTCTACAAGTCCGTAATCAAGCCAATCGGAAAAGTCTACGCAGGCGCCGCACTGGACATGATGACCGGAAAAATCACACAGGCAAGCACAGAACCGGCACAGGGAAATGAAATCGCCGACACAGTGAAGGTCATGGGTGGAGAGGACTGGGCCAGATGGATGAAACAACTCCAGGAAGCGGACGTTCTTTCCGATGGATGCCGCACAGTCGCCTACTCCTACATTGGACCGGCTCTCAGCCACGCAATCTACCGCGACGGAACAATTGGCGAGGCGAAAAAGGATTTGGAAAAGACCGCAAAATCAATAGACGCCAGCCTCAAATCAATAAACGGAGCCGCATTTGTCAGCGTGAACAAGGGGCTTGTCCCCCGCTCGTCCGCCGTAATCCCAATCATCTCGCTGTATCTTGGAGTTCTGTTCAAGGTGATGAAGAAAAACGGAACCCATGAGGGATGCATCGAGCAGATGGAGCGTCTTTTTGCCGAGCGTCTCTACACTGGCGAAAACAACGGTCCCGGAAAGGTCCCGGTTGATTCAGAAAACAGAATCCGCATTGACGACTGGGAGATGGACCCCAAGGTGCAGGAAGAGGTTGACAAAATCATGCCGAAAGTCACCGAGGAGAATGTTCCCGAACTGGTCGATCTGGATGGACTGCGCCACGACTTCCTGATTATAAACGGTTTTGATGTCGAGGGTGTTGACTACGAGGCCGACATAGCAGACATGAGAAACATAGACTAAATTGACATGGGGCTTTCCAAACAGGATTGCCCCAATTTTTTTCCCCTTTTTCCCCATTATTTTCATCCGCGCGAATAAAATTTGTAAAATTTCAAATTCCGTGGTATCGTTTAAAGTGACTTAAATTTTGCAGGCCAGCATCGGTCTGGAGGTATCAGGTTGGAAACAAACGATTCTCCCTACGCCAAGCCCAACGTCCAGAAAGAATATTTCACGAAAAGGGCCGAAGAGGTAAATGAATACAACAAAAATGTTTACTTCAGGATTTCTTCTCTCTCCGCCATCATAATGTGCATATCGGCGTGCGTATCGTTCATGCCGTTCTTCACAAACTTTGTGCATGCGCATCTGCTTGCAATCCGCATTTCCTGCATAGTCGCCGTGGTGTATTTCGGCATACTTACATTCGTCCCGTTTGTATTCAGGAAAGTGCTGAAGGCCCATCCCGTAATTTTCATGTACCTGCTGTTTCTGGGGCTGATTGCGTTCTCCGTTTTTCTGAACCTAAAATACGATGTGTCAATGCCCTTCATACTGCTGGGAATCTTCCGTGTGCTTTTCCCGATTATGCTCCTGGACTACAAGTGGCGCACCAACATCATCTTCAATGGCATAACTACGGCGCTCATCTTTGGACTCTCATACAATCTCAAGCCGATGAACATATTCTTCCTTGACCTGGTTCTTTCCATAGTGTACTCAAGTCTTGGCATGCTTGTCGGGTCTCAGATTCTGGACAGCCACATCAACACTGCAAAGGTCCAGGACCAGCAGCTTGACAAGGTCCGTGAAATCGAGAGGGCAAAAAACGAAGCAAAGACAATGTTCGTAGCCCACATGTCCCACGAAATCCGAACGCCATTGAACTCCATACTCGGTCTAAACGAAATCATCCTGCGTGAATCCATAAACCCCAAGGTCAGGGAGTCGTCGAACAACATAAAGCTGTCAGGGGAAACGCTAGGCAAAATCATCAACGACATTCTGGACTTCTCCAAAATTGAGGCGGGCAAGATGGAAATAATCGAGTCGGAATACGAGGTGAGTTCCTCAATCACCGACCTGATGAACATCTGCTCACAGCGCGCGAAGACAAAAAATCTGGAGCTGATTATAAATGTCGATGAGGAAATGCCCCACAAACTTTTTGGCGACGAGCTCAGAATCAAGCAGTGCGTTATCAACCTTGTGAACAACGCAATCAAGTTCACCGACAGAGGCACAATCACCCTGAACATTGGATTCGAGAAAATCGACGGCGGACAGATTCTGGTCAAATTTTCAGTCCGGGACACCGGCATCGGTATCAAGCCGGAGGATTTGGGAAGGCTCACCCACGAGTTCGAGCGTCTTGACTACAAGCACAACAGGACGGTTGAAGGGTCGGGTCTTGGCCTTAGCATAGTCAGCAGCCTTCTTATGATGATGGGGTCCAAACTTGAGGTCCAGAGCGAATACGGCAATGGCTCCACATTCTCGTTCAATATCAGACAGCAGGTCGTATGGTGGGAGAAAATTGGAAACTTCAACGACCGCTACAACAAGCTTGTCAAAAACACGGACGAATACCATGTTTCGTTCAAGGCTCCCGACGCAAGGGTTCTTGTTGTTGACGACACAGAGATGAACATCATCGTGTTCGCGGGGCTTCTGAAGGAAACCGAGGTCATAATCGATTCTGCCACAAGCGGAAGGGAGATGCTGGACCTTGTAAAGAAAAAACGCTACGACGTAATCTTCATCGACCACCGTATGCCGGGGATGAGCGGAGTCGAGGCATTCCACGCGATGAATAGCATGGAGGACAACCTAAACGAAGGAGTTCCCTGTGTCGCTCTTACGGCCAACGTTGTTTCCGGGGCGAGGGACTACTATCTTCGAGAGGGATTTGTGGACTACCTCTCAAAGCCTGTGGACAGCAAACTTCTGGAGACCGTCCTTGGCAGACTGATTCCGGCGGAAAAACATCTAAACCCGGCAGCAGCGGCAAGCAGACCAAAGAAGGAAAAATCCGTCGAGGACAAGCTGGGGGAGCTGGATGGAATCAGCATACCGACTGGACTACAGAACTGTGGCTCGGCAGAGGTTTTGATGGTCGCGCTGAAAGAATACTACGCCACAATCAAGACACGTGCGGACGAGATAGAAACTTACGCAAGGCAGAAGGACTACAAAAACTATACGGTGCAGGTCCACGCGCTCAAAAGCTCTTCCCGCCTGATTGGAGCCATAGAGCTTTCCGAAAAGGCAGCCTACCTTGAAAAATGTGGAGACGAGCAGAATACGGTCGCAATCACCGCAAAGACACCCGAGCTTCTGAAGCTGTACCGCTCGTACATCCTAAAACTTGATGCCCTTGCCGAAAAGAGTGAAACCAAAAAGGAGCCTCTGGATTTGGACAAATTCAACGAGGCCATGGAAGCTGTAAAAGAATTTGCCATAGCATTTGACTTTACGGCAATTGATAGTATAATAGAAGAGGTAGACAAATATGAACTTCCATCCGAGGTTAAAGAAAAGTTTGCCGAAGTAAAACGAATGTCCCGAGGAGCTGATTTTAACGGTCTCAAGGAATTGCTACAATAAAAAAGTTGGAAAACCACTGGAGAGATTGGTTTTCAGAGTCTTCATACGAGCAAGGTAGAGTAGTTATGGAAAAGAGAGTCCTGTTTATCTGTGAGTCGCCGGAGAGTTTTTTGATTTCGACAATGGTAAAAAATATTACCGCAGCGGGGTACGAGGTAATCTATTCTCCACCCAGCATGAAAAAAATCGCAAAGCTGGATCCGCTCCCGAATCTTATTATTGTATATCTGGGTGGGGACGACACAAAATATCAGGAGCCTCTTGAATTTTTAGCAAAGATTAAAAATTCTGGCGCGAACATTAACACCCATGTTTTTTTGATTGGAAACCCAATTGAAATTGAGTCAACATACAGAATCATTCCGAAGCCACTTGTCTCCGGCATATTCGAGCGTCCCGTAAACACGTCGGACCTTGTTACAAAGCTGGGTCTTGCGGTTTCTGGATACTCTCTTTCAGAGGACATCAATGGTGTTGAACCTGGATTCAAGGGCGGCGAGGTCCAGGACCACAAGAGGGTTCTGATTGTTGATGACGACACAACGTTTCTGCGCTCAATGCGTACCGAGATGGCAAAAAAGTTCAATGTCTACATCACAAACTCCGGCATGAACGCGGTTTCGTTTTTGAAAGAGCGTCCGGTGGATTTGATTCTGCTTGACTATGAAATGCCGGTGGTCTCAGGTCTGGAGGTATTCAGGATTCTCCGCTCCGAAGAAACCACCGTCAACATCCCGGTAATCTTCCTTACATCCAAGGACGACAAGGACATAGTTATGAAGGTTCTGGAAGTCCATCCGGTGAACTACCTTCTGAAGCCAATCGCCCCGACAATTCTGGTCAGAACAGTGGAGGATTACTTCAACAAGGTCGCCGAGGGAAAAGCTACGGCAAATCCCAAACCGTCCGACGATGGACCCGCCGAAGCTGAAATGATTGACGAGAATTTTTCACTGTAAGCGAGCATATCCCCATCCTGTGGAAAACCTGTTTATTTATGTGGATTAATTGTGAATAAACAGACTGGATGGGGGTATTTTTTTTCACCGTCAGCAAATTTAACTCTAAATTTTTATAGCCCATCGCATCAACAGAAAGCTAAATCCTTATAATATATAGAATTAGAAAATCAATACAATGACATTCCACTTAAAAATCCGCAAGCGCATAAGTCTTTGTATTTCAAGAACTTGCAGAACATTTACACAAGCCCTGTGGAAAAACTCTGCAAAGCTGTGGAAAAGCTGTGCTATTCTAGGGGATTCCATAGGGAAAGAAACGATTTTCAACATGTTCACAAAAAATCTACCTTTATATATAATTGAATGTATGAAACGTTTTGTGATTTTTTGTCTATTTCTTATGGCTGCGGCCACATTTTTTTCATGCGGCAACAAGAAAGCCAACCAAAAGTCCCCCAAAAGTGCTGCGGCGGATTTTTCAGAGGAGATGCGGGTCCCGGAAAAAAAATGGACCAACGAGGACGGCATAATCTGTATAGTCTTTGGCTACGGCTTCAACAAACCGGACTTTTACATAAAGGCAACGGAAAAGCTCCAGTCAATCTACGGTCTGGACGAATACGGCGGTCTGATTCTTCCAATGCTCTTCCCCGACGACTTCAAGAACGGAATCTTCGGGCTGAAAAAGTCTCTGGAGGGCAAGCAGATTAAGGGCATCATTTTCCTTGGAGCGCCGGAGCAGACATGCGAGGTTCTTTCAAAAATGCAGGAGGAGATGTACAACGGAACCTTCCCCTTCCCCGTCATCTCGCTTTTTCCACAGGACGACCCATTTGGTCAGGAGGCGACCTGCTCCCTGATTATTGATTACGAGCGCAGCATGGTCGAGGACAAAACTGCCAACGAGGTCCAGCTGGACACAAGCAGCATAGATGCCGAACAGATTTTCACAAGCACAGTAAAATACATGGCAAATCTGGAGGGGCAGCTTATAGCTGGAAAGGACATGGGAGCGGAACTGAAGGAAGTTGCACAAAAAATAGTCGGCGCGGACAAAACCGTTCACCGCTATGTTGACCGTGGAAGCGGAATGCAGTCGATCAACCATTACACCGTGGAGAGCAAGTAGTGGATGCATCAAAAATAATTGACCAGGACAAAAATTTTTTGCTCGGCGGAAAGGATGCGATAAAAAATCTTTCAGAAAAGGATTCTGCATCCATTGTAGTCGTCTCCGATTCCCATGGGGACGCAAAAAATTTGCTCACGGTCATCAAGGATTCCCAGAACTGCGACTGCCTGATTTTCTGTGGCGACGGCATCAGCGATTTGTCCATGATTCTGGGAACAGTCCTTGCCTCAGCTCTGCAAATCCATATTCCGCCGGTGCTGGCATTTGTGCGTGGCAACAACGATTTCCAGACCTTCGCACTAAAAAATCCACAGTCCGGCTCGCTGACCAACATAAATGTGCCGCCGGAAGTGGTCATCCCGGTGGCCGGCCATAAAATATTCGCCACCCACGGACACCTCCAGGGAGTCTACGCCGGCCTAAAAAATCTTCGTGAGGCGGCAAAAAAACATGGCGCGGATGTGGCCGTATTCGGTCATACACATGTAGCAAGCTATTCAAACTCCGACGGCATGCTTTCCTTGAATCCAGGAAGCTCCAGACTCCCACGTGAAAACCAGCCAAAGACATTCGCAAAAATCTTTCTTGAGAGGGGACGAAAACCAAGCGACTGCGTATTTTTTGCAATCGATGGAGAAAAAATCCTTCCCTTCAAATATCCCGTGCTGATAGACTAGCCCCGGTCGGACCAACTTTAAAAAACATTCACAAAAAAACGGGAGCCTCCATATTGAAGACCCCCGCATCTTGTTTATCCAGATATTCAGCGTTTCCTTAAGCGACTGTAGCCTTTACGAAGACTTCCTTAACGCCAGAATCAGCCTTAACGATAAGTCCGTTCGCAACACCGCCCTTGACTTCAAGACTTACATTTCCTGTATTCTTTTTGTTCTCGACGGTGATGTGGTATGTAACGTCACGGAATTTTCTTGTGATTTCCGCAGTCTTTACATGCTCCGGAAGCCTTGGTTCGATTTCAAGCCCCTCATGCTGTGGGCGCAATCCGCAGATGTACTGTGAAAGAGCGACAAAGTTCCAGGCGGCTGTTCCTGTGAGCCAGGAGTTCTTCGCTTCACCTTCGCGGCGGGCTTCCTTTCCGGCAACCATCTGTGAGTAGACATAAGGCTCAGTGCGGTGGATGTCTGACCATTTTTCCTCAACCCATGCCGGAGCAATCTTTGTGTAATGCTCCCAGGCATCCTGAGGACGACCGTTCACAACCTCACCGATGATTACCCATGGATTGTTGTGGCAGAAGATTCCTCCGTTCTCCTTGTACCCTGGTGGATATGAAGAAACTTCTCCAAGCTCCACGTGGTAGTTCTGATATGCAGGCCAGAGGATTACGATACCGTATTTTGAATCAAGGTACTTTTTCACGCTGTCCAAAGACTTCTGCGGATAACCCTTGTCGGCACCGACCTTTGCCATTGTTCCAAATCCCTGTGACTCGATGAAAATCTTTCCGTCCTCGCACTCGTGTGAACCAATCTTGTGGCCAAAATCATCGTAGGCGCGGACATACCATTCTCCATCCCATCCGGCTGTGCAGATTGCTTCTTCCATCTTCTTGCAGAGGTCTTCAGCTCTCTTTGCTTCAGCTTCGTCACCCATCAGGCGGCACATCTGGACATAATCAGGAGTTACGAAAACGAACATCTGCGCAATCATCACGGACTCGGCGTTCTTTCCGTCCTTGTTTGTCGATGTCTGGAATGAATCGTTCGGATTTGTTGAGAAGCAGTTGAGGTTAAGACAGTCGTTCCAGTCGGCGCGTCCAATCAGAGGAAGTCCGTGTGGTCCAAGGTGGTTCGGGATGTAGTTGTAGGATCTTCTCAGGTGCTCGAACATGGTTGCCTTGTTTGTCTCGCTGTTGTCAAAAGGAACATCCACGCTCAGGAAATCCTTGTCACCTGTCTCGCGGATATAGTTTCCAACGCCAAGAACCAGCCAGAGTGGATCGTCGTTGAAGTTTGAACCGATGTCAGCATTTCCGCGCTTGGTCAAAGGCTGGAACTGGTGATAGGCAGAACCGTCCTCGAACTGGGTTGCGGCAACATCGTAAAGTCTTTCGCGGATGCGGCGTGCAGGAAGCTGATGTGCGGCACCGAGCATGTCCTGGGAAGTGTCGCGGAATCCAAGTCCACGTCCAATGCCAGACTCAAAGTAAGATGCTGAACGTGCAAAGTTGTATGTGACTACGCACTGGTACTGGTTCCAGACTGCCATGCGGTCAAGCTTTTCATCACCGGTCTTGATTACAAAGTGTGAAAGTGTCTCGTCCCAGAATGCCTTCAAATCATCATAGGCCTTAAGAACCTTTTCCTTTGTGTCAAACTTTTTCTGAAGCTCGTATGCCTTTTCCTTGTTGATTACGCCGCTCGCAGTATTTGTGCGGAGGAGTCCAGCGTCCAGAGCCTTCTTTTTGTCAGCGTCGGAAAGGAACTTCTTGCTGTCCTCGTTCTCGATATAGCCAAGCACAAAAACAAAAGTCTTTTCCTCACCGGCCTTCAGTGTCAAATTGATTCTGTGAGAGGCAATCGGGGACCAACCATCGGCAACTGAGTTTCCGCTCTTTCCTTCAACGACAGTCTTTGGTGCGCTGATTGGGTTGTATAGACCAAGGAATGTCTCGCGGTCTGTATCAAATCCATCAACTTTTGTATTGCACCAGTAGAATGTAAAGTGATTGCGTCTCTCGCGGTACTCCGTCTTGTGATAGATTCCGCTTCCTTCGATTTCGACTTCACCTGTTGAGAAGTTTCTCTGGAAGTTCTGGCAGTCGTCGCTTGCATTGTAGAGACACCACTCGACAAACGAAACCAGCGAAATGGTCTTGTCAGATGAACCCTCATTCTTAAGAGTAAGCATTTCCACCTCGGCGTTCTCACCGTTAGGAACCATATACAGAGCCTCGGCTTTAAGTCCATTTTTCTTTGAAGTGAACTTTGAATAACCAAAACCATGGCGGCACTCGTATTCATCCAGCTTTGTCTGGCATGGCTGCCAACCTGGATTCCAGATTGTGTCACCATCCTTTATAAAGAAATAGTGACCGTTGTTGTCCAGAGGCATATCGTTGTAGCGATAGCGTGTAAGACGACGGAGGCGGGCATCTGTATAGAAAGAATATCCACCGGTTGTATTGGAAATGAGTGAGAAGAATTTTTCGCTTCCCAGATAGTTTATCCACGGATAAGGAGTCTGTGGATTCTCGATAACGTATTCACGTTTTGCATCATCAAAGTGACCGAACTTCATGGTTCCTCCATTTTTTTCCGACAAAATCGGATTTTATGATTTTACCATAGAATATTTTGGGTGTAAAGTTGTTTGCCCCGATTGAGAAACATAATGTAAAACTGTGCATCCACATCTCGTGTTTTCATGTTACAATGAGATTATGATTTCCACTCTTGCACAAAAAATCTATAAAGCCGTGCGGCTTGTTCCGTGTGGCAAAGTCGCGACATATTCACAAATCGCTGCCCTTGTCGGAAACTGTAATCTGCGTCGCTATGTGGGAAACGCGCTCCACCAGAATCCAGAGCCGGGTATCATTCCCTGTCACCGTGTCGTAAACGCAAAGGGATTTTGTTCGGGGAGTTTTGCTTTTGGCGGTCCACAGGCACAACAAAAAAAATTGGAATCGGAGGGTGTCTGTTTTGTTGATGGACATGTTGATATGGACAGATTCTGCATCACCCAGGATGATTTTGAAATGATGAATGTGGAAATGGAAATCAAAAAAATCCCTCGCCAAAAATGACAAGGGATTAAAAATCTCTGCTATTAAGTACGATTGGGATTATATACGATAGTCCATCTTATTTCCGTGGGAGAATACATCTTAATGACAACATCGTAATCTCCACCTACAATCGAAGCATACTTATCGTCGGTATAATTTGGGGCAGGCTCGCCATACTTAATTTTTTGCCAACTACCTGTCTCAAAGGTACTACGATACCTTGCGTATACAACATATTGCTCTCCTGCAAGCGTATTATTTGGAAGAGATGAAATATCTCTTTTTGCACCATTTCCAAGCAGATTATACTCACAATATTTTTGGTCATTTACAAAAGTTTCTCCATCGGCCTTGACCGCCCGCAGATATACATCCACATATTTATCCTCGCAACCCGAATTTGCCACGACCTTAAGGAAAGCAGGTTTCCCGGCAAACGCATTGGCAAGCTCCGCACAACCTGAGAACGAGAGAGCCATCGTGATTGCACCAAACAATCCCAATACCAACTTAGAGACTTGTGACTTTTTCATTTTTTCCCCCTTGAAAGGTTATAAAACCTTGTTATATTTAACAGATAAAGACTACCGCAATTACAAAAACCTTGCAATAGGAAACATAAAAAAAATTGATTTTCTCTTAAACTCAAGTACCTGCGCCCAGCTCGAACGCTTTTTTGTTCAGCTCAAGAAATTTTGGAGGGACGCATGCTTCAAGGCTTTTTATCCAGGCTTCTTTCGGAATGTCGAAATAGGTTGAGAGCCGCCCCAGAAGAACTATGTTCACGGCTTTTGATGAACCTGCTTGTTCGGCCAGCGTGAGGCAGTCCATGGCATCAACATCCGCGCCTTTTGATTTCATTTTTTCTACCAGATTTTCCGGGTAGGTTGCGTTTCCTGTTATGACCGGCATCGGGTCAATCCGCTGTGTGTTGGTCACGATTTTTCCACCGCTTTTCAGATACGGCAACCACCGAGCGGCTTCAAGAAGTTCAAAACTTACGATGATGTCCGCCTCACCTTTTTCGATAATCGGGGAATTCACTTTTTCACCGAAGCGGACATAGGTAACGACAGAACCCCCGCGCTGACTCATTCCGTGCACTTCGCTGACTTTTACATCATAATTCTGGTTCAGCAAAAGATGACCAAGGACTTTGCTTGCAAGAAGCGAGCCCTGCCCACCGACTCCGACAATCATTATATTTTTTGTTTCCATAATCATTCCCCCAAGGCACCGAACTTACACATCTGGACGCAGACTCCGCATCCAACGCACTGGGTCGAATCAATATGCGCGAGAGATTTTTTTGCTCCCAGCTCAACCGGTCGGACGGAAATTGCCGGGCATCCGATTTTCATGCAGGATTTGCACCCGGTACATTTTTCGACATTGACTTTCAGTGGCGGAAGTTTTTTTACTGATTTCAAAAGCGCGCACGGTCGTCTGGTGATTATGACCGACGGTTCGTTTGCCGCAAGTTCTTCTTTTACGGCTTTGTCCGTTGCTTCCAAATCATAAGGGTCAACAACGCGGACTCGGTTAACGCCCATCGCATGACAGAGAGCTTCCAGATTTATTTTTGCGGCAGGGTCGCCTTTTATATTATAACCTGTCGTTGGGTTTTGCTGATGTCCCGTCATGCCTGTGATAGAGTTGTCCAAGATGATTACGGTTGATGCGGAATTGTTGTAGACTATATCAGCAAGTCCAGTCATTCCAGAGTGGACAAAAGTTGAATCTCCAATCACGCCGACAAGTTTATGGGAATATTCTTCGCCACGTGCTTTGTTGAATCCATGCATACCGGAAAGGGACGCTCCCATGCAGACGTTCAAATCCATTGCGTTCAGCGGAGCAAAAGAGCCGAGCGTGTAGCATCCGATGTCGCCGTAGACATTGCACTTGTTTTTTGAAAGCACATAAAAAAGACCTCGGTGTGGACAACCCGCGCACATGACCGGTGGTCTCGGCGGAATAGCATCCTCGATTTCGGAAAAACTTTTTTCCTCCAAGCCCATTGCTTTTCGCACGACCGCCTGTGAAAATTCTCCGACAATCGGGAAAAGATTTTTTCCATCAACTTTGAGACCAAGGACTTTGCAGTGGTTTTCGATTATCGGATCAAGCTCCTCAACAACAATCAGCCGTTGGACTTTAGATGCAAAATCAACAATCTTTTTTTCCGGCATCGGATTTATCATACCGATTTTCAGCACCGGATATTTTTCGCCAAAAACTTCTTTCACATATTGATAGCTTGTTGACGAAGTTATGAATCCGATTGAACTATCGGAACCGGAATCAATTTTATTCAAATCTGAGGTCTCGGAAAAATCCACCAAATCCCTTGTGCGCTGCTCGACCTTGACGTGCGCTTTTCTTGCCTGTGCTGGAAGCATTACGCGGCTCTGGTCTTTCACATAAGGAATCGGTTCCCGCTCAATCCTCGGCTCTGGATTAACGATGCTCTGTGAATGGCAGACTCTCATGCACATTTTTATAAAAACAGGCGTATGGAATTTTTCACTGATTTCAAAAGCACGTTTCGTAAAAACACGCGCCTCCTCAGAATCACTCGGCTCCAGCATTGGGACTTTCGCGGCAATCGCATAATGTCTGCTGTCCTGCTCGTTCTGTGATGAGTGCATACCCGGGTCATCGGCAACGCAAATCACAAGTCCGGCATCCACACCGATATATGAAATGCTGAACAGAGGGTCGGCGGCAACATTCAAGCCCACGTGCTTCATGCAACATGCTGAACGTTTTCCCGCAAGGCTCGCACCATGGGCCGCCTCCAAAGCGACCTTTTCGTTCGGTGCCCACTCGCAATATATTTCATCATATTTAACTGCTTCCTCGGTAATCTCCGTGCTTGGAGTGCCGGGATAGCTTGAGACCACCGCAACACCCGCCTCATACATTCCACGGGCGACGGCCTTGTTTCCAATCATCAGTTCTTTCAAAGCAAAATCTCCAATAAAATCTTCAGCTTTTGTTTTAACATAAAAAAATGAAACTTACAATTGAGGAAGGAAGTATATGTTTTGTTAAAAATGATGTTCTATTCCGCTCTGTTTCATAATTGCATTTGCAGTATGACGGGATTTTATTTTTGAATCTACAGTAAAATTTCTGTTTGTGATGGGACTAAAATAAATATCGTGATCGCCCTTTCCATGTCTGACAAAACGGCATCCATTTTGCAAAAGTACTTCCCTAACTTTTTTTTCGTATTCAGCCATTATGCAAATACCTTCTCGTGACGTTCCACGCTAAAAAAAAGTGAGTTGATGCCTGGTTTTTTGTTCAGTTCAATAAGTTCTGGTGCTGCAAATCGAACCCGTTCAATCAATGCATCAAGTGATCCTCCTTCCAGCACGAGACCAGGAATATCGTCACTCTGGGCAATCCATACGCCAGCTTCTTCATCCCATGAAAAATTTACTTTATATTCCATAAGTTCACCTCCATCCTCATTATATCATATTTTAGATTTTTTGCGTCAGTTTTCGATATCCATTTTATACACTAACGACATTTCACCGCGGCGGTCTTTCATTTCCTGAAAAAACTTAAAGCCGAATTTTTCGTACAATCCTTTCTGGTCTGTTGAAACATAGATGTTTTTATGGCCCTGTTCTTTTGCCAGAAGATAAATATGCTCAATCAATTTACCAATCCGCCTTTTTCCACGGAAAGCAGGAAAGGTGTAAACAAATCCGATCCAAGGTGTCAAAGCAGTGTCGGGAATATCATCTGTTTTTGAAAAAGTACAAAATGAAATTAATTCACGACCTTCCGTCAAAAGAAAAACTTTGGATTCAGCTCCGCACAAATCATAAAAAGTGCCGCCGCATAACAGACTGTAAAGATATTTACCGGCAGACCAATCAGCATCTCCAATTTTACCGAACCAAAATTCCCTGTCGTCTGTTTTTGAAATCTCTTTTATTTCCAACATATCGTCACATCCATTTTTATTATACCACAGTTTTGAATCAAATTTAATCCACTCTTGCGCACAAGTTGATTTTTATCTTCTTTTATGGAACCATCTAATCAGGAGAAAAAAATGCACATCGGTTTTTCTTATGTCGGTCTGATTTATCTGGTAATGCTGATGGTTCCGAATCTTGTCTGGGCAAAAAACAAGCCGAAGGATTACGACAAGTATGTTAAAAATGAAAACAAGGTTCTGCTCGCGCTTGAAAGGGTCGGGGAAGTTTTGGTTTCAATAATCGCACTTGTGTTTTCCGATTTCAACCTGCGTGAGTGGACCGAGTGGTGCATCTGGCTGGTGCTTTCGTTCTTATTGATGGTTTTGTACGAGCTTTACTGGATACGATATTTCAAAAGTGAAAAAACGATGCGCGACCAGTATTCAAGTTTCTGCGGATTTCCAGTCGCGGGTGCAAGTCTTCCTGTAATTGCATTTTTCCTTCTCGGAATCTACGGAGTGAACGTCTGGATGATTGTGTCCGTTTTGATTTTGGGAATCGGTCATATCGGAATCCATCTTGCGCATAAAAAAGAAGCTGTCGGCGAAAAGAAAAAAAGACCTGTTCCAGTCAGGATTTTGAAATGGACCGGAGCTGTTGTCTTGATACTTTTCTTTGGTGCAATAGGTTTTGTAATCGGCGTGCGCAATGTCCGTTTTATAAATCACCAGGCGAACTACATCCACGGTGTCGATGAAGGTACATACATAAACCTTGGCGGACAAAATCAGTATGTGCTGATGACGGGACGGAATGTTGAAAATCCTGTGATTATCAATCTTCACGGCGGACCGGCCTCTCCGGACACAACCGCGCTTTACACTTTCGCCGACCGTCTTATGGATGATTTTACGATTGTTGGATGGGACCAGCGGGGTGCGGGGCGTACTTATTACAAAAACAAAAGTGCTGACGAAAAAAACACTACGGCAACATTCGAGCAGGCACTTTCCGATTTGGATGAGCTTGTTGATTTTGTGCGTGCGCGCTTCAACAAAAACAAAGTCATAATAATGGGGCACTCTTATGGAACGGTTCTTGGAAGCAGATACGTTCTTTTGCACCCTGAAAAAGTTTCGGACTATATTGCTGTGGGAAGCGTCGTTTCAGTTCCGGACGGAGACATTCTCAGCTATGAAGATGCACTTGCAAAAGCAAAAGCAGCCGGAGATGACACAAGCGAAATGGAAGATTTGTACTGGACATACTGGAACGACAGGTTTGTGCTGTATGAAGTGTACCGTCCTAAAAATACACTTCAGGACATGCTTGCGCTCAGGGAACCTGTGTCAAAATATCATCCCGCGAAAGAGGCAAACGATGCGTGGAACGGTCTTTCCTCTCCGTATTTCGGTGTTGCCGATTTGAAATGGTTTTCAAAATCAATGTTCTCGCTTGAAAAATACATTGAGCTGAACAGACAGCTTTTTAATTTTATCATGAACTACGATGCCCGCAATCTTGAAAAAGATTTCCAGATGCCCGTACATTTTATCTCGGGTTCCGAAGACTGGGTATGTCCCGTGCAGCTGGTCCGCGAGTATATGGACTCTCTTTCCGCGCCTGAAAAAAGCATTTCAATTCTGGATGGATGCGGACATGCTCCTCAGTTTGCCTCGCCAAAAGAGTTTGCGGATTTGGTAAAAAGTTGTCTTAAAAAATAACCGGCACGAATAAATAATCAGCATTTTTTTTCTTTATAAATCAAGAAGTCTGTGCTACACTTATTCTGTGGACGAGATTCAACAAAATCAGCAGTATTATTATTCCAATCTGCGGAAAGTGGACAAAACCCTTGATCCAAAATATTTTTACATTCTGAAAGAGTATTTTGACAACCTCGCAAACTCAACTGTTAACGGATATGCGGTTCCTTTTGGAAATCTGGTTTAGAAGTTTCCTGAAAATACATTTTCAAATGATTTTTTAAACTTAAACCGGAACTTGTAATCCCGCTGCTGGGAATCGGCGGAGTTTATGCAATCATCTACATAAGCAAGAAAAAAGGCGGAGGTGCTTTTTCCGCAAACGAAATGTTCTATATACATAGAATGTTTTCCGTACTTGCCGTGACCATGCAGAACGGTCTCCACTATGAGATTAGCATAACCGAACCGAAAACCGGGCTTTTTACGTATGATTTTTTCATCACCAAAATGGAAAAGGCAATCAGCAACATGCGGCGGTACAACCGTCTTTCTGGGATGCTCATAATCAACATAGATTTTTTCAAGCATTTCAATGACACCTACGGACATTTGTGCGGTGACAAAGTTCTTGTCGTCCTTGCAAAAACCCTCAAAAACTGGTCAGGGAAAATGATTGTGTCGCAAGATTCGGCGGCGAGGAATTTTCGATTTTGCTTACGGGATGTGACAGCAAAAGTCTTTTTTGAATTGCCGAGCGCATACGGATTGCGGTAAGCGAAATAGTCCTTTACGAAAAAGACCAGAAACTGAGCATCACGATAAGCGTGGGCGGCTGTCTCATGCACGACATCAAGGACGTGACCCCGAACTACATCTTCAAAAAAGCTGACAAGGCACTTTACTATTCCAAGCAACACGGACGCAACAGAACCACAATCTACAGCATGGGCTTTCTGGATGCAGCAAAAATCAGAAACGGCGAAGATTTGTCGGAATCGGAAAATTCGTGCTAGGGGATAATGATTTTGTAATCCCATCATAAAATCTTCCAATGGATCTGGCGCTTGATTCAAAAAGATTTATTTATCGCCATAATGATTTTTGCACTGTATAATTGTGATAACATCATCAACGATGTTGTAAACCAATCTGTTTTTTTCATCAATCTCGCGGCTCCAAAATCCAGAAAGATTTCCCTTTAACGCTTCTGGATGCCCCAACCCGGTGTTGCCGTTTCTTGAAATATCCGCAAGAAGCTTGTTGATTTTTTTCCAAGTCTTTTTATCATGTTCAAGCCAATATTGAAACTGTTCCCAAGCTTTTTCATTGAACTGGATTTTCATTTACCCATTTCCTCCAGTTCTTCAAGAGTCTTGGTTACAAATTTCATTTTCCCCTCGTTGTAAAGTTTGACCTGTTCTTCCAGATGCTTTATGTTTGCGGGATTGTAAAAATCATCATCGCTTGTATCCTCAATTTCAAAAGGAATTTTCCTGTTACGGATTACAGCCTTTGTGAACACGTTGTATGCTGCGGAAACAGTCAGCCCCATATTCTTGCAGATGCTCGCGAATGCCTTTTTGTCTGAATTATCAATGCGGATTGTCAAATTTGTCTGTGCCATAATATTACCTCTCGTTTATGCGGATTGTATTTAAATTGTATACGATTTGCACTAAAAATCAAGTGCAATTCCATAAAAAAGCCGGGTCTATAAACTTTATACACCCGGCTTTCGTTCAAACTCCCCAGTCTCACCCTTCGTTTTCGTAGGCGACCAGATGTTCCTTTCCGTACATTTTGCGGAGAAGCGGTTTTTCGATTTTTCCGGTGGCGTTTCTTGGAACCGGGGCGAAGATGATTTTCTTTGGTCTCTTGTAGCGCGGAAGACCCATGCAGTATTCGTTCATTTCTTCCTCGGTGCAGGTCATTCCTTCTTTTATGCTGATGATTGCACCCGCTATTTCTCCCTGTCGTCTGTCCGGTAGTCCGATAACTGCAACGTCGTTCACTTTGTCAAACTTGCGGATAAAGTTTTCGATTTCAACAGGATAAAGGTTTTCGCCTCCCGAAACAATCACGTCTTTTTTGCGGTCAACAAGGAAGATAAATCCATCCTCATCCTGACGCGCGACATCCCCGGTCAAAAGCCAGCCGTCTTTTAAAACTTCCGCGCTCGCCTCTGGATTGTTGTAGTAACATTCCATGACACCGGGACCCTTTACGCAAAGTTCGCCACACTCACCCTGCTTTACGATTTCACCGTTGTCGTCAATAATCTTACACTCCCATCCGTAACCCGGCACTCCGATTGCACCGACTTTGTTGATGTTCTCCACACCAAGATGAACGCATCCCGGTCCGATTGATTCCGAAAGTCCATAGTTCGTGTCGTACTGGTGGTTCGGGAAATAATCCTTCCAGTGCTTGATTAAAGACGGCGGTACAGGCTGCGCTCCAATGTGCATGAGCCGCCACTGGTCAAGCTGGTAGTCGGACAGCTTTATGTCACCACGGTCAAGCGCGTCCAAAATATCCTGCGCCCACGGAACCAAAAGCCAGACGATTGTACAATGCTCACGGCTCACGGCATCGAGAATGTACTGCGGTTTTGTTCCACGGAGAAGAACGGCTTTTGAACCTGCGACCAGCGACCCCATCCAGTGCATTTTTGCGCCGGTGTGATAGAGCGGAGGGATGCACAAAAAATTGTCATCGCGCGAAGTGCTGTGGTGAATCTGCTCAACTTTTGCGGCGTGCATGAGCGAGCGGTGTCTGTGGAGGATTGCCTTTGGAAAACCAGTCGTTCCAGAAGAAAAATAGATTGCGGCAAAATCATCATCCTCAATGCGGATCAAGGGTGCTACGCTTGAACAGTCGGCAACAAGCTCCCGGTAGCTTTCTGCAAATGTCGGACAGTTTTCGCCAACGTAAATCAGAAGGCGGTTTTTGCTAAGGCTGTCAGCAATCGACTCGATTCGCCCTATGAACTCGGGACCGAAGAGAAGAACATCAACCTCCGCCAAATCAGCACAATACTGGATTTCATCAGCGGAATAACGGAAATTGAAAGGAACTGCAATCGCTCCGGTTTTCAGGATTCCAAAATAGATTGGCAGCCACTCAAGACAGTTCATCATCAACACGGCAACCTTGTCGCCCTTTTTGATTCCGCGGCTCAGAAGCATGTTTGCCATGCGGTTTGCCTTCTCGTCAAAAACATGCCATGTTATTTCGCGGCGGTAGGGCTGGTCGTTGGTGGACTGAATCAGCGAGTATTCCTTCCATGTGATGCGTCGGTTGTCAACCTGCTCCGGGTTCAGTTCAACAAGGGCAACCTCATTCCCATAGAGTTTTGCGTTGCGTTCAAGGTAGTCGGTGACTGGCATTGCTATTTCCCCTTCCTACTCTGCGTGTCCGCGAAGATAAATCCACCAGTAGCCGAATCCTGTAATCACCGCTCCACCAGTAATATTTCCAAGCGTTACAGGGAGCATGTTTTTCAAAAGCATATCGACAATTGAGACACCAAGTCCCGCACCCGTCTTTAGCGAAACAAACAGTCCAGCGGGAAGGAAATACATGTTCGCAACACAGTGCTCGAATCCGCAGAGAACAAAGAGAGCTATCGGCAAATACAGTGCGGATATTTTTCCAGCAAGCTCGCTCGCCGCCATGGAAACCCAGACCGCCATACAGACCATGAAGTTACAGAGGATGCCCTTTACAAATGCGTCAAGGAATCCCATCGTGCTTTTTGATACGGTCGTCTTAATCATTGTGTCCGCAATGGCTCCGTTATAAAGAGCATGGTCCCCTGTAGCAAAAAAGTTTGCCGCCACCCACGCAATCGCAAGGCTTCCGACAAAGTTTCCAATATAAACGACAAGCCAGTTGATAAGGACCCTGCCAAGAGATGCCCTCTTCTGGAATACAGGCATAATCATCAGGCTGTTTCCCGTAAAAAGCTCCGCACCACCGACAAGGACCATCATAAGTCCAATCGGGAAAACAAGCGCGCTCAAAATCCTTCCGAGAGCTGCTATAGGAATTCCCTGGGAGGCTACGGTACTGGCAAATCCTCCGAGAGCAATGAACATTCCCGCAAAAATCGCGAGACCAAACATCTTGCCAATGGGCAGCTTTGATTTCTGTACACCCGTGTCAACATAAAGGCGGGCAATTTCGGCTGGTGAATTCATACATTTTTCTCCTTGTTTTCTTCGGCATCAACCCTGTTGTGCTGCTCTTCAAGCATTTCCATGATGTGGTCTATCATTTTCTGCTTTGGATCCGGTTCATCTTCCGGGAGAGAGGCCATATATTGTTTTCTGAACGGCTTACATTCAATTACCGGGCTGGCAGTGAAAACCTGTTTCGTCGGCTCAATGATGTCGTTCAGCATATCCTCGTCCTGAAGCTTAAGGATGTGTCCGTTTACGCTGACGAGAATGACTATATCAAAAAGTCTAAGGTATGAGTCGATTTCGCGCAAGCCTTTTTTTGTGTCGGGATGTCCGGGTCTGTACCTTGTGCCGGACGGGAACACCAGAATCACTTCGCCACGTCTCTTGCAGTCGTCCATTGCGTGCATGGCAGAAAGGTTGATTTTTCTCGCCCTCTGTTCCTCAGCCTGAGCCACCTCTGCCGATGCAGTCTGCTCCTTTTTGTCAAGTGTCCTTGTCGGGTAGATTACGACACGTGTAAAACTTTCCGCGAAAGCCTTTACGATTGGGTTTGCCTCGTTGAGCTTCATCCCGGCGATTGCGACAATCTTTTTTGAAAGCTCCGCAAGCTTTGGTGTACCAAAATGCTCTAGCATGTAGCAGAAAGACGGGAGGTCAGTGTTGGAATAATGCTCCATCAAAATCAGACCGTGCTTTCCATTCTGGACCTGGTTGTAGAAATCCTCAAAATTCTCAATTCCACCAAGATGACTGTCGGCGCTTGTGTTTTCGGCAACAATCTTGTCCATTATTTTTCTGGTGACCGGATTTTCGACCTGGTATACATTCGTCGCATCGATTACGGACGCGGCAGTTGAAAGTTTCGCCAAATCAGCAAATATGTCGCGATATTTTTCCTTGAGGGTCATCTTTTCCATCAGTTTCTCCAAAACTATTGTATTTGGCTGTTCTCTCCATTTTAAAACCCTTTGCGGCGGGTGTCAAACTATTTTAAATCATTCATCGTCATCAACGGCAAGATCTGATTTTGGAATATTTGTAACGGTCTTTTCCGGCTCCTTGTACACAGGATTTTTCTTTCCGTTCGGAAGATACTTGCCCACAATCTTCGGGTCAAGTTTTTCCGCAAGATTGAAATGGTCGATTACCCACGAGCCAATCTTGTTGAAAAGAATCATTCCGGCTACAAGCCCCCCGACAAAGCAGACCATCCACATAATCGCAAGTCCAGTTCCCGGGGCATCCTTTTTCAGCACCTTGAAATAGAACGCGCCCGAGCCAAGAAGAAGAAGGCCTATAATAAGGAAGGTCATTATTATGTTCGCGATTGTCGAGACAATTGTGAATACGGTCGTGAATGCCTTTTTATTCACCTGCTGGCTCCTTTTTATTTTTAGCCCTGGCGGCAACTATGAACGAAATGACAAAAAGAATCCCGCAGACAACAACGGCTGAATCGGCTGCATTGAACGTGGGCCACCTCTTTGTCTTGAACCAGATTGGGAAATACATGTCGATAAAATCAACCACGCCCTCCGGTCTGAAAACTCTGTCGATAATGTTGCCAAGCCCTCCGCCCAAAATGCCACAGATTGACCATCTCTGGAATTTTGTGAAATCCTTGTTCCTGAAATAGATTACAAAGACCATGGCGATTACGACCAGCGGGACCACGGTAAAGAGAACCTTTCTTAGCGTCAGCGGAAATGACGAACCAAGACTGAACGCCACCGCCGGATTTCTGACATGGATTAGACGCAGGAAGTCCCCGAAGATTGGAATTACGGCATTCTCCTGGTCCTGTCCATAGAACGGGGCAATGTCGCTGCGTGGAATGTATTTAACAACCAGTGCCTTGGTGATTTGGTCCACCGCTATAACAACGATAGTCAAAATCACCGGAAGAAGTTTCTGCAACAGAGAACTCTTGTTCGAGTTCTGGATAGATGATTTGTTTTCCATAATATAGATTATACTAAAGTCCAGTTGGAAAGTCTACAAAGACAGTTTCAAGCCCCTTTTCCCTGGAAACCTTGTCCGCAACAAGCCTCACGCCAACAGTCTCGGTCTGGTAGTGTCCACCGGCAACCACAGTAAGTCCCAGCTCCTTGATTTTATGGTAGTCCTGATGCCCAAGCTCTCCTGTTATGTAGGCATCCAGACCCTCCTCAGCAGCTTGATCCGCATCATCACCCGCGCCACCTGAAATTATTCCGACCGTCTTGATTTGGTCCCTGCCGAACGGAAGCACATGACACGGAAGCTCTCCATCCGGAAAAAGTTTAAGACAAAGCTCGTGGACCGGCAGCGGATTTTCAAACTCACCTCTCGCTCCAAGCTCCATCCCCCGCCAAAAACCGAATGGGCGAATATTTTTAAGACCCATGCGGCGCGCAATGCCAAAGTTGTTCCCCACCTCGTGGTTTGCATCAAGAGGAATGTGCGCGGCATAAAGAGCGATGTCGTTTTTGATAAAGGCGGCCACCCTCTTGTACATGGAGTCCGTAATCCGTTCGCAATGGCCCCAAAAAAGTCCATGGTGGACAAAAAGAAGCTGGGCACCAAGTTCGGCGGCTTTTTCTGCGGTAGCCTCACATGCGTCGGTCGCGAAAGCTATTTTTGTAATCTGCTTTGAATCGGGAGCGGAATTTTGAATCTGCACACCGTTCAGCGAGACATCGTTTTTAAAATCCGCGAGATGCAGAAATGAATCAAAATAATTGGAAAGCTCGTTCAGTGTCATTCAGATTTTTCCTCCACCGGTTTTTCTTCGGCAACATTTTCTTCCGTGGATTTTTGGTCCACATTTTCCGCGGCATTTTCTGTCGGATTTTCAACTTTTGTCCTCGCAGAATTTACAGCCTCGTCTATTGATTTTTCAAGGATTCCCGCCACATGGCTTGACATATAGAAACTTCCGTCCCTTTTGAGTCCAAGGTAGTTCGCCAAAAATGGGTCGGTGGATTCCACAGGTCCATAGCCGGGGGTCGAGTAAGAAGGTATTGTCGCAATGTCGAATGTAGCCCTGACCACAGATTTTTCGGCGCTGCGTATTGCGGTGTAGGAAGCCGGGTCCTCTCCGTCGCCAACAACAAAAACACGGTCGCTTTTTGACGGCTCAACAACTTTTATCAGCGAGAGGACGCTCTTCACATAATTTTCACTCTTCAGCTTTATCGCATCCGCATAGACTTCGGGTTTCTTTTCCTTGCAGAACAGGAGCGCGAAGCGTCTGAAAGGCATGTTGTCCCAAAAATTTCCAAACCAAGGAACATCGTCGGCATAAAAATCAGCGGAATAGACTGTGTATCCATCGCGGGCCAGCTTTACAAAAAAAGGTTCATACAAATCGGTGGACGAAAGCTCTCCCGGCACAAAGACAATCACGCGGCTCTCGTTGAAGGGATTGGATGTCACATCCGTTGAGATGTATTTTTTGAGAAAAAGTGTGCGCTTCTGGGATGGAGACGTATAGTCATGGAATCCACCCTCAACAGTTCCGGCGTAGACTTTTGATGTAATCGACACCCCATATTTTTTTGTGTCAATCTTTCCGGGCCGCAGGATGATTATAAAGACCACCAGAACTACCGCAAGAATCAGGTTTATAATAGAAGAAAGTGAAAAAAGCACTCCATAGTGGTCAACGACAAGCCTGTGTCTGAGCCTGGAAAGTGCGTTTGAATTCCAGAGCGTCACCAAAAGCGCAAGTCCCAGAATCAGTATGCCAAAAACCGAAAGCCCGAACGAAAGCAGATTCAGGATTGAGAGAATCAGGGTGATAAGCGGAACCACGGCCAAAAAATCCAGCCGCGCGGCCTGCATAAAAAAAATTCTGGCACATGAAAGTCCTATCAACGCCAAAACAAAAAGCTCGGATAAAAGTTCGTAAGTCATAGCACGATTGTATATCAAAAACATGGCTTGTGCAAACAGGGTTTCGGCATGAAGACTATAGATAAATATGCAACACAGGAGCGGGTCCCAGTTGACGCGTCCCCCTCCTGTGTTGCATAAGTCCATTGTTCTTATCATGCCGAAACCCTGTTGACTCTACATGAAAAGAAAAAATTCCTTGCGGGTGGGTATACATTTTTTTCAAACTTTGATATTATATATTATGTTTTAAAATCAAAAAGGACAGTTGTTGGATCTGTTCGTGGGTTTTAAGGTTTTTTAAACTAAGGAGTTTGTTATGTCATTAAAGAAATCTTATTCAAAAAAAGACCCTTCCAAATGCAAGGTGACTTTTACTGTTGAGGCGGAAGCAGCTCAGAATGCGGAAACAATAACCATCGCCGGTGATTTCAACAGCTGGAGCAGCACCGCAAGCAAATTGAAGAAAGCAAAGGACGGTTCCTTTTCCACCACACTGACCCTTGATGTCGGCAGGGAATACCAGTTCCGCTATCTGATTGACGGAAAAAGATGGGAGAACGACTGGAGTGCTGACAAATATATTCCAGCCCCATTCTCACACACAGACAACTCCGTTGTAAGCTGCATCCCAGAGTAAAACAGAACCTTTTTAATCAATGAACTCATGTCCCTCTGCAACAACAGGGGGATTTTTTCATTTTAATCCGCCAGCAGAAGCACCACAGACCGAATCGGACAGTCTTTTCTTAAAAGAAATTTGTTTTTTGCCGATAATAATGTTATCCTATTGTCTGAGAATCTATGGATTGTGGTTAACAAGCGTTGCCACATAATCAAGCCAGACTCTCGCACCATACAGATGTCTAAGTATGGAATAGACCTTGGGGTTTGTGAGTGACAAATGAAACAGGAAGCTTCTATAAAAACATCTCTCAGGATTGTCTTTCTCTTTATCCTTGTGCTGGTTTTGGGAACCGTGATTTCAGCCGCGCTTTACACAGTCTATACCCTGTGCAAAAACATGATTGCGGGCGGTGGGCTGAATGTGTTCAACCTCGGATACTTTCTGACGGGAATCAACGTGTTTTCGCCGCTCGTGGTGATTGCCGCCGGACTTGTGATGATTTTTTATCTAATCCGCTATTCGATACGCAAAATCCTGCCGTTCAATCTGTTTGTGATTGCGTACATCGCGGTCTGGGTCTTTTTGCTTCCATTGAACTATTCGATTGTGTCCAAAATCGCCAGGACAACTCCACCGACGGAAACCGCCAAGACACTCACAAGTGACTATTTCCGCACCGGCAAGGCCGGAAATATTTTCTACTACTCGTCGATTGAAAACGAAAACACCGCGGACGGAATCTGCATAAACAAATTGGACGAATCCACATACACATTCAACAATGTCGTCATCCCAAGAAACGAAGGTTTTTCCGACACACTGATTCACAAGTCCATAGGAATGCCCTCGCTGATTGAGAGCATGCTTTCCTGGGCAAAAATGTTTTTCAACATAGCGCGGCAGGCATGGGAATCCGGCTTCCTTGGATGGATTTGTTTTGCCTCAATCGCACTTGCCCTAGCCTCGACCGCAGGACTCAGCTTCATCTCAAAGTGGCGGATGGTCAATGTTCTTTCGGTCTGCATAGTCACCGTGGGGATTCTGGTCCTCAACATACTGGCGTACACAAAATCCTTCATGGACCCGGCCAGAGTCTTTTTGGAGGGAGCTATGTCAAACATACCAATAAAAAATCCGCTCATCGTTTTGATGAACGTGCTCATATTCGTGATTCTTTCTCTCCTTGGATTCATTGTACAGAACAAGCGTAGAAAAGAGGACAAGGCCCTATACGCAGATCCATACGGAAAGGAGTTCGCATGAAAAAGACACTTCCCACACTGATTGTATACACGCTGTTGATTTTTGCCATCTGCATGGCCGTAACATTCTGCTACCGACCGATTCCAGAACTCAACCCCGGCGACGACAACAGATATAGATTCATCCGCGGGCTGCTTTGGTTTTGGACCTTCCTTCCCGCCATACTTGTGAGTGGATTCGCCATAGGCTGCTCGATTGCGTGGAAAAATCAAAAGGTCGGCTCCAAAAAGCGTTTCTCGGAGGAAATGTTTTCCCGCTTCGGAGGCACCATACTTTTGGCACTGGTAATAACACTTCTTCTTTCGCTGAACCATGAAGTGCTTCGGCCAAACACCCAGCGCACGTTCGACACACTAGTAAGCGGTCCAACCGAGCTTTCCGCAGCAAAAAAATCGGCACGGGAGCTTCTTGAATCAAAAAACCCGGAGTTCTCATATCCATGCGCGCTCAGGGCATACAAGATTTGTCCGGCAGACCCGGAAACCAGCGAGCTTTTGAAAAAGGCAAAGGACGCTCTTGATTTGGCCTACGACCGTTCACTCTACGACTCGGACAAAAAAACAACAGTCACAATAAAGGATGTAATGCCGCTCACAACCGAAGACAGCAACCACACTGCGGTAGAAATGCTTGAAAAATCCAGACAGGCCGCTGAACAAAAGAACTGGTATCTAGCGCACTACTGGGCAAACCTTGCAATAAAGGCATCCACTGGTGTTGACTCAATACTCCAGGACGCAAAAATCGCATCCGCAAACGCATGGAACGAACTCAAAAATCCATCAGGATTCGACACTGAGGAAAACTATATTTTCTACAACCGGAAGATGGCCGCCTACAACGCTCTTCTTGCCGAAAACACAAGCGACAATCTAAAGGCCTACTACATTCTGAAGGACCTGAGCGAAAATGGTCACAGCGAAGATCCCGACGTAATCCGTTTCCTTGCACGCGCGCAGGAAAAAGTTGAGAACGAGTATTTCTTTATAGACGAAGCGGACAGCATTGACAAGCTCAAGAACATAGGCGACGTGTATTTCGCACTCGCAGACCCTGAATCCGGCACAAAAAATGTCTACTATATAAAAGGCATTATGGATTCCGGGACCGTCCGTTATCTGGAGGGACTGACCGTAGCCACATTCTCCAAGAGCGGAAAATTCATACGCTCAATGTACGCCCCGATTGCGAAAGTCATTCCACAGAGCATCACAACTTTTGAGGGGGACTCGCTTTCAATCAAGGGCATATCAAAGAGCTGGAAAAATGTGCCGCACATAATGCTTCAGGCTGTCGATAGAACCTCGTCCGGCATTGTCACAAAACCGGTCTACTCATACAGTATCACAAATCTTCCGGAAGAAATTTTGCAGGCAGAAGGAATGAGCGCAGCTAAAGTATATGACAGAACAAGAGCAGAAGACCCGCTGGCTTTCCAGACCCAGAGATCGAATGTTGTCCAGAGACTCCCGGAGACACGTTCCATCACACTTTCCATGCCGTACAACGATTTTATTGCAATCAACGATGCAAGCGACGGTCCAGAGAGAATGGATTTGGTAACACTCTCGCAGTTCGTAAAAAAAGCCACCTCATACGGATTTTCGCGTGAAGTTTTCTACAAGGATTTTGTTGGACGCACTCTCTATCCTCTTTTTCTGCTCTGCCTGATGATTTTCTGCGCCACGTTTGGATGGAACTACAGGATTATGGCAAGCGACAACGTGCAGTTCAAGTTCCGCTGGATTTTCCTGGTTCCGGTTGCTGGTGTGGCGGCATACATAATTCTTGAATTCGCAAACTATGTCTACAACATGGTGAACTATGTGATAGCCGGAGCATGTGGAGGAGCCGCGTTCCCAGTTTCAATAGCCGTCTACGTGGTCCTTCTGATTTGCGTGTCCATCCAGTTCCTGTGCCGACATGACAAATAGAATCCAAAATTCAACAAAAGTTTTCCCGTAACCACCACGGGAGGACAATTGTTTAATTAATAAACAATAGATTTAACAGGATTGAATATGAAAAAAACTAACACAGCTATGACCGCGGTTTTGGCGGCACTCACTTTTTCGGCGGTGTCCTGCGCAACATCAGGCACTCTTTCGTCGGATACGCTAGATTCATCTGGCAAGCCCAGCACATCGATTGGCAGGGTAAGTTCAAACTATGCAACTTTCCTTGGAGAATTCGACCCGCAGCGGCTCCCGGAAACCATGATTTTATACAACTCGTTCGGAAAACTGAAGCCCAGGAACCTACAGAAGACCTACCTCATTCCCCGGACAAACATGGTCGAAATCCATTTCCGCGACAACATCAACGACATCTGCATAATACTTCCGGAGGCATCACGACATACAATCATCTCCGCGGCAGAGCAGTTCTACAAGGACGTTGAGGCAGAATCAATCAGGGACGAAAAACCGACCGACAAGAACGCATACGCGACAATGAAATGCGACTTCTGGTGGGGACTCGCAAGCCCGGCCTATGGAGCCGAAAATACAAAGATGCTCGCGAACTCAAAGGTCGTTGAGGGAAAGGCGTATTTTGTTCTTCGTGTGCCATCAGCGGAGGGAACCGACAAAAAGAACCGTGCATTCTCGCCATACACAGAGCTTTACTTTACACCTGCCCAGCTGCGTGACTTCTGCGAAATAATCGACCAGGAGTACCTTGTTGGCCTTGTTTCGACATTGCAGGAAAAAGCGGATAGATATTATTATTGATTTGAAAGATTCAAACGATTGCAAATGGGGGTGAAACTATTTTATCACCCTCAAATCTTTTTTCTGGCCGCCATCAATCCATTGGACATGGTGGCCAACTTTTATTCCCTGCGACACAAACCAGCCCTGCGGCACTTCAAGAGCGTATCGGACCGAACGAGAGCTTGGGACAGATGTTTCGCTGAATGGTGTCATGTCCAGAATGTCGGAAATGGTTCCTGCGGCATCAATGTAGGCTATTGAAAGCGGGTGCGGTGTATTTTTCATCCAGAAGTTCAGCATCTGGTCTTTTTCAAAAATAAAAAGCATCCCTGTTCCGTCGGGGATGTTCTTTCTGTTCATAAAACCGTAGTTTCTTTCCTCAGCCTTTACAGCAAGTTCCGCCTGTACTTCAACAGAACCGCTGTCCGTGTTTATAATCAAAGTCCGCACCGGAAGATTGTATTTTCTTTTTTCCGCACACGAAAACAGGGCCGGAATCAGAATCAGGAAAAGTGGAATAAGAAATCTTTTTTTCATTTTGACCATCAAAGTCCCTCTAGGAAACTCTCTTTGTTCTGCTCGATAACGGTTTTGTTCACAAGCGACTTGCTCTGCAAATCATCAAAAACCTTTTTGTCGGTGTACTTGATTGTCAGCGGACGCTCCAGGGTCATTATGACAGAATCATCGGTCCATTCGGATTTTGATGGATTCAGAGAATCTGGATTTCCATATTTGTCGGTCAGAGTCTTGAAGAGCGAGTAATGGTCCATCCTCTCCGGCCTCATCGTTATGGTGATTATGTAGAGCTTGTCCTCATAAAACTGGAACCAGCATCTGTCCAGATACGAATAGGGGGCTGTTCTGGATGTGTCGGTCTCTATCAAGGTTCTGTTTTCACCGGGGAGCAGAGAGACATCCCTTTCACCCCTGTAGCCAAACTGCGAATCAGATTTGAGAGCGTCCTTCACCTCATCAACCGACATGCCAAGTGAAATCTTTGAATATCCACCCGGGAGACTCGACCTCTGGTCCGACCTCTGGTCCGACCCCAAGTCCGACTTTTGATTCGAATTTGAGTCCTGAGAAAATGCAAAAGATGCCAGACCAAAAATGCAGGTCAACAAAATCAATACTTTCTTTCCGCGAACCATAAATCCCCCGCCATTATGCAAAAACCAGAGCCACTAGCGGTTTACGTTTTTGCCGTTCTGTTTTCTATAGAAGGTAGCCGTCTTTATCAGCTCGGAAACATCCTTGATTATAATCTTTCCCATGTCAACCTTGAGATTCGGATCGTTGAAGATAGCGTTGATGGCCTCCGGCTTGTCGTGCGCCGTTATTCCACACAGATGCACCAAATCCTCCGGGCTCAAATCCGTGACATAAGGGAATCCGCTTCCAGAAGTAATCTTCTGCTTCTCCATCTGGAGTGCCAGCATATCGATAACCTTGTCCCTTGGCAAAATTAGAGCAGTGTTTGAAAGCTGGCGGTACATTGACCAAAGGCGGTCCGCAAGCATAGTCGTGAGACGCGCAATCATCTGCGGCTGAGTTGAAACCATCTGGTCAAAGTTTTCCTTGTTGACGACCATGAGCTTACACTTGCTGTGCGCTATTGCAGATGCCGAGCGTGGCTGGTCCTCAAGGAGTGCCATCTCACCGAACATGTCTCCCTTTTTGAGCAATGCCAGTGTGACTTCCTCGTTGTCAACGACCTTGGAGATTTTTACGGAACCCTCCTGGATAATGAACATGTCCCTGCCCTTCTGGTGTTCGGAAAAAATCATAGTGTCCGGTGGATACTCGCGAATCAATTCACCTGTGGATTCAAAATAGACTGCCTTTGTGGCGTGCTTTTTCAGCATGACGAAACGTTTTTTTGCGTCCTCAATATGCGATCCGTCCTTGCACATCTTGATATACTGGTAGTAAGCGTAGACGGCAATATCAAATTTTCCGTCCTTCTCGTAGTGCTGGGCGACCGTGAATAGTTCCTCCGGGTTTTCCTCTGCGCTTGCCTTTTTGATTGTAAGTTTTGTAAGGCTCTCGTTCAGTGTACGCATTTCCTTTGTAAACGCGCGGACAATCTTCATGGCAACTGGAGTGTTACGCATGATAAGCTCAGGGTACTGCTCCTTTTTTACCATAATCGCGGTCACTTCGGTCAAACAGATTACGTTCTCGGTCTGTGCCTGTCCAGACATGCAAGGGATAACACCCACAAAGTCTCCAGGCCCCAAAACAGTGGGAACACTGCCGGGGATAGGCGTAGTATGCTGGGAAGTCACCTGTCCCTTCTGGATTATAAAGAATTTATCAATGCCAGATGTTCCTTCAACCAACATGTATGTGTTTGGTTTAAAATTTACAAATCCTAACTGAAGCACTTTTAACCTCTTTCACGCACAAGACGCTATTTTTTTATCGGACGAAAAAGCATTTTTGTATAGAAAAACCTTTAAAACTTTTTATGAGGAAACCTCGAAAAACTTCAGTTTTTTCAAGATGTCCATGATTACGCCTGCGCTTTGGGATTTCCGACAAAAATTACTTCCGGTTCCAGAACAAATCCAGTGTTGTCCGCGACCTCCTTTTTTACAAACAAAACCAGATTCTCCACATCGGCTGCGGTAGCGTTTCCCATGTTGATTATAAAATTTCCATGCCATGGAGCCACCTGTGCGCCACCAATCTTCTTGCACTTTAGCCCAAGCTCGTCGATTATCTGTCCGCTGGGTTTTCCGTAGTCATGGTTGTTTTTGAACACGCTTCCCGCACTTGGAGCCCTGAACTGTCCCTTCTCGTTGCGGTCGTCAACAAAATGCGCATTCTTTTTCCTGATATAGTCACAGACCATTGGACTTGCGCCGACCTTTCCCGAAACATAGACATCCAGTCCCTTCAGCGCGATTGTCACCGATGTCACAATCCACCTTTTTCCCTGGAACGGAGACTTTTTATATCCCCAGTCGTCAGCGGAAAATGTGTATGTGTCAATCACATCAAGCTCGGTAAGCTCGTAGGATTCCTTCTGGTCCAAATCCTCCGGGAGACCATCCAAATCAACATATTCGACGGACTGTATTATTGAAGAAAAATCCACACCATAGCACCTTGCATTCATGTAGACCGCTCCACCAAAAGTTCCTGGAAGCCCCGCAAAACACTCCACCCCAAGAATACCGTACCTTGCGCACCAGTCCGTAAGCTCCTTGATTGAGGTCCCCGCCCCAGCCGTCAGATTGATTGAGACCGCCTCCTTGATTTCGGGAAAATCATCCACTGAATATGGTTCAGCCCTTCCCGGTTCTATCTTTATATCATCAAGACCGTCAGTCATTATGACAGCACCACTTATTCCGCCGTCACGTATGACAGTATTGCTTCCACCGCCAAGCACAAAAATCTCCACCCCGGCAGCCTTGATGACGGAGGCCGCAACCGCAAGCGAAATTGGGTCCGCAGGTCTAACAACAAGTTCCGCCAATCCACCGACCTTCATGGTTGTAAAATCCGCCATGGGAACGTCAAAGTCCACAGTCCCCTTGAAGAGAATTGAGTTCTTGATATTTTCACCTGTTTCTCGTATGCTTAAAGCCATATATTAAAATCCGTCTTATATATAGTAGAATTTTGTTGGCATTTATGGCAACCTCTAAAAACTGAAGTTTTCCGAGGTTCCCTTATGGAATTTATTCCTTGCCACATTTTTATTATACATAAACATTAAAAAAAATCGAGTGCTAAATCGGTTTCGGAGGCTATTATGGGATTAAGATTATATAACACCATGGGACGCGAGATGCAGGATTTTGTCCCAATCACACCGGGCTTTGTCGGATTTTATGGATGCGGACCCACCGTATACAACTATGCCCACATCGGGAACCTTCGGGCATATATTTTTCTGGACACTCTCGACAGGACTCTCACATATCTTGGATTCGACAAAAAGCATGTGATGAACATAACCGACATTGGACATCTCACAGGGGATGCCGACGCTGGTGAGGACAAAATGCTGAAGACCGCAAAGGAAAGACATGAGTCCGTGATGGAGGTCGCACGCTTTTATACCGACGCATTTTTCAAGGATTTGGATGCCCTGAACATAATACGCCCGGATGTTGTCTGCAAGGCAACCGAGCATGTCCAGGAGATGATAGATTTAATCAAGCGGATAGAGGCCAACGGACACACCTACATGGCTGGAGGAAACCTCTACTACGATGTCACCACCTACGACCACTATGGCGATTTGGCCGGTCTGAATCTGGATGAGCTAAAGGCAGGCGCGGGGAAAAGGGATGTCGTTGTGATTGACGGAAACAAACGCAATCCGGCGGACTTTGTTCTGTGGTTCACCAAAAGCAAATTCGAGGACCAGGCTCTTACATGGGACAGTCCATGGGGACGCGGATATCCCGGATGGCACATCGAATGTTCTGCCATGAGCATGAAATATCTTGGCGAGCATTTTGATATACACACAGGCGGAATCGACCACGTTCCAATCCACCACACAAACGAGATTGCCCAGAGCGAGGGTGCGACCGGAAAAAAATGGGTCAACTACTGGCTCCACAATGAATTTCTGGTAATAGCCAAGGACAAAAATTCTTCGGGCGGCGAAAAAATGTCCAAGTCGTCGGGAAATTTTCTGCGCCTACAGTCCCTGATTGACAAGGGATACAACGCACTTGACTACAGACTTTTCCTTCTTGGCAGCCACTACAGAAAGCAGGTCTATTTTTCATGGGAAGCGATGGACGGAGCAAAAAATGGACGGGCAGCACTTCTCCAGAGGATTTCAAAACTTATTTCCGCAGCGGGAAAGGATTTTGCCAAGACTCTTGCCGATAAAAAATATGGACGCGGAGAGGCAGCAAATCTTGAGGGCCTTTCGGATTCCGCAAAAAAGTATCTGGAAGATTTCCGCGCAGCACTTGAGAACGACCTTTTAACTCCAGTAGCCCTGAGCTGTGTGCAGAAAGTAGTGAAGGATTCCGCCATGGAGCCAAGGGAGATTCTGGACACGGTTTCCCGCATGGATTCCGTGCTTGGTCTTGCGCTGATAAAAAATGCACTGGAGCTTGCTGATTCCGCGACGCAGCTTTCACAGTCCGGTGGACATGACGGAGACCCTGAGGCAGCGGAGATTGACGCGCTCGTGGAAAAACGAAGCCAGGCAAAAAAATCAAAGGACTTTGCCCTTGCCGACCAGATTCGCGACGAGCTTACAGCGCGTGGAATAATTGTCACAGACACACCGAACGGTCCGGTATGGTCAAGGAAATAGGCAGGTTTTTCAAGATGCCCTGTAACCAACAAGAGGATTCAGTGTTATGAATAATAAGGAAACAGCGGGGGAAATCCGTTGCGAGGACCAGGCGGACTTTAGAAAACTCTACGACGCCACCATGCAGCTTCTCTTCAAGGTCTCATACAGAATTGTTGACGACGAGGAGGCTGCGGAGGATTTGGTCCACGACTCATACATCAAGGCCAACGAAAAGAAAATGGTCTTCCCGTCAATGGACGACGCAAAGTTCTGGCTCATACGGGTTGTAAAAAATGCGTCCCTGAACTACGCGAAACGAAAGACAAGGGAAGCCAAGGCCTACCACAAGGCTCTGTACGAAGGTCGCCAGCACATAGACAGTGGCGAGGTCGATCTTCTCAAGGCCGAAACTATAGAAAAGGTCAAAGAAATTTTGGACAAACTTCCTCCAAAAATGAAGGAGGTACTTGTCCTTAGGGAATATGGTGACTTAAACTATAAGGAAATCGGGGAGGCACTGGGAATCACCGAGGGCAATGTCAAGGTCCGGGTGTTCCGAGCGCGCGAGCAAATAACAAAAATGATAGGAGAAGGCGATGTCTATATGCCCTGAAAAAGATATTCACTCGGTCTATCTGGATGGGGAGCTTCCTGCCGCTTACGTAAAAGAGTACGAGGCGCATCTGGAATCCTGCACCGAATGTAGAAAACATTTGGAAAGTCTCAAATTGGTTAGGGCTGTCTTCAATGCCGACAAAAAGTCCATGGAGATGAGCCAGAAGGATTTGGACGACAGCTTTGAAAGATTGCAGGCCCGTCTTTCCTTCTCCAGACACACAAAATCGAACGTGGTCGAATTCAAACCAAGGGTATGGATTTCAGCGGCGATTGGTGCTGTGGCTGCTCTGGCACTGGTCTTCATTCCAGCGAGACTTTCTTCAAAGGGCATATCCCCAATATCAAATCTGACAGCGGCATTCAAGCCTGTGGCGAACGTGGATATAGTGCCACCAATGGAAACCCTTGTCTACCAGGTTGACGGAGAGGTTTCGCTCGACTCGGTGGCAAACATTTTCTCGAGCGGGGAAACTTTTGTCGGAAACAACGCCGCTCTTCTTAACACATTCGGACAGACATTCGGGGCAGTCTCGTACATGGGCGATGGACAGGCCTCATACAGCACAAGGGCTTCTGGAAAGGGCATGAACACAGCGGCCAAACTTGCGAGCTACGACATATTCACCCCGATTTCAGGAAGATTGGTTCCACAGGATGATTCATGGTCTGACAGCGCAGACAGCGGTGAATCTGATGTTGTGTTTTCATTGGGGAGTTTCTATCTTGACACTCAGGGCGAATAGAAAGTGAAGCTCCTAAAATCAATAAAGCTGCTGTACAAAAATTCTCCGGCGGCAAGAATCATAACATTTGTGGCCGTGGTTGGAATTATTGCCATGGTCACATCGGTGTCAGGACGCAAGCACATTGGAAAACCATCAATCTCGACAATAGATCCCCCAATAGGTTCAACGGGGGACATTGTTGTTATTACGGGCGAAAACTTTGGAAGCACAAGGGAAAACTCTTTTGTGGAAATCGCAGGGTCCAGAGTCACCGCAAGCAACTACAGGGACTGGGACAACGAGCAGATTGAATTTGTTGTTCCACCGAACGTGGACGACGGACTTGTTGTTGTCCAGACTGCCGAGGGACGCTCAGAGCCGACATTCTTTGCCAGAAAGGATTCCATCCCGGTTGCGGTACGCACAGACTACAGAGTTTCTGTCCCGGTGATAGATTCAGTCTCGCCATCCACCGCAAAAATTGGTGACGTGATTTCGATTCTCGGCTCAAACTTTGGAAACGCCAGAGGAAATTCGACTGTATATTTTACGGCAAACCGCGACGACTCAGTTTCAAAGGTTCCCGACATCAACAAGCTCAACGCAGGATTCATAGCCGCAAGCGATGCCGACTACGATTTTGAATACTGGACCGACAGTGAAATCCGTGTGCACATTCCGGACGGTGCAACAAGCGGACAGCTCTACATCGCAACAGACAAGGGCAACTCCTACAAGCACGGCATAGACATAAGTTTTCCAGCCGGGCAAAAAAAATTTGTCAACGGAAAGACATACGTTCTCCAAATCAACGCGGACATACAGAACAGGAGCCAGTCGGACACAAACATAACGCTCTACGTGCCACGTCCAACAGTGTGCGTCTCACAGCCGGCAGTTGTTCTTAACGAGGTTTTTCCTAATCCATTGATTCAGGACGACCCCTACGATGTGATTCACTCAATACAGCTGAAGGGTGGCGACAACTCACGCATAAAGCTCAACCACAATTTTATTATCACATCCTTTTCCGAAGAGTCCAACATAATTGGCTCCAACGTCACAAGATACACCGACGCGACCAGACTTTTGAACACGGTCTACACATCAGCGGACGAATGCGTTCCCTCCGACAACAAGGCGGTAAGGGAGCTTGCAGATTCAATAGTCGGGAAAATCCAGAATCCATATTCGCAGGTGAACCTTGTCTACAACTACATGCTGGACAATTTTACAATCCTGAACACAGTAAGGACCGGCGATGTTTCCCCGGTGGACTTGATAGAAAAAAAATCCGGCGACGCATACGACTTTGCCATTCTATTCACCGCGCTCTGCCGTTCACTTGGGATTCCATCTGTCCCCGTAAGCGGCATACTTGTTGAGGCGGACTCCACGACAAAAAATCACTGGTGGTCCGAAGTCTATTTTGAACACTACGGATGGTTCCCGGTTGATATAGCTCTTGCGGCTGGACTCTCATACAAGACATTTGGCGAAATCGAAAATCCGCGCCAACATTATTTTGGGAATCTTGACGGACAGCACATAGCATTCAGCAGACGGTGGAACAGACTGAAGACATCACTTGCAAACGGAAAGACAGTCTTCCGCCCGAGAAGCTACGCGCTGCAATCAATATGGGAGGAAGTCAATTCTACGGAGGCGGACTACAGTTCCCTGTGGAACGACCCAGTTATAGTAGGAATCTACGGGGCTAGCAGTTTCTAAGAGCTGGAGGTTCCAAAAGCAGACACGGACAAGATTCCTTGAAATTTCTCACAATTCCCTATACTATTTACATGTTAATGGAGGAATTTATGATTACAAAAGTTTTGAGCGTTGGTGGCTCCATAATAGCACCGGACAAGCCGGACGGAATGTTTCTTTCGGAATTTTCAAAGATGGCTTCTGACTGGCTTCTTGGGAACAGCGAAACCAGGCTGATTTTGGTTGCCGGTGGCGGTGGACCTGCACGCGCGTATCAGAACGCATACAAGGATGTCGCAAAAAGATTTGACGATGACCAGAAAAAGAACTGCCTCTACAAGGACGACGACGAGACCAACTATTACTGCGACTGGATTGGAATCATGGCGACCCGGCTGAACGCACAGCTTCTGAAGACATGCTTTGGCCCTCTCTGCAAAAATGATATTGTCACCGACCCGACCAAGGCCCCCGACACATTTGAGGGAAAAGTTCTTGTCGCCGCTGGATGGAAACCAGGATTCTCCACCGACAACGACGCGGTTCTTCTTGCGGAAAAATACCATGCCGACACGGTTGTAAATCTTTCAAACATTGAAAAGGTTTTCACGGACGACCCACGGAAAAATCCTGACGCGAAACCTCTGGACACAATTTCATGGGAGGACTTCCGCAAAATGGTTGGCGACGAATGGGTTCCCGGCAAAAACTGTCCGTTCGATCCAATCGCAAGCAAAAAGGCAAGCGAGCTTGGTCTGACCGTAATCTGCGCGGGAGGAAAAAACATTTCCAACATCCGCTCGATACTTGACGGCAGGGACTACATAGGAACAACAATCAAATAGTCATGGCAAAAAAAATTGTCCTGTCCATTTCGGCGGCATTTTTTGTGCTGATTCTCTGGGGCTGCAAAAGTCTGCAAGGGAAAATGGAACCAATCTCCAGAAACCTTGCGGACAGTGGAATCAAAAATGCAAAGCAGCTCCACAAATTTTTCATGGACTCAAATCCACTTGCGGATTCCGAACAGGTTTTCCGTATGGCGCGGACATATATCACCGAGGCAAAGACAGAGGGAATCAACAGCGACTGCGCATTCGTCCAGATGTGTCTTGAAACTGGATTCCTCAGATTCGGTGGACTTGTCACCCCGGACATGCACAACTACTGCGGGCTTGGCGCAATCGATGCGGACCACCGGGGAGAATGTTTTGAGACAGAGGAACTTGGAATCCGCGCGCACATACAGCATCTACATGCTTACGCGACCAGCGAGGATGTGTCCCTTGTGAACGAGTGCATCGACAATAGATACAAATGGGTACGCCCCAGGGGTAAAGCAACTGATGTGTTTGGTCTTACAAAAACATGGGCAAGCGACCCCGACTATGGAACCAAATTGGACTCCCTGCTTTCGAGACTTGAAGAGTATTGACATATTTTTTTCAATTTTCTATCATTGCACCATGGAAAGTTTTAAGCTTTCATTATTTTAAAAGTTAGGTTTCAAGGCCTAAAAAAGGAGAAAAAAATGCAGATAGCAGCAATGGTTTTGGGAATTCTTTCTATTCCACTTTCAATCACTGGTGCAGCCGGTCCAGTTGGATTTATTGGTGTAGCTGTTGCTTTGGCCGCAATCATTCTTTCGGCAATTGGAATGAAGAAGGGAGAGAAAAAGGGATTCTGTATCGCAGGTTTGATCACAGGTATCTTCGGACTTATCCTCAGCCTCATCATCACAATTTCCTGCACAGTTTGCTATGCAAAGGTAAAGAAGGCAATCGATGACGGAACATTCAATGAAACAATTGATTCCCTCAAGAGCCTTTCAAACAATAACAGCACAAACTCAACAGACTGGGATTCTCTTGCCAATGACCTTGCCAACTCAATTTCAGAAGGAGCGCAGGGACTCGTCAACGGTGTTGAGGACGGAATTGGAGATTTCGCAAACGTTCTTGGTGATGCACTCAAGGGGCTGGGCGGCAACTAATAGTTTTTAATCTACTGTTATGGACTTGCGGAAAACGGCATGTTTTTTGCAAGTCTTTTTTTTCGGGATGGTCTATGTTTCCTTTTCTTGACTTGCACTTTATAAAGATACCGATGTACGGTCTGTGCATTGTGGTCGGTGGATTGCTCGGCTGTGGTTTGGTTTATTTTATCTGCAAAAAGCTCAAAAGAAATTATCTTGACTTTATAATCATCACCGCAATTTCGATTGGATTTTCATTTGTTTTTTCAAAGCTGCTCTTCCTTTTTGTGACATTCCCAATCAAGGAGATTCCGGGTCTGATTTTAAAATTCATTACCGACCCAAAGAACTCGCCTGTGTCCGGTGGATTTGTTTTTTACGGTGGCGCAATTGGTGGCGCAATCGGATATTTTGTGGGCGTCAAAATTGCAAAATGCAAGTTCACCGATTTCAATGAAGTATTCACTTTTGCAATCGCATTTGTACACTCGTTCGGGCGGATTGGATGCACATGCGCCGGATGCTGCTATGGAATCCACTACGACGGACCGCTCGCTCTGCACTATAGAAATCCCATCACACAGGTGGAACCCAACGTTGGGATTTTTCCGGTCCAGCTTTTGGAATCTGCACTCCTGATGATTTTCGCAATCACAATGTTCGTGCTGATTATGAAAAACAAAAAAGTCACAATCTTCTATTATACAGGATTCTATTCTGTGGTGCGCTTCACTCTGGAATATCTTCGTGGTGATGTCGCGCGTGGAGGCCTCTGGATTTTTTCAACGTCACAGTGGATCAGCCTATTTTTGTTCGTGGCAACAATAGTCTGCGTGGTGGTTCTGAAAATCAGAAAAAGCAAGTCTAAGGCAGATATTCGCTCTTGATGTTTTTGAGCGACGCAAACAGGTGCTGTTTTTTTTGAAGATCTCCGCCGGTCAATTTTTCAAGACGCTTGCGGGCATCCTTCCGTCCAGAGTTGTCCTGGTATGAGCATGTGCATGTCGTGTTGATGTAGCCAAAATCTTTTCCATGCTGGACAATCTGATTTACATCGGCATAGCACAGCGGCCGAATTACTGTCAGTGGATAATTTTTATACGAAAGTCGCGGCGGCATGGTCGAAAGTTCACTCTTGTTCAGCATGTTCATCAGAAGCGTCTCAAGAATGTCGTCAAGATGATGTCCAAGAACCAGCTTTGTAAATCCATTTTTGATTGCGTAGTCCAAAAGCTCCGTGCGTCTCTGAGTTGAGCACCACCAGCAGTTCATCTTCCGTTTTTCCTTCAGCCGCCCCAGAACATTCACTTCCAGATTTTCACACGCGACACCCCATGAGCAAAACATTTTTTCCAAATCAGGATTCAGTTTCGCCGTAATTTCGGTACTGACATGCAGAGCTGTAAAATCAAAATTCGCGGATGGTCTTTTTTTTCTTTCGGCAAAATAGTGGACCAGAGCGGTGGAGTCCTTTCCTCCCGAAGCACCAATCAAAAGTCTGTCTCCGTCCTCGACCATTTTGTAATCAAAAACGGCCTTGTCAATCAAACGAAAAAGAAATGGCTGGGGCATGCTTACGCTCCAAACGTTCCTTCAACTTCGCTGAGCAGAGCCTCGTAGAGTGTGCTTTTGTCCTGGTTGGTCTTTCTGATTGTCTTTGCCATCCTGCGCGCAAGAATCAATGCGACACGGTAGCCAAACACAGGCTCGTTTTCCGCAAGCTCCAAAAAATCCGCACCGGACAGAGCGATTGTCTCACAGTCGGTCATGGCAACCACCGAAGCAGACCTTGTGTCCTGATCAATCAGAGCCGCCTCGCCAAAAAAGATGTTCATAGAATCATCCAGATTTGCAAGCGCAATTGTATCGTTCGCATAAGTCTGCTGCCGGACCTGCACACTACCCTTGTACAGAATGTAAAAAAGGTCACCCCTGTCACCCTCGCGGATAATCATCTCGCCCTTCTTGAAATGCTGCGGAACAAGACGGTCAAAAACTTTTTTCAAAATATTTCTGTCCTCTTCCTTGTCCGGGTTGAATCCAGAAAAAATTTCCATTTTCGTAAGGCGTGGAAGTACGTCCTCAAAATTTACATTCATGCTTGCGGCTGGTTTTGGTTTTAAACTCATGCTGACTGTACCTTCCCTTTTACAAAGATTGCTTTTGAATTTGCAAGAATGATTGTCTCATCATCGGGAGCAAAAACCGGGTCGTTGCTTTTCAGCGTCTTTACTTTTTTCAGATTGTCAACAATTTTTTTCACGTCGGGATTTTTCTGTGCCTCGCGCAATGCTTCCTTTCTTCTCTGCGCAAAATTTCCGGCATTAAGAAGCAGCCCAATCAAAATTGAGTTGGCATGGTGGGAACGGTCCGCAAGAACATAGTCCTTCAGATATTTATATGTCTTTCCAATAAACTCGTGCGGTATATCCTCGATTATGATTCCGGAGTACGCATCCTTTCCAATCAGCTCGCTGATTACATTTGAATAGCCCATTCCGCTGGATGCAGTCGCAAGAAGACTTCTCTCGTAGTCGGCAGTCAAAATGATTTCGTCACAGTGGGCAAGGTTCAGGTGGTTCTCAAATTTTGAATCATAAAGCTCAGCGGCGATGTAGATTGTCGGGTTCAGATTTTTCATGGTCAGAACAGCAAGAACGGTCCGTGAGTCAATCTCAAGCTGCGAAAAATTTTTTGACTTGTCGGAAATCACCAATGCACGGCTCGCGTTTTTGATTTTTGCCTTGACCAAAGTTTCCTCATCAGAAAAATCGCCCGATATGTATTTTATGTTTTTGAATTTCGGAATGGACCTGAGCTGCTCAATTTCGTCCTGGGCTTCGTTCACAAGAACAATGCTGTCTATTTCAATGTCTGGATTCGATGTGATTACGCTCTCAAGAATTTTATCAAAGTTGTCCCGCCAGCCACAAAGTAAAAAATGTTTATTCAAATCTTTCAATTTTGCAAGTCCCTTATTTTTTTTCATCTGCACGTCCATAAAAATGGATGCAATTTTTCCGGTGATTGTACTGAACAGCAGGATTCCCGAAATAAGGATTATAAAGCTGCACAGCCTTCCTATTGGTGTGACAACACAAATGTCATAGTAGCCCGCGACAAACGCAATCAAAAAATTCCAGATGCTGTCACCAAAGTGGTCCATCGTAACATCGGCTTCATATTTGTAGATTATGTTAATCAGCAAAATCATCAAAAAGATGAATGCGATTACAAGATATGTCACCGGATTCTTTATGATTTTATAGATGACAGAATTTTTGAAATGCTTAATCCGTTTTGAGACGTTCTGTTTTCTTTCTCGATTCATAATCAGTTTTCAGGCTGTGGCATTACGACAGCGCAAACAAAGTAGAGTAAAACTCCCGCACCCGCAAGAAGCGAAAATGCCGCCCAAATCACACGGACCAGGGTTGGATCCATGTTCAGATATTCCGCGAATCCGCCACAAACTCCAGCAATCTTTTTGTCCCTTGATTTGAATAATTTTTTTTCTGCCATTCCAACTCCCCAGTTTCCTTATGGGAACCTCTAAAAATGAGTTTTTAGAGATGCCATTATATAATCGACAAATTTTAAGAGATAAATGAGATTTTAGTCAAGGCGGTTTTGTTGCTTCACCCCAAAATGTTTCTATTTATAGTATTTTTCTATTGAAAATTTATTGCATTTGTTCTATCATAAAAACGCTTTCAGAATCGCGAGGGAGATTTTTTTGAACACAGGAGTTATTTATGAAAGAGCTTGCTAATCTTTTGGGATACAGGGAATCTATAAAAGTGTTTGACGCTACAATCCGCGACGGTGGTTTGGTCAACGATTTTTTCTTTACCGATGAGTTTGTACGCGAGCTTTATCAGGCGAATCTGAAGGCCGGTGTTGATTATATGGAGGTCGGCTACAAGGCTTCCAAGGAAATGTTTGACGTAAAAAAATTCGGCAAGTGGAAATTCTGCGACGACGATGACATTGCAAAAGTAATTGGCGATAAAAATCCTCTGCTGAAACTTGCGGCCATGGCAGATGTTGGTCGCTGTGACTACAAAAACGACATCCGGAACAGGGAGGACAGCATGCTCGACTGCATCCGTGTTGCGACCTATGTAAACACAATGCCCTCCGCAATCGACATGATTGAGGATTCAAAAAACAAGGGCTACGAGGTAACATGCAACATAATGGCAATATCGACCGCGCAGGAGTCCGACGTTAAACAGGCTCTGGACATGCTCTGCCAGTCCCCGGTTGATGTAATCTACATTGTTGACAGCTTTGGCTCCCTCTATCCCGAACAGATTGAAAGAATCGCAGGGCTGTACACTGAATATGGACTCAAATTCAACAAAAAGATTGGAATGCATGCCCACAACAACCAGCAGCTTGCCTTCGCAAACACAATCGAAGCGGTTGGCGACGGTGTTGACTGGCTTGATGCGACCTATGCAGGAATGGGACGCGGGGCGGGAAACTGTTCCATGGAAAACCTTATCAGCTTCCTCAGAAATCCAAAGTACAAGCTCTACCCCGTCATCGAATTCATCCAGAACTACATGATTCCGTTGAAAGAAAAGGGCGCGCAGTGGGGATTCGACCTCCAGTACCTGATGACCGGCGTTCTGAACCAGCATCCAAGAGCCGCAATCGCCTTCACCAAAGAAAAACGCACCGACTTCACCAATTTCTACAACGAGATTGTGGCACAGGATTAAAGTTCTGTATACCTATGTACAAACTTTGATTTCTTCGCTTTAATGTATCTGTGTAGAACATATCTATATAGAAGAAATTGGTTCGAGGTTTTTTATGGACAGAAAATATTTGTTTACATCGGAGTCGGTTGGAGAAGGCCATCCCGACAAATTGTGCGACCAGATTAGCGACGCAATCCTTGATGAATGTCTGCGCCAGGACAAGGAAAGCCATGTGGCGTGCGAGACTTTTGCGTGCCAGTCGCTGATTATGGTTGGCGGCGAGCTCAACACAAATGCCTACGTCGATATTCAGCAGGTTGCCCGCGATGTGGCGCAGAAAATCGGTTACTCAAATCCTGACTATGGTCTGGACTACAAATCCATGGCCGTGACCAACATGATTCACTCCCAGTCCCAGGACATCAATCAGGGTGTCATGGGCGAGGGACTTGAAAAATTCAAAGGACAGCAGGGAGCCGGAGACCAGGGAATGATGTTCGGTTTTGCATGCAAGGAAACACCAGAGCTTATGCCAGCACCCGTCATGTATTCCCACAAGCTGATGATTGAGTCCGCCAGAATTAGAAAGGCAGGGGAAGTAAAATGGTTCCGCCCGGATTCAAAGTCGCAGGTCACAATTGAATACGAGGGACACAGACCGGTCCACATTGATACGGTTGTCGTTTCGCAGCAGCATGACCCAGGAATCAGCCACGAGGAGATTGAGTCAACCATAATCGAAAAACTGATTAAGCCAGTCCTTGAGCCAACAGGGCTTCTTGATTCAAACACAAAGTTCCACATCAATCCGACCGGACAGTTCTGCATTGGAGGTCCCGTTGGAGATGCCGGACTCACCGGACGCAAGATAATTGTTGACACTTATGGCGGAATGGGTCGCCATGGTGGTGGAGCGTTCAGCGGAAAGGATCCGTCAAAAGTGGACCGCTCGGCGGCATACATGGCACGTTACATAGCAAAAAACATAGTCGCCGCAGACTTAGCTGAGCGTTGCGAAATCCAGCTTGCATACGCAATCGGTGTTCCATATCCTGTGAGCATAATGGCGGAGACTTTTGGAACATCTGTCGTGCCGGAAGAAAAAATTGTCGAAGCCGTAAAAAAAGTTTTCGACTGCACCCCGGCTGGAATAATCAGCACACTCGATTTGAAACGCCCAATCTATCTTCCAACTGCAAGCTACGGACACTTCGGTCGCCAAGATTTCCCATGGGAACAGACCAACAAAGTTGATGCGCTAAAAAAAGAAATAAAGTAAAATCAATAGAACGAATCAATAGCCGTCCGACAAAAATGCTGGACGGTTATTTTTTTAAAGATTGATGCATTCCACCAAACCGCCCCAAAGATGAGGGACACAGTTTTTCAAGATGCAAATCAATTTAGCTACAGGCTCTTTTTATTTACCGTAACAGTTCCATCGCTGTTTTCCGCTTTTTTCAGATTTGATTTTTTGCAGCTGATTTTTACACTCGAACTTGAATCATCAGCATAGACTGTTCCAGAAAGTGTGCTGTCCGGGGCATCAACTGTAAGATAGGCTCCTGTTCCCCAGCGGATTTTTTTGCATGAAATAAAATTCTGCCCGTCGCTAATTCCGTTGAATGTGCATCCACCTATTGAGACCGCCGCCGATGTGTGCGTTACCACAAACATGTCCGCTCCGTTTGATGCGTTGAAAACACAGTCCGTGATTTTGAGTGTAGATTTTTCGCTCGATGCATCTTCGTCAGCAGCGTCTCCGCTGGAACTTTGGTAAAGCATTATGCACCCCTGCTCCGTGCGTCCACCGGTCATGTTGCATGAATTCAAAGCCACCTCATTTTTTCCTTCAACAACAATCGCCTGTCCGTTTGTGCATGTTCCTGTAATATTCCATCCAGAAATTGAGCCTGTTGAATAAATGCACGGAGAGTCTTCCGCAACTGTTGAAAGAATGCTTGGAGATGCATTTTTGTCTGCGCCGACAATAACAGTTCCACCGCCCCTGTCTGTTGCAAGTGCCGCGCAGTGAATGCTCTGTGTGCTTATCTTTACCCCACCGTCCTCAGCTTTGACCGTTCCACCGTAAGAAGCAAAAAGACCGCGAGCCGAACTTCCCGTTGTGGAAATTGTAATTCCGTTTTCAATGTTGATTGTCGCGCCATCCGATGCGAAAACAGCGTTTGCATATTTACCGCTTGTGTTTACGGAACATGAGCTCATGTTGATTACAGAATCAGGACCGAGTGCGACCACCGCATTGTTGATTCCATAAAAATTGTAGTCATCATCACGCTTGGCTCCAGCACCGTCTCCGCTTTTTACAATCGTGCAGTTTGTTAGATTCACAGTTCCGCCGTTTACCACGAGCACCGCAATTTCGTTTGACTGGTTGACTTCTATTGTCTGATTTGAAAGGTCGAGTGTCGTTCCGTCCACAAGATATTTTGCGTAATATGTTTTTGTAATCCGGTCGGAAGTTTTGTAGGTGTACGTGATTGAATCAGCACCTTCCACAACAACTGTCTCAGAATTTGAATCCGACATTTCTTCACCGGGTTTTGCAGGTGGATTTCCATCGCCCGGCATCCCATCAGGTGGATTTCCTTTTGGTGGATTCTCAAAACTCTGAGTTTGATTTGTTCCCGCAGATTTTTTTCCAGATTTTTTTCCCGCAGCAACCACAATAGAAACTATCGCAAGAGCGAAAATGGCAATCATAATAATTCTTCTAATCTTCATACCTGTCTCCTTATAAAAAAGTTTTTCAAGTTTATGCTTAAATCATAACGCACCAGGCTCCCCAAATCATTAATCACCAATAAGAGAATTATGAGAAAACACTTATAAAAAATCTGCCGTGCAAAATGATTTGATTTTTTGAAATACCATGGTATAATCATTTTATGAACGAAATTGTTGACGAATTATTCGCAGCCCAGGATTTAAAGTACCGAGACTTTCAGATTAAACTTGTTCCGGGATTGTCCGAGGACAAAATGATTGGTGTGCGAACTCAGTCCCTGCGTATGATTGCAAAAAATATTTCAAAAAACACATCACATGCAAAAGATTTTTTAAAGGAGATTCCCCACACTTATTTTGAAGAAAATCTGATTCATTTTTTTGTGATTGCAGGCATCAAGGATTTTAATGAGTGTATAGCTGAAGTGGAAAAATTTCTTCCGCATGTTGATTGCTGGCCAGTTTGCGATCAGGCTAGCCCCAAGGTTTTCAAAAAAAATCATCAGGAACTTTTGCCCTACATAAAAAAATGGATTTCATCGGAGCACACGTACACATCACGCTACGGCATGCGAATGTTGATGAATGAATTTCTGGACGCAGATTTTACGCAGGAATATCCAAAAATGATTGTTTCCCGCATGAAACAAAATGGAGCCGACGAAGACTACTATCTCAAGATGATGGCCGCATGGTATTTTGCTACCGCACTTGCAAAACAGTGGGATGCTGTCATTCCGTATTTAGAAAAAAAGAGTCTTGAACCGTGGACTCACAACAAGGCAATTCAAAAAGCATTGGAAAGTTTTCGCGTATCAGACGAACATAAACAATATTTGAGGACGCTCAAAATCAATTGAGTGTTAGGAAATTATTATTGGCTGAAAATATTGCAGGCAATATCTAAAAGCCATTGAAAATAAGTTTTTTTAGAGATGCCCGACATTTTACTTGAGGAGAAAGCAATGGCATTTGATTTTAAAAAAGAGTTCAAAGAATTTTATCTTCCAAAAAACAGACCGGAAATCATTACGGTTCCAAAGATGAATTATATCGCGGTGCGCGGAAATGGAAATCCGAACGAAGAAGACGGAGCATATAAAAAAGCCCTCGAAGTTTTGTACGCCGTTTCATACACTTTGAAAATGAGTTACAAATCAGATTATAAAATAGAAGGATTTTTTGAATATGTAGTTCCGCCACTTGAAGGATTTTGGTGGCAGGACGGAAAGAATGGAATTGATTATTCAGACAAGTCAAAGTTCAACTGGATTTCGGTTATTCGTCTTCCCGATTTTATTAAAAAAGAAAATTTTTGCTGGGCTGTTGATACGGCATCAAAAAAGAAAAAGATTGATTGCGGCATTGCAGAATTTATTTCCATTGATGAAGGATTGTGCGTACAGATTATGCACAACGGTCCATATGACGATGAACCCGCAACAATAAAACTTATGGATGATTTTATCCATGAAAACGGTTATGAAAATGACATAAATGAAGTCAGGCTGCATCACGAAATCTATCTCTCTGACCCACGTAAAACTGCACCGGAAAAATTCAAAACTGTAATCCGTCATCCGATTAGGTAAAATACCATGTACATAAACAAGGAGAAATTAAAAACACAGCCAACTATTATCGCATACAATGAATCGTACAGGCAGGCTGTCTTTGATTTTACGGAGGCATGTTTTACTGAGTTGGGAAAAGCGTTTGAGCCTAGCGGGCGGCATAGTTATTATACCGACATTGCGAATAATTTTGAGCGTTTCTATTGTATGCTTTATGAAAACAAAGTGATTGGAACAGTTGCCCTGCGAAAAATTGATTCAACAACAATGGAGCTGAAAGCACTGTATCTGGTAAAAGAGTTTCGAGGAAGGGGGCTTGGACACAAACTTTTGAAAACAGCTATAACGGAGGCACGAAATCTTGGATATAAAAATCTGATTCTGGATTCCATGTCAAAATACAAAGATGCAATCCGTTTATATGAAAAACTTGGATTCAAATACACAGACTGTTTTAAAGAAAACACTTATGCAGATATTTTTATGCAACTTCAATTGTAGCATACACTTTTTTCTGGACCCTTTTTTTCAGCTCTTCCAAGAATTTCATCTGTATGATAAAATCTAAAATCAGGAACTTACTATGGAGATGCGCAATGAAACTTCTTTCCGCGGAACAAATTGTGGAAACATTCGAGCGATTTAAAAAAATCAATCCAAAGCCAGAGTCCGAACTTGTGGCCCCAAATCCATTTTGCCTTTTGGTATCCGTTGTTCTCAGCGCACAGGCAACCGACAAATCAGTAAACGCCGCAACAAAAGAGCTTTATGAAATTGCCGACACTCCAGAAAAAATTCTCGCGCTCGGGAAAGATGGACTAATCAAGTACATAAAAAGCATTGGCCTCTATCGCTCAAAGGCTGAACATGTCATGGGCCTGTGCGAAAAATTAATTTCAGATTTTGATTCAAAAATTCCAGACAATCGGGATGACCTTGAATCACTTCCGGGCGTGGGAAGAAAAACGGCGAATGTAATTTTGAACGTGGTCTACAATCAGCCGACAATGCCCGTCGACACACATCTTATGAGAATCAGCCCAAAAATTGGATTGGCGGATGGAAAAAATCCACGTGAAATCGAAGAGTCGCTTGTAAAAAGAATTCCGCAAAAATACATGAAGCATGCCCACCACTGGCTGATTCTTCATGGACGCTACACATGCACCGCAAGAAATCCAAAGTGCAACGAATGTCCAATCTCCGACATCTGTCAACATAATTAACAAAAACCGGGCCCAAACACCAATACCCCCTATCCCCTTATTTCAAGAAATGGTTCCTTGCTTTCATCGAGCCACAAAATTATCTGGCGGAGGACATTCTCAATTTTTTCTTTGCGTCTGGCACCACGGATTGCACATTCCCAGACAACGCACACCCGCCAGCAACGCTCGTTGTATTCTTTTAAAACAAGCCTGTCCCTTTCTTTGTTGCGCAAAATCTTTTTTATCCAGAAGATTTGGTTGGATTTTGGAAATCTGAACAGGGGGCAGTCATTGTGTCCGTGCCAAAAACATCCATTTATAAAAATCACAGAATAGTATTTTGGTAAAATTATGTCCGGGCTGCCTGGATATTTTTTGTCGCATGTCCTGTATCTGAATCCCGCTCGGTGCAACGCTTTTCGGATTTCCATTTCTGGAACAGTGTCCCTGCTGCGAATTTTTGACATGACTTCGCTACGTTTTTCTTTTGAAATGCTGTCCATGCACCTACTATAACATTTATTTTATCAGATTAACACTAATTTTATCCGTTATCTAATTCAATTTTTGAAAAAAATCCCTATAATTGAAGTATGAAACGAAAGAGATTTATTGCAGGTGGATTTCTCGCGTTGATTTTGGGAATCTGCCATATTACGGCATCAGAAAACTTGGAGACTCTTCTTTCCGGCTATCTGGCAAATGATTTGGAGCTGAAAAAACTTACAAACCAGATGCAGAAGACCATGCTGGAAAACGAGCTTACGGACATTTCAAGCGGATTCAGTTTTAAACTATCCAGCGGCACAATCACATTCACGACGGGCGACAACTGGAACATTAGATTCACACCAACCGCAACATTTTCCATTCCCAATGCAAAAAACCTAGGCATATCGGTTTCGTCATCCGTTCTTTTTGATTCAAGGGACGCAACGGACACTTTTTCAAATTCTTCTATTAAAGTAAGCATGGACATAATCTCCCAGAAATCAAAGAGCCAGGAAATCACCACATTGAAATCGCAGCGCAAAGTTCTGGAGGCAAAACGCAGTCTGCAAAATGGATTTGTCACAGCCGAAAAAGAATTCTATGAATCAATCAAATCGCTTTATGAAATGGCATCAAAACTTTTGTCACTGGAAAAAAATCTCTACGACGACCAGCTTTCGATGGACACACTGAAGGCACAGGGCTATGCAAGCAACTCAACAAAATACAAGACCGCGCAGATGAAAATTCTGAACGACCAGTACGAGGTTGATTCTCAAAAAAAATCGATGGAGCGTGAGGTAAAAATTCTTTGCGCAAAATGTGGAGTGCAGTACAACTATAAAGACCCCATTGATTTTTTACCGACCAACATTCCTGATGTCGAGGTGATTTCGGTGGACAGTTTTTCGCCAAATGATTTTACAAAAGTTGAGGCCGCAAATTGGACAAAATACATAAACAATCTTGAAAGAGAATCAAAAGGCGCAATCTCGCTTACAGCAAACGCAGGATTCACATTCAACAACGACAGGACATCATCAAGCACAATTGATTTGGGATCCAATTTTACCTGGAACGACACAGGACTTGTTTTGAGCGCGGGAACAAATCTTCCGGTGGGTGCAGACTCATTTTCGCCGGTATTCACTTTGGGAGTGTCATTTGACCCAAGCGCATTCAAGAGTGCAAAAATCAACTCGCAGATTACGGAGCTTGAATCAAGCCAGGAAGATATTGCAATCCAAAATGCGAACATCTCCTATGGGACCAGCGCAACCGCACAAAAAACTTCTCTTGAAAATATTTTGTGGGAAAAATCAACATGCAAAGAATCCTACGACATGTACACAAACCTTGAAGCAGACATGGCACGTTACTACAGTCAGGGTTATATTTCCAAAAGCGAATACAACAATGCGTCAGTCAACAAGGAAACCTACAGAATAAAAATTTTAATCAACAAACTGAAATTGATAATCTACAATAATGAAACGTCTCTACTTTTTGTTAGGGACAATGAACTTCAAAGCGAAAATGAAAATACGGAGGGGTCTGAAAATGTCCAAAAATAAAAAACAAAAAACGGGAATCGAAAATTCTGAGAACACGGAAAATCAGATTGAACTCAAAACAAAAAAAGCACGAAAAAAAATGCCAAAACTTTTGAAGGTTCTCATAATACTGATTATAATTGGCGGAGTTGTTGCGGCAGGACTTTTTATTGCACGAAAAACAATTTCAAAAAACAAAGTCGCAAATACGGTCTACACAGTCACCAAGGAAACTTACGAAAATGTGATTGAGATTTCCGGAGCGATTGCCGCAGCCCAGTCCCAAACTTTGAAAGCCTCGTCAGCAGGAACAGTTACCGAAGTTTATGTAAAGCAGGGAGACACGGTAAAAAAAGGCGACATAATCATTCAGCTGGATGACACAACAGAAAGATACAATCTTGCGAAGCACGACTACGAAACACAGACTGTCTTGATTACAGGCTCGGCGCGTGAATATCAGCTGAAATTGAATCAGAGAAGCTCGTTGGTGCAGAAAGTAAACGAAAGAAAAGTCACCGCAACTTTTGATGGAATAGTCGCGAACATGAATGTGGCTGTCGGAGATTATCTGGAAGCAAAAGACGACATTGGAACTTTGGTTGACACATCCTATCTTACGGCACAGGTCGAAGTTGCGGAAACCGATGTGAGCAAACTGAAAGTCGGTCAGGAAGTTGATTTTACTTTCTCCGCCAGCAATGAAACTGTCAAAGGATATGTGGTCGGTTGGCCGGCGATTGGAACTGTGACTTCCCGAGGAGCGACCGTTGTAAAAGTTACAGTCCGCATTGATGATTATCCAGAGACAATTCTTCCAAACTTTTCGTTCTCAGGAAAAATAAAAATTGCGCCGGATGAAAATTATATTCTTGTTTCACGCTACGCAATCGGTCGTGAAGATGGACAGGCTTTTGTAGAACTTGCTGATAGCGGAGAAAAAATCAATGTGACCGTTTCACCTTACGACAAGGATTATGTAAAAATTGAAAGCGGGCTTTCCGGTGGTGAGCGTGTAAAAGCACAGAGCACGGGAGAAACATCGGGAACACAGCGTAGAAATGGAATGGGCGGTGGAATGCCGAGCGGTGGATTTGGTAGTGGCAGTTCGGGAAGAAGTAGTGGCGGAATGTCGAGCGGTGGATTCGGTGGAGGCGGCGGATTTTCTGGACCACGCTGATTTTAGAAAAACACGTCTCTAAAATCAATCTTGAAGATGGAGAAAAACTTGATGGCCAAATCTGTTATTACTTTGGAAGACGTAAAAAAAGCTTACTCTGTTGGAGATTCAACTGTCTACGCTCTTCGCGGTGTCTCGTTTGATATTGCCCAGGGAGAATTTGTGACAATCATGGGACCGTCGGGTTCAGGAAAATCCACTTGCATGAATATGATTGGATGTCTGGATAAACCGTCGGAGGGGATTGTAAAAATCAATGAAAAAGAAACCGCAAAGATGAATGAAAAGGAGCTTGCCGTTTTGCGCAACCAGACCGTCGGTTTTGTTTTTCAACAGTATTTTCTTTTGCCGTCAATGACTGTTCTGGAAAATGTGATGCTTCCTCTTCGCTATGCCGGTGTGGACAAACGTGACAGACGTGAACTTGCGGAATTGGCTTTGCAAAAAGTTGGACTTTCCGAGCGAATGAACCACCGTCCTCATGAACTTTCGGGAGGACAAAAACAGAGGGTCGCCATTGCACGTGCGACAGTTACAAAACCAAAAATAATTCTTGCGGACGAACCAACTGGAGCTTTGGACAGCAAGACAAGCCGCGCCGTAATGGATTTGTTCTGGGAAATCAACAGGACGGGAACTACCATTGTGATTGTTACACACGACCCACGGGTTGGAGCAAGTTCAAACCGTTGCATAAAAATTTTGGACGGCATGATTCAAAGCGATGTTATTCAGGAGCCGCAGGAATTCACAAACGAAAAATCCGCATCGAAAAATCAGGAGGAAAAAAATGTTTGAGGATTTCATAAACGCCCTTCAAAATTTTAAGCGAAACAAAACGCGGACATTTCTTTCTCTTCTGGGAATCATAATTGGTGTTGCGTCGGTCATTGTCATTATGAGCATGGGCGAAAGTTCCACCAAGCAGATTCAGGACACATTCGGTTCGTCCGGTCTGGACATGGTTAGCATCAGTTCGGGATTTATGTCCAGAAGAAATTCTTCGTCATCCGTCCAGTTCACAGATTCGTTCAGGGATACAATGTTCGGGCAGATTTCTGGAATCAAAAAAATCTGGTACAAAAATTCTTTGAATGGAACGCTAAACTATGGCGATTCAAGCGCGAGCGTATCATGTACAGCAGTCGAAACGGAATATTTACAGACATACGGACTGGAGCTGGATGCCGGGGAATATTTTTCAATAACCGACAACGTTATGGGAAACCAGCGGATTATTTTGGGAAGCACAATCGCAAGCTCCCTTTTCCCGAATGGCGATGGAGTTGGAAAAAATGTGACCCTCGTGGTTGATTCCGTAAAATTTAATTTTCAGGTGATTGGTATTTTAAAAGAACAGTCTTCGGGAATGGAGAACGCAACAAACGGATGCTACATTACAAGGGGATTTTACGCAAAACAGATTATGCCAAATCCGGATGCGGCAACCGTAATGGTACAGGCAGTTTCAGAAAGCAAAGCCTCGGCACTCGTTGATACTATAAAAGAATATTTTACAAATCTGACTGGACAGGAAAATTCTGTTTCCGTAACTTCAATGCAGACAATGATAAGCCAGATGAGCGAAATCACTTCAACAATGTCCGTGATGCTCGCCGCAATTGCCGCAATCTCTTTACTGGTAGGCGGTATAGGTATTATGAATATTATGATTGTGACTGTTACCGAACGGAAGCAGGAGATTGGAATCAGAAAAGCGTTGGGAGCAAGTCCGGCAACAATACGCCAACAATTTTTGATTGAATCCGCAAGCATAACTGTTATGGGCGGCATAGTCGGAATCATCATGGGGATTGGAATTAGTTTTGCGGTTGAATATGTCCGTTCTCTCTCGTTCGTAATCAGCGTGAATTCCTGTGTGATTTCTTTTGTGTTTTCAGTTCTGGTCGGAATATTTTTCGGATTCAGTCCAGCGTCACGTGCCGCCAAACTGGATCCGGTTATCGCATTGTCAGGAGAGTAAAAATCAACAAATTATTTTAGGATTTTTTTGCTTAATGACAGAGCCTCGGCAACAGTGTCGTCCATGTCGAAATATTTGTACATTCCAAGCCGTCCACCGAAAATCACTTTATCCTGTGCGGCGGCAAGATTTTTATATTTCGCATAAAGCTCGCTGTTCCGTTGGTCGTTGATTGCGTAATATGGTTCATCCCCCTGTTTCCATGTTGCAGGATATTCACGAGTGATTATTGTCTTTGGCTGCGTGCCAAATTCAAAATGCTTGTGCTCGATGATTCTAGTGTATGGAATCTCGGCCTCTGTATAGTTTACAACCGCATTGCCCTGGAAGTTTTCACAGTCAAGAACTTCGGTCTCAAACCTCAGAGAACGGTATTCAAGTTCCCCCTCGCTGTAGTTAAAAAATCTGTCGATGGTTCCGGTGTAGACAACTTTATCCGCAAGCGAAAGCCAGTTTTCTTTGTCATCAAAAAAATCTGTTTCAAGCAGGATGTCACAGCCATCAAACATTTTTTCAACAATCTGGGTATAGCCTCCAATCGGGATGCCCTGATATCTGTCGTTGAAATAGTTATTGTCAAATGTGAATCTGACAGGAAGTCTTTTGATTATGAATGCTGGAAGATCCTTGCAGTCTCGTCCCCATTGTTTTTCGGTATATCCTTTCACAAGCTTTTCATAAATATCTCTTCCAACAAGGGAAATAGCCTGCTCTTCAAGATTATTCGGATCAGTAATATTGGCTTCAGCCTTCTGCTCTTCAATCTTATCTTTCGCTTCCTGCGGAGTTTTCACTCCCCACATCTGGTAGAATGTGTTCATATTGAAAGGAAGGTTGTATAATTCGCCCTTGTAGTTGGCAACAGGGGAGTTTGTGTAACGATTGAACTCGGCAAATTGAGTTATGTAGTTCCAAACCTCCTTGTTTGAAGTGTGGAATA
>DGGQ01000084.1 GCA_002392275.1 Treponema sp. UBA3870
GCGAAAAACGGAATCCTGTTCAAAACATCGGAAGCCCTGGAGAATGCGGGAAAAACAAAAGTCGTTGTGCTTGACAAGACTGGAACAATCACAAAGGGTGAGCCGACAGTCACGGACATATTCGCAAACGGAATTGACGAAAAAATCTTTTTGCAAAAGGCCGCGTCCCTTGAGTCAAAAAGCGAGCATCCGCTTGCCATGGCTATAACAGAAAAAGCCCGCATGGAGAATCTTGAAACAAAAAATGTGGATTCGTTTATAGCCATACCGGGTAAGGGTTTAACAGCAATTCTTGATGGGAAAAAAATTGACGGCGGAAATCTAAATTACATCCAGTCCGTAGCACCCAATTCCATAGACGCATATTCGCAAAAAAGGGCCGAGGAGCTGAGTCTCGAAGGAAAGACCCCAATCTTTTTTACGGAGGACGGAGTGCTGCTAGGAGTGATAGCGGTTGCGGACACAATAAAGGAAGAAAGCCCGAATGCGGTTTCGGAACTCAGGCGGATGGGCATCCACGTGGCAATGCTGACAGGGGACAACGAGCGTACGGCAAAAGCGATAGGCGGCATGGTTGCTGTGGACGAAATCTTTGCCGGGGTGCTTCCGGATGAGAAAGAAAAAATTGTGAGGCGGTTCAAGGAAAATTCCAGGGTCTGCATGGTTGGTGACGGAATAAACGATGCTCCGGCGTTGACAACAGCGGACACTGGAATGGCAATTGGAGCTGGAACCGATGTTGCGATAGATGCTGCGGATGTCGTCCTTGTGAAAAGCAGGCTCACCGATGTTGTTTCCGCAATCAGACTGAGCCGGAGGACCTTGACAAACATAAAGGAAAATCTTTTCTGGGCATTTTTCTACAACATAATTTTGATTCCGGTCGCTGCGGGTGTGTACCATAGTTGGCTGGGGCTTGATATGAATCCAATGTTCGGGGCCGCTGCGATGGGGCTTTCAAGTTTCTGTGTCGTGATGAACGCGCTCAGACTGAACCTATTTAAAATCGGCAATGAAAAATCAAATAAAAGATTGAATAAATCAATTCTGGAAAACCACCAACCAAAGGAGAACGTTATGGCAAGCATGGAAAAGACATTGAAAATCAACGGCATGATGTGTTCAAACTGTGAAAGGCATGTAAGGGAGGCTCTTGAAAAAATTGACGGAGTTGAGTCAGCCGTTGCCGACCATGAAAAAAATTTGGTGACTGTAAAAATTACAAAAGACATTCCCGACTCCGATTTTGAAAAGGCAATCAAGGACGCGGGCTATGAATTTGTGAAATAAGGTTACGCAATTTTTACCCAGATATAAGCCAACTTTTTTCCAATATTGCTCCCTCACCCACTTAAATTTTATTTTGATTTTCGTTAAAATATCAGAAAAGTGGATGAGAGGTTTTTTATGTCAAAAAAGATTTGTCTGTTTGTTTTTGTCTCCACGATCATGTTGATTGCGACCGCATGTCAGATGACTGTCACGGAAAACGCAGGAAAGAAAATCGCGCCTGGAACATACCAGAGTGGCAGCGGGGAAAGCGTTGTGTTCGACAGGGACACAATTACTGTCTACAATTCAAGCGGCTCCATCGAGGCCAAGGGCAGCTACAAATATATCGACGGGGAACTTGCTGTAAGGTTCTCGGAGATTTACGACACGGACAGCAATTTGCACACACTGTCGGGCGACATTGCGGCAATCCGAGAAAAGTTTGATGAAATTATCAGGCGTGCCGTTCCAAAATCCCGGGAGGATGTTCACTGGATTTATGAATACGGTATCACAAACTACGGATACGAATTTGTAAACTATGAGGCGGAAGTCAACAGGCTTCTTTCAAGGCGGATTGAAAATTATATAGCCCTACAGCGTGACATGTTTGTACGCGCGGCGCAAAAAAAATTCAATGACATGCACAGATTCAAATACTCAATCGACGACGATGGAAATGTAACACTGGACCAGGTGTTTTCAAACCTCACATGCTCCTCATCCTTTTTTCATTCGGGCGATAATGTTTTGAACGATTTTGAAAACAACATCCCATTTATTTTTGAGACAAACGGAGAATACTATATCGGAAATCCCAACACAAGCGGGAACACTTTCTATGCGACGGTCATGCACTACTACGACTTAAATGAACCGGTGGATGATGTCGTTGACTATTACAAGACAATGATTGAACAAATCCTGTGGGACAACGAGACCGAGGTTGTGGCGGAGGCATTCTATTACGAGCTGTACATACAAAGAAACCACAGCGTGCCGGAAATCCCGACCGCAAAAAAAATGATAGACAAGGCCCTGACCTATGAAAAACTTGAGGGAACATTTACGCTCGATGAAACCCAGACCCTTGTGATTTCAAATGTGTCATGCAAATACCCGGAGCTTTCTGGAGAGACAATATCGCTTGGCAGCTTTACGCCGGTCGTGTCGTTCAGCGGGAAAATTCTTCGCAAATCCTAGAGAGGGCTTCCTCCAAAATCCGTCGTGGCGTTGCGACATTTATTCGCTGAAATTTTTCACCCTCGCTCCCAAACATGAGTCCGTAGTCAAGCCATACTTTTGCGTCATTCAGAATTCGCTTTGAGATTTCAAGGTCGCTCAAATCGGTGAAAGCAGAAAAATCAAGCCACACAAGATAGCTTCCTTCCGGCTCCATCACACGAATTTTTGGGCAATGCTCCGAAATATATTTTTCTGTAAAAAGAATGTTCCGCCAGATATAGTCCTTCGCGGCATCGAACCATTTTTCTCCATCCGAATATGCGGCTGTGGCTGCAACAATTCCCATCAGGCTTGGCTCATCATAACCCGTCCTGTCAATCTCCTTTTGAAATTCGTCACGGATTTTTTTGTTCTTGATTATTATGTTTGAAAACTGTAGTCCCGCAAGATTAAATGTTTTGCTCGGCGATGTGCAGATGATGGAATTTTCGGACGCTGCTTCGGAAAGATTTGCATAAACCGTGTGTACATTTTTTCCAAACGTTATGTCCGAATGGATTTCATCAGAAACGACAAGCACGTTATGCCTCAAACAGATTTCGCAGATTTTCAGAAGTTCATTTTTTTTCCATACGCGGCCACCAGGATTGTGCGGTGAACAGAGTATGAACAGCCTGACATTTTCCTCCGCAATTTTTTTTTCAAAATCATCAAAATCAATTTCGTATCTTCCGTTTCTCAGGACAAGGGGATTGTTTACAACACGTCGACCGTTTGAGGAAATAACATTCGCAAAAGGATAGTAGACTGGTTTCTGGATTAAAACGGAGTCGCCTCTTTTTGTAAATGCACGTACAGCCGCTCCAATAGCAAAAACAACACCGGGTGTGTTCACAATTTCCTCATCGTGGATTTCAAAACCATGTCGTGTGCGGAACCAATTTTTTACTGCATCATAATATCGGGCATCCGGACGGCTGTATCCAAAAATGCCATGGAGCGAACGTTCCTGCAGCGCATCACAAATACATGGGGCGGTAGGAAAATCCATGTCCGCAACCCACAGACTGATTGCGTCCTTAGGTTTGTTCCTCTTTTCCGCAAGGTCATATTTTATTGCAAAAGTGTTTGCCCTGTCGATAATTTTGTCGAAATCAAATTCCATATTGAACTCCTGCCCGTGAAATTTTTTTCAATATCCTTGACTTGCGCTGGCAAATATAGTATACCATTTATTACCTAGTGATTCAATAGGGAATAAAATTTAAAAATAATAAAAGCAAAAAAACTATTTTCATGGAGTGAGTGTATGAAAAAAAAGAACGTCATTTTTTCTGTCGCTTTGTTTGCGCTTGGAGTGTTAATCACGTTGGCCCCAATCTCATTTGCTAAGGTCTGCCCTGTTGGTGAAAAAGTTATGAAGTGTTTTTGGACAGGAAGGGTTGTAGTTTTTCTAGGAATTGGAACCGCACTGATTTCCGCAATACGATTTTTTATAGCGTCAAATGATTTTGCGTTTGCAGCTGATTTTGCGACTGCAATAAATGCCGCCGGGGTGATTCTTTTCCCAACTGCAATAATCGGTGTGTGCGGAAACCATGCCATGCAGTGCAATGCAATTACAAAACCAAGCCTGATTGTTTTGGGAATACTGACGCTTGTTGTACTTGCAGTTGATTTTGCACTCCGAATCATCAATAGAAAATCAGAAAAAAAATCCTGAGGTGGCCATGGCACAATCATTATCCGTAAGGACTCTGGCGATAAAAAACTTGCAGAGAAGTCCATTCCGAACATTCTCCATGGCATTCCTTGTCGCTTTGTGCAGCGCAGTTCTTTTCGGAAGTTTTCTTTTGGCATCCTGCTTGAGAAACGGTATTTCCGGTATGAAAGAAAGGATTGGTGCAGATTTAATGATTGTGCCAAATGGTTACGGGCAGACACTTGAGAGCGTCCTTCTTTCTGGCGAGCCAAATTATTTTTACATGGACAAGGGTATAGAAACAATTGTACGTGGAATCGACGGCGTAAAGGAAGTGACAAGCCAGTTCTATCTCACAAGCCTGAGTGAAAGCTGCTGTGATTTTCCTGTCCAGATTATTGGATTCGACCCTGAAAGCGATTTTCTTATAAAACCATGGATTCAGAAATACAATGCTGATGGAGACAATCTTTTTGCCGGTTCAAATGTGAATGTCGAAAAAAATACTGTCTCATTTTTTTCAAAAACACACAGGGTTTCCGCAAGGCTTGCAAAAAGCGGTTCAGGAATGGACAACTCTGTTTTTGCAAATCTTGATACCGTGCGAAAAATTTATGAAGACGCATGTGAAAAAGGATTCGCATTCATCTCGGATGGCGATGTAAAAGAAAAAACTAGCGCAATCTTCATACGCATTGATGAAAAATCAAACGTGGATACTGTCGCCCTAAGGATTCGTGAATCGATTGACGGGGTTCAGGTCATACAGCAGGGGAAATTTATTCGGACACTGAAAGACAAAATGGATTCGTTCGTTTTTTTTCTCCACACAATAAGCGTGCTGTTTTTGCTTGTAACGGTCGTCGTTCTTGCGATTGTATTTTCGCTCACATTTTTTGAACGGCGCAGGGAATTCTCCATTCTTCGTGTGCTTGGAGCGGACCGGCGTTCATTAAGCAGCATCGTCATGCATGAGGCTTTATTTCTTGGAACAATTGGTTCGGCATGCGGTGTGTTTATTTCCGCTCTCATATTTCTTCCGTTCAACTTTTTGATTTCACAAAAAATTGCTATGCCATTTTGTATGCCAAATGCGGGAACAATAATTCTCTTCGCAATCATTTCGTGTGTTCTGCTTGTCGCCGCATGTTTTTTGAGCGCAATCCGAACCGCAATTAAGATTTCAAAACTTGAAGTATACTCTGAATCAAAATAGAGGTCCGACATGATAGCAGTTGAGAAAATATCAAAATCATTTAAATCAACACGTGGAACAGTAAGAGTCCTTGACAATTTTTCTTGCTCAATTTCTGATGGAGATTTTTTTGGAATCGCAGGAAAATCTGGTGCGGGAAAAAGTACATTGCTTTCAATCATCGCGGGGCTACAGGAACCAGACTCAGGCAAGGTTTTGATTGAAGGGATGGACATTTTTTCTTTGAAAGACAAAGAGCGCTCTTCATTCAGAAATAAAAAAATTGGATTTGTCTCGCAGGAGCAGAGTTTTATTTCAAGTCTGACGGTAAAGGACAATGTCCGCCTTCCAATTTTTTTAGGAAAAGACACTGGGCAAAATGATTCTGAAAAAAAAGCGGAAAATCTTCTTGAGCGTCTTGGAATCAGGCATCTTGCGGACTGCTTTCCTTCAGAACTCTCTGGCGGTGAAAACCATCGTGTGCTTATTGCCCGCGCGTTGATGAACAATCCATCCGTTATCCTCGCTGACGAACCAACATCATCTCTTGACAGGGAGCAGGCAGAATCGGTCGTCCAGATTTTTAGGAGACTTGCCGATGGAGGAAAAACAATTGTCATGGTAAGCCACGATGAGTCCGCATTGAACTCATGTGACAAAATTGTTCATCTATAAAAATTACATTCAATCAAAAGCTGCTTATAATTTATGTGAAAATGCCTGTTCCAAATCACAAATTAAATCATCCGCATTTTCAATTCCAACAGAAAGCCGCAAAGTGGCTGGCGTTATTCCATTTTTAAGACGGATTTCCTCGGGAACATCGGCATGTGTCTGCGTGGTCGGATAAGTAAGAAGTGTCTCCACCCCTCCCAAACTTTCGGCGTATTGAATCAGACGTACATTTCCCAAAACGGATATGGCCCGCTCTTTTGTGTCGGTCTGGAATGTCAGCATGGCACCAAATCCACGTGACTGTTTTTTCTGAATTTCGTAACCCGGATGTTCTGGAAGTCCTGGATAGATTACACGTACAACTGATTTCTGTGTCTTGAGCCACTGCGCAATTTTTTTTGCATTTGCTTCTGCCCTTTCCATTCTCACGGCAAGAGTTTTTATTCCGCGAAGAACAAGCCAACAATCAAAAGGTGCAAGCCCCGCCCCGGTTGTCTTTATCAAAAACCTTAGCTTCTCCTGAACTTCAGAATTGTTTGTGACAATAAATCCAGCGAGAGTGTCGTTGTGTCCAGCAAGATATTTTGTTCCTGAGTGAACAACAATGTCCGCACCAAGCGCAAGAGGATTCTGAAAATATGGCGACATGAACGTGTTGTCAACAATCAGATGAATATTATGGCGTCTCGCAATTTCCGCAACCTTTGCTATGTCCGTAACATTCATCATTGGATTCGTCGGAGTCTCGATATAGATTGCACGTGTGTTTGATTTTACGAGAGATTCCAAATCCGCTGATGCGCAATCTACACGTGTGAAGCTGATTCCATTTTTTGTGGAAACATTGTCAAAAAGCCTTATTGTTCCGCCATACAAATCACTGTCCGCAATTATGTGATCACCGGGACTGAAAATTTCCATAAGAAGAGAAATCGCAGCCATTCCGCTTGAAAGAGCAAAAGCATCTGTCCCGCCCTCAAGTGAGGCAACAATTTTTTCGAGCTGCTCCTTTGTTGGATTTTGCAGTCTCGTGTAATCAAAACCGGTGCTCTGTCCGGGACATGGATGAGCATAGGTAGCGGTCTGATAAATCGGGAAACTAATTGCCCCATAATGATTTTTTGTTCCACCGCAACAACAGTCGTCGTCACTTTTTTCAAGATGTATGCATTTTGTCTCCGTTTTCATCCGACTCACTTCCTTCTATTAATTTGATTTTTGTGGACTTGTTTTAAATTGTGTATTCAACCTCAGGGATTTTTCCACCGTAGTTGAGTATTTCCAGAATCTTGTTCCTGTAGATTGCGAATGCATCCTGAATTCTCGCCCTTGGTTTTGGCAGCTCAATGTCAATCACCGCCTCAACTTTTGACGGACGTGCGCTCATCACAACAACACGGTCGCTCATGTAGATTGCCTCGTCCACATCGTGCGTGACCATGAGCATTGTCATGTTGTTTTCTTTTTTGATTCTCAGAATCTCGTCCTGAAGGTTCATTCTGGTGAACGCATCCAAAGCACCAAGCGGTTCGTCAAGAAGCAGGACCTTAGGATGTCCAACCAATGCTCTGGCAAGCGAGGCCCTCTGCTGCATTCCACCGGAAATCTGATGTGGATAGGAATTTTCAAATCCGCTTAGTCCAACAAGATTTATGATTTCATTTACATCCTGTTTTTTTTCTTTGTAGATTTTGCGTGCCTTAAGTCCAAAAGCGACATTGCCTTTTACGGTGAGCCACGGAAAAAGATTTGAACCCTGGAACGCAAAACCACGGTCACATCCCGCCCTAGAAATTTTTTCGCCATCAAGAAAAACTTTTCCTTCATAGCTTTTTTCAAGACCACCGATTATTCTGAGCAGAGTTGATTTTCCGCATCCAGATGGCCCAATCAGTGAGACAAAACTTCCAGGCTCTATGTCCAAAGAAAAATTGTTCAGCACGTGGACATCATCAAAACTTTTGTTAACATTCTGAATCTGAATATTTCCTACCATCGGATTACCCCCTTCTGCCATACCATGATTTTATCGCGGACTTTGAAAAGCAATGTCAGAATCAATGAACACAAAACCGCTATGACAATCAGTCCGGCATACACGCCGTCATACTGCATGACCGATTTCTGCCAGTTGATGTACCAACCGATTCCCTCAGAATTTCCATTCATCTCGACTGCCATCAATGTTGCGAACGAAGAAACAATTCCGTAGAAAAGACCAAGAAAAATCTGCGGGAGACTTGCGGGAACTGCGACACGAAAAACCTTGAAAAAAGTTTTTGCGCCAAGAGTCTCGCTGACTTCAAAAAAAGTTTTGTTCACGCTTTGAATTCCACTGGCCGTCATAAGTGTCACCGGGAACCATACTGCGAACGCAATTAAAAAAACGTTTGCGGCATGTGTTGTCGGAAAAACGCTAAGGGCAAGAGGAATCCATGCTGTGGTTGGAACGGGTCCCAAAAATTTTGTCACAGGATTAAGCCAGTAGCCAACGTGTCGATTGTAGCCCAACGCAAGCCCGGAAAAAAATCCAGTCACAAGCCCGAACAAAAATCCCTGCACCAAAAGTCCCAGCGAAAAAACAAGGTTCTTCAAAAGGAACAGCCGCTGCGTCCACAAAAGTCCGCACACCCTGTCGAGCGACGGAAAATAGAGGACCGGGAGGAATGTCATTTTACAGACAACCGTATTCAGTGCCGCGAGAAAGAAAATAATCCCAGCGTACAGCGGAAGTTTTCCCTGCAATTTGTTTCCGAAAGATTTTACAAAAAATCCAACGACAATACAGACCGCAAGGACAACAACCGCCGCAAGAAGAAAACACATATAGTATGGAGATGACATCTGTTTTTGTTTTCCGCTTTCTGGAATCGCAAAATACAGAAGCGCAGAAATTGCAGCCGCAAAAAATGGCAGCAACAGTGTTAAAACTCTTTTAACGTTTTTACTCATATATGTTTTCTCCTTCGCAAAAATTAGTTCTTCGCGATTTTTAGACTTGGTACACCTGCTTCACTGAAAGTTCCGTCGTCATTGCAGATGTATGAATCCGGAACGTCGTCGAAGCGAATAAAATGGTCCGCAACAAATTTTTCTTTGTCGCTTACATTCTGCATGACACCCATATCAACTAGCTGGTCAATAGCATCATGCACAGTTCTTCTTGCAAGCTCCACCGATGGAGTGTAGTTGTATGTGGCAAGAAGATATCCGTTCTGCTCAACATCACCGGTCATCTGATTGTTGTCAATCTGAATCTGGGCGGCCTGCCTTGGATTTTTCTGGACAAATGCGCTCGCCTTCAAAATTGCACGGACAAATGCCTTGGTATGCTCGGGATATTTTTTTGCAATCTCGCTTGAAACATAAGTCATGCAGCAATATTCCTGAGAGAATCTTTCATCCTCGGTTGTGTCCAAAACTTTTCTGAATCCGTAATCCTTTTCAGCAATATAGGCAACAGGGTCGTGCAGACCAACTCCCTCGACAGCACCGTTCGCAAGGGCAATTGGAAGATCCGTCATTCCGTAGACAGCGACCTTAAACTCCGCGTTCGGTCCATAGGGAACAAAACCGTAGTCCTGGAATTTTCTCTGGAACGCAATCACGGATGAATCCTGCGCTCCCGGGAAACCGATTGTCTGTCCACGGAGATCGGCGAGAGTCTGGTACGGAGAATCACCGCGCACATAAAATTTTGTACAGCCGGTATGCACTCCACTCAAGAAACTGATTTCAAGTCCATTGTCCATCTGCGGAACAAGACTTCCCGCAAGTCCCATACATGCATCTATTTTTTGTGCGACGACAAGAGTTGTGGCCTCCTGCATATTGATTTCGACAGTTTCAAACTTGAGTCCGGCCTTTCCAAATTCCTCGGCAAAGATTCCATTGTCCACGGCAATGTGGAGAGGCGCGGAACAGAGACCTGAATTTGAGGTTCCAATTTTGAACACAAATTCAGATTCCTTTTTCTGACATGACGAAAGAAGAACCGATACAGACGCAGCGGCAATAACTGTTGCCACAGACAAAATGTTTTTGATTTTTTTCATTATGACCTCCTATAAATTGTCATATAAATCTTCAGTGAATGTCAGACTTCCACGGTAGCCCGCGTATGTTCTGTTAAATATGAGACGCTCGTTTATTGGGAAGGTGGCGTTCAAAAACTGTATTCCCTTTTCAAGAGCGACTTCTTTTTCATTAGTGCTTCCGACAAGCAGGGTAATTTCTTCCGGCTCGTTTCTGATTGCCTGATTGATTTCCCACTGGTCGCTTGCAAAAACGATTTTAGGAGCGGCGGCATATTCAAGCGAAGAGATTTCCTTTATGATTCTCTCCTTGTCCTCAGGCCTGAAAATGTTTTCGGTGATTACGACAAGCACAGGAGAAAAACTGTAGTCGTTCGCAAGGTAGCGTGTTATTGCTATTGCATTTGAGGCATCTCCTGCGACGGCAAATCTTTTCCAGCTCAACTGACCGATTGACTGACCGAGATATGAGTAGACATAATCTTCTTCTTCCGCAATCACTTTGTCCACAAGAGCCTGATCCAGATTCAATGCAGCGGAAACCTCGCGCACGAATCTTGTTGTATCAGTCGCACCGACCGGGACAAATGGAAAACGAATTGATGGCACACCAAATTTTTCCTCAAACTTTTTTGCAGATCCCTTGAAAAGCCACGGATTTATGATTATGTTCAGAGCCGCCTCGGAACAATGTTCAATCACATCAAGCCCCTGATGCTTTGTGAAAAATGTGTTCACCTTCAGACCGAGCTTTGAAAGAATCCTGTCAATTTCTTCAAGAGTTCCGCTCCAAAATGGATCATGGTACGGAATGATTCCAAAAATGTTAACAAGGTTACTTTGTTTTTTTTCAGCTGGCTGAATCACTTTGTCAATTAATGTATTCCATGTAACCTCATAGCCTAGATTGCTGTCGCCCGCAAATCCTGGTGTCTCAACTGGATAGACCTTGTAGCCTTTCTGGTTGAACTCGTCGGTAACGCTTGCAATGTCATCCCCGATAATTCCTGCTGTACAACCCGTAAGGACAAAATATGCGTTTGCATCAATTATGTCGATTGCACCTTGAATTGTTGTGCGGAGTTTGTTCACGCCACCGAAGACGACTTCCTTTTCAAGCATGTTGCTGGATGGAAGAGAAACACCGCTGACAAAGCACGCATGCTTATGACCGCTCTGACCCTGCTCCGCCGCTGTAGTCTGCATACAACATCCAGGACCGGAATGTAAAACCGGACACACATGATCAATCGCAGACAATACCGAGTTGATTCCCGCAAGCACACATCCGCCACGTGGATTTTCTGTAACAAAACTCATATTCGACCTCCACCTTAAATTCCAACGATATACTTGAAAGCATCTTCGCCATACCAACTTTCACGGTACGGAAGTTTTACATGCTCCGCAAGTTTTTTATTGAATCCCGGATTTGAAAGCTGGTCCGCGATTTTGTTTCCAAGATAAAGAAGTCCATCATAACCCATGGTCGGGCGTTTTCCGTCAAGAACATGCGTGGTCGGAATTCCAAGCTTGGCAGCCCACTCCGGAACACCGATGAAAGCATCAGGCTTGAGTTTTTTAACAAGGTTCACCTGTTCGAATGGCTGCATGTTCGCTATATCAATCACAAAATCCTTGTGGATTCCGTTGAGATATTCCACATCAATCTGAGC
>DGGQ01000183.1 GCA_002392275.1 Treponema sp. UBA3870
GAGTTATCACTGTAACAACAGACCCATCCAATTTCGACAAGGTTCTTGAGGCTCTCCAGTCAAAGGAATACGAGTCACTTTCCGCAGCCGTCAGCATGGTTCCACAGGCATACACTGCGGTTGACACGGACACAGCAAAGAAGGTCGCCAAACTCCTGAACAAGCTTGAAGAGGACGACGATGTTCAGAACGTCTGGTCAACAGTTGAGTATCCTGACGACTTTGATCCTGATGCCGAGTAATTTTCTTTTCAATTTCGGTTGATGATTTGACATAAGGAGCGTCTGCTTTTCTTTTTGGATTGCAGGCGCTTTTTGAAATTCTGGAGAACCCATCAGTGAAGCGACGACGAGTTATGGGAATTGATCCGGGGCTTGCCAATACAGGATTTGGTATCGTTGATTTCTGCAACGGAACCATGCGCCTTGTGAGCTACGGAGTGATAGAGACTTCATCAGACGAGGACCATGGTGTAAGGCTGCTCGCAATCTACAACAGACTTCTTGCCGTGGTTGATGAATTCCGTCCGGACGAGGCGGAGATGGAGACATTGTATTTTTCAAGAAACACTTCCAGTGCGCTTGCGGTTGCGGAGGCCAAGGGTGTCATAACATTGTGTCTCGCGCAGCAGGGGATTCCGCTTTTCATGTACACGCCGAACAAAATAAAATCCTCTGTCACCGGGACGGCATCAGCGGACAAGGAGACCGTCGAGCAGTATGTCAAGCTGCTCCTGAACATGAAGGTCGTCCCCCAGCCAGACCACGCAGCCGACGCACTTGCGGGAGCCATAACACATATTCACAGCACGGTAGATTTTTAATAGGAAGGTTTTATGTTTAACAGTTTGTCTGGAACCGTTACAGGAAAATTCCCTCAGAAATTATTTTTGGAGACCGGTGGTATTGAGTGGGACATCAGCGTTCCCGACTCGTCTCTTGAAAAAATTGCCGCAGTTGGCTCGGACACGAAAGTCTATGTCTGGCTTCAGCACACCGATGTCCTTATGAATCTTTTTGGATTTGCAAGCGAAAGTGAAAGAAATCTTTTTTTTGATTTGCTGAAGGTTGACGGAATTGGACCAAAGGGCGCGCTAAAAATTATGAGCAATATTTCACCATCTGAATTGGCCTCCGTTCTTGATTCCGGCGACATTGAAAAACTGCAGAAAGTTCCAGGCGTTGGAAAAAAAACTGCCGCAAAAATGCTGCTCCAGCTCAAGGGAAAACTTACCCTCTCCGATGAAAATGAGGGCGCTGTTCGACAGACTACGGTTCCGTTCTCTGATGTGATAAAGGCTCTGGCGGACATGGGCTACGAAAGAAAATCCTGCGAGACTGTTGTTTCTGAAATTGCATCGGAATTGGGAAATGACGGGTCCTTTGCGCAGAAGACCCAGGCCGAAAAGGAGGACGCAATATTTAGACGAGCCCTTGTGGAGATGGCCCGATGAACAAAAGTGTGAACCACAAGTCCCCCTATCCAAGGCAGACTGACGAGACCGATGAAATGAACATAGCCGCACAACTTGCGCAGCAGGCATCAAGGAATGTCGCAATGGAGAGTGGCGGAAAAACAAAAATAGTTCTAGCGTCCCAGGCCGTCGATTCTGCGTTCATACACTCCGGTGAAAAATCTGATGAGGATGGACAGGAAAACAAATTGCGTCCATTGTCTCTGAGAGAGTTCCAGGGACAGAGCGCGATAAAAGAAAATCTTGGCATTTTCATAGACGCCGCAAGAACAAGGGGCGAGTCCCTTGACCATCTTTTTTTGATTGGACCTCCGGGACTGGGAAAGACGACGCTCGCGCAGATTACGGCAAACGAGCTTGGCGCGGATTTTAAAGTCACGTCCGCACCCGCGCTGGACAAGCCAAAGGATCTTGCTGGAATACTTTCGACAATCACCCCGCGCACAGTTTTTTTTATTGATGAAATCCACAGACTGAAGCCAGCCATCGAGGAAATGCTTTACATTGCCATGGAGGATTTTTCGCTGGACTGGGTAATTGGTCAGGGCGCTGCGGCAAGGACTGTCAGGATTCCTATTCCACATTTCACATTGGTGGGCGCGACAACAAAGGCCGGAACAGTTTCGTCCCCATTGATCAGCCGCTTCGGAATAATCCAGCGCTTGCAGTTCTACACATACGAGGAACTTTCGTCCATAATAAACCGCTCCGCATCAATTCTTGGTGTGCGTGTTGACGAGGATGCGGCCCTTCTTATGGCTTCATGTTCAAGGGGCACTCCGCGTGTGGCAAACCGTGTTCTCCGCCGCATGAGGGATTTTGCCCAGGTCGCTGGTTCAAAAAAAATCAGCGTCGATATTGTGAGGGACGGACTTTCACGGCTTGGAATCGACAATCTTGGACTGGAGCATTACGACCGTGAGATTCTTCTTTCAATCATAAACAATTTTGGAGGCGGACCCGTTGGAGCGGAAACCCTTGCAATATCAATTGGAGAGTCAATCGACACGCTGGAAGATTACTACGAGCCATATTTGATTCAGTGCGGACTTTTGCAGAGAACGCCAAGAGGAAGAGTCGCAACGGAAAAAGCCTACGAGCATCTGAATGTGAGTTTCCGTGGACGGAGCGATGATTCTCAGGTTCAGCTGTTTTAAAAAGATTTTTATTGCTAATCCCTGGAAACTTTTTTTAGGGAAATGCAGAATAATCCGAAAGCTGATTATTCAGTGTTAACAATAGTTGTTGCCACATTTTAATACGGGAGACAGACCATGCTCACAAAGGATTTTTATTTTGATTTGCCACAGGAACTGATTGCGCAGAAACCATCGGGCGAGCGGGGAAACGACAGGCTCATGCTTTTGGGACGGAAAAGCGGCGTGGTGGAAAACCATCTCATGGAAGATTTGCCGTCGCTGGTTGATGAGGGAACTCTGATGATTTTCAACAACAGCAAGGTGCGTCGGAGCCGGTGCTACGGAATTAAAACATCGAGCGGACGTGAACAGGAATTTATGTTCCTCAACCAGACCGGACCCGAAGGTGACACATGGAACACAATGGTTCGCGGGGCAAAAAAAGTAAAAGCCGGGAATGTCTACAGATTTTCGGACGGCTCGGAGGGAACTATTGTTCATAATGATGACGACGGGAAAAGTGAATTCCGCACAATAAAATTTCCATTCAGAATCACCGAGGACTGGTTTGAAAAGGTCGGACACATTCCTCTTCCACCGTACATCAGGCGCGAAGATGACGATACTGATTCTGAACGTTACCAGACAATCTACGCAAAGGAAGTCGGTAGTGCCGCATGTCCCACAGCCGGACTGCATTTTACCGAGCCTGTGCTGCAGAAACTTCGTGACAAGGGGATTGGTCTTGAATGGATTACGCTGCACGTGGGGCTTGGAACTTTTCTTCCGGTCCGCGCGGAAAATATTGAGGACCACAAGATGCACGAGGAAATCTACACCGTCCCCTATGATGTCGCGGAAAAAATCAACACGGCAAAAAAAGAGGGACGGCCAATTCTTGCTGTGGGAACAACGTCTGTCAGGACACTGGAAAGCGCGTGCGATGAAAACGGAACTGTGCAGGGGGGGACAAGGGGAACTCACATCTTCATGTATCCCGGCTACAAGTTCAAGGTTGTGGACCAGATGTTTACAAATTTCCACACCCCCGAGTCAACTTTGATTATGCTTGTGTCCGCCTTCTCCACACGTGAAAATATTTTGAACGCATATAAAACCGCTGTGCAGGAAAAATACAGATTCTTTTCCTACGGGGACGCAATGCTCATAAAATAGGCAACGGAAATCTTTTTGTGGCTACATCAATTGTTCCAGAGCGGAGCGTAGCAGGCATTTGAATTGCTGTTCTATCATCGGATCACAGTTGCCGCCACATTTTTCCGTAAAAATTTTTTCAGCGTTTGCAATGCATGTGTTTATCATTTTTTCCGGAAGCGGAATTTTTTGCCCAATCAAATCGGAACTGAATCCGTATTTCACTCTCTTGTGGAGCGACTTTTTTTTGTGCTTAAAAATTTCGTCGTGGTGTGTCAGCTCCCCTTTCCCGGAGAATGCAATTTTTATATTGTAGATATGGTCGCGCTCGGTTTCAACAAGAAATGAAAATCCTGCTGTTCCGCCGTAAAGAAAATTTGTTGATCCAAGCCGTCTGTAGATTGATGTGCTCCAGTTGTTGATTGGAATACGGATTTTTGTGAGAATCTCTTTTGGTCCAGGATTTTTAAACTCATAGGCCATCACAAGTTTTTTTATTTCCTTATGCTCGTTTGCCGATGCGATTTCAAACTTTGCGTCGAGGGCTAGAAGAGCGGACCAAGTGCTTCCCTTGTGGTCTGGAATGCAAATGTTTCCACCGATTGTTGAAAGGTTCCTCATCGAATGGCTGCCAATTTGTGAAACCGAATCACGAAGTACCTGTGGAATCCTGGCATGGTTGAGCAGTGTATTCAGGGTAACTGCCGCCCCAATTTCTATGTAACGCTCGTGTCGTTCAATTGACTGCAGCTCCGATATTTTTTTTAGGCTGATTATTGTGTCGCGTGGGACAGGTTTTGCTTCAATGTTCTGGATGTCCACCGCGCTTTCAATTTCTTCATATGTTCCACCGGCGGAAATACAGAAGTTTGGACTTTTGTCCATAACATGAAATGCCTCCTGTATTGATGTAGGAAAAAACATTTTTCCATTTGCATCCGTGGTTTCAATTTCATCTTCCTCCGCTGGATTCTCGCTTTCCAATACCGCCACCTGATTTTTTTTTGCCGAGGCGGAATTGGATTCCCTTGTCTTTCTTGCCATCTTGAAGTCGTATGCGTATAGAATCCCTTCGCACAATGTTTCCGCGTCAGTGCAGCATGTGTTCAAACCTTTTACGGCATTTAAAATCCTTTCTTTTGAGGGCTTTCCGTTTTTCAGTAAATCATAGGCGGTAAAAAATTTTCCCGCATCGCAATATCCGCAGAGATTTATCCCTGCCTTCTCGAATCCCTTGGCAATGTCCTTTGCCTCTGGAAATGTTTTTTGAAAATACGAAAGTGTAACAATTTCATCGCCACCCTGTATTGAGGCGGCTGAAACTTTGCAGGAGGGAACGGGGGTGTCATTCAGTAGGACCATGCAGTTTCCGCAGAATCCATTGGAGCATCCAAGCTTTACAGTCTTCAATCCATTTTTTCTGAGAACCTTCTGTAGACTTTCCTCCGTGTATGGTTCCACATTTTTTTTACCGTTGATTTTGTAAGAGATTGTCAATTGATTTCCTCCCGTCCAATCTGGTTTCTTCGCTGCATGATTTTGTAGATAGTGTCCGTCTGCAATGGAAACTCCGTTATTGGTTCTCCAACAATCTGCGAGATTGCCTGTGTTATTGCTGATGGTAAAATCTGGTATGGAATTTCTCCAATCTGCGCTGAACCTTTTTCTGATTCTACAAAGTCTATGTTGATTTTGTCCGGCTTGTCGCTTTCTCCGTCTATCATTCCCAGAAGAATTTTGTGGACCGCAAGTTTGATGCTGTTTTCAGCTGCCTCCTTATTGCAAATTTTTCCACCGTCAATCAGCAGTGAAAGCTCACGGATGTGCGGAGTGAAAGTCTCCATGTCTATTTCCAAATCAACAACCGCAATTCCAAAACTTTCCGTCAAAAAAGGACGGCCCTCAAATTTTGCATTATTCCATTGCTTTTTTTTGCGCTCAGTTATTCTGCGTTCTATGATTATTGGAAACTTTTTTTTCTGGGAACGAGCCTTGCGCAGTGCGTCGCAGCATCTGTCAATCAATTCCATTGTCACGCTGATGTTTGAATTAACAACATCTGGAATCAATGGTTCTTCTGAAATTGAAAAGTCCGAATCCACATTTATGTTTGCGTTTGAAACACCCAGCTCGCTGGATATTTTGTTTTTCAAAATCTCAATGGAAGGTTTTGAGTTGAGAGGCGTGTGGATTGTAAGACTGTTTTCGCTTTCCCAGATGATTTCAAGCGATGGGTCGCTGTCCCTGTACATTTGAGAGCCAAAGTAACATGTTCCCTCGAATCCACATGAAAGTCCAACACCCCTCTGCGGAAAACTTATTTTGTGGAAATCCTTTTGTTTTCCCTCTTTTTTTTCGTCCTCATCTTTTTCTGGCAAGGAAAAAATGTCGTCAAATTTTTTTTCGTTGTTCAGCTTGTATGAAAAATAAACTCTATGGAAATTTGTGTCATTGCAGATTTTGTCCATCAGCTCATTTTTATGTTCCTGCAAAAAGTTGAATGGCATGTGAGGAATCAAAATGTCAGGCGACGAGAAATTAATTTTCCTAATTTCGGCTGGCGAGATGTTTAGTTTTTTACTGATTTCGTTCATCTGGTTTTCGATAGCAAAGAACGCTGCCGAATCAAGCATCTGTAGTTTTAGGGATGACGCGCTTTCAAATGTTGCAATTGCACGTGCTGTAATTTTTAAATTGGGAACAAGATAGCATCCGTATGACGCAATTGCAAGACGGTCCACAATTTCCTGCGCAAATGGATTGTAGAATCCGGCCTCCACATCAATATGGATATCCATCGCCTGTATTTTACCATCATAGTCTGTGCCGGTTCTGTTCGTGATAATTATGGGCTGCATCGTGTCCATAAATTTTTTTTGTTCGGAAGTGGAGTAGACCAGCTTGACTATTTTTTTTGTACGGTACGAAGCAACTGCTACCTGAGCTGCAATTACAGAATTATACCATACAGCGTTTGATGAGGAATTGGTCGAACGTGTTTTGTTGATTTTTATGTTCTCAGGTTTTATTGCAAGAACATCCGCCACAGCCTGCCGCATGTTGCTCAGCCAAAGACTCTGCGCATATATCTCGATTTCAGTCTCACCGTTTTCGTCTGAACAAAAACAAATTGCCCCTGATGGTTCATGGAAA
>DGGQ01000131.1 GCA_002392275.1 Treponema sp. UBA3870
CCATTTCGGAAAGAACCTGCCTAAGAAGCTGGTCCGTCTCATCAGAATCGGTACTTGCGGGGGCGGTGGACTTTTTCTGGCTTTCAAGCACAGTCTCCAGAACACCGTTCACGTTCAGCTCCTGAATGTCGTCAGCGGTGAGCGATGGAAGAATATCCTCCATCATGGCGGTCGCTATTTCCTCAGCCTTTTTTTCGCTTCCGGTCGATTCCGTCGATTTTTTTGTTGCGGTGGAGCTAGATGACTGGCTTCCAGTGTAAGAACCGGGTCTGTAGTACCCCGAACCAATCACAGGCGCGTCTATTGTCGGCATGGACGGGGACGATATCGTCGGCATAGAGATTGACTGGGCAAAAACATTTGTTCCCGCAATGGCCAGGGACAGTGCCAGTATTTTTGAAACGCTAGAGATTTTCAAGGCTTTCCTCCACATATTCCAATCTTGTTTTAAGTTCTGCAATGGTTTTTGTCAAGCGGTCGCGCTCTTTTTCAAGCTTCGTTCTTGGGTCAACAGTCTGTGCCTTCTTTTTCATCATGGCGATTACCGAGTCTGGGCTTTTTCCGTTTTTAAGGGCATCCGTCACTTTTGCCCTCTGGTCTGCCTTTTTTACCGATGCCATGATTTTCATATTGTCGAATCCAAGCTCCGCGTCGTCATCGTTCAGCATACCAACCGCGGCTACCGTTCTCGCAGTGTTACGTGGCAGCTGGAGGATTCGGTCAAGATAGTCCTCGTAGCGGATTGAATTTTCCTCGCAAAGACTGTGCGCCTGGGAAAGCTTCCGTCCAAACTCGAGCATGAGTTTACCGTTCGGCACTATGTATTTTTCCTTGATTTCCTTTGTAAGCGACTCCAGTTCAGGGACAGACGAAAGGTCCATCGTGTAGTAGCCCTTCTTTTCCGCAATCTCCAGAAGCTCGTGGAATTTTGCCCAGAACGCATTCGTGTGAACCCTTCCACCATGGGGTGGCTCCCTTCCACCGTTGGCTGCAATCTCGGCCTCGTTCATAAGGTGGTGGGTGTACTCATGCACGGCTGTGTAGACCAGCTGGTTGTCGGTCTTGAAATTTTTATTGTGCAGAAGGATTTCGCGGGTCTCCGGCTTGTACAGTCCGTTGACCTTTTTGCTTTCCTTGCCCGTCATAGTCACAATGAACTCCAGAGACGTGTCGGCAATATCCAGCAGCATGTCCTTAATCTTTTCGTTGTCCATAATCCGTTTTCCCCTATCCCAATATAATCCCAATTATATAGTACAAAATCAATCCCAAATCAGTCCAGAACACCCATCGCGCCCAGAATCAGGCTTGCGGCAACGGTTGATGCGGTCTCAGTCCTTAAAACACGGTTCCCCATTCCCAGACGGACGAAGCCACGTTTTTCAAGCAGCCCCCTTTCGGAATCCGTCCATCCTCTTTCGGCACCAATCGCGGCCACAACAAGGGAATCCCCTGCCGGTGGATTTTTTGAAAGCTCGCTCCAAAGGCTCCCCGATGGATTTATATTGTCCAGAGCGTATCCCCTGAAACCACCGGACGAAGCAGCAATCCCGTCAAGGCATTTTTCCAGCGAGGCATGTATAAAAAGCCCAGGAACATGGGTCCCGGCAGCCTGTGCGGTTCCATCCAAAAGCATCCGGTATCCGGCATCGCCAGTCGCAAGCTCGGATTTCAGATATGATTTTTCCCCAAGCTCCGTTGAAGTCAGATGCACCTCCGAAACACCAAGCCCCGCCATGTCGCGCAAAAGACGTTTCAGCTGGATTGGACGCGGAAAACCGATGACCATCACAAGCGGATGCAGAGGCTTGCCGTCCGTTTTTGGCTCAAATGAAAAAGTGATGGACCCACGCAAAAAAGACTTCCGTCCGTCATCCGATTTTGCCTCAAAAGCGTCAATGCTCCTGATGGTTGCGGTCCCGGCCATTCCACCGATAATCCCAGCCGAAAAACTGTCGCCCTCCTTTTTGTGGAGGATTTTCAATATGTGTTCGGCACGTGGGTCGCGTATGTCCAGCGGCTTTTCCACTTCGTCCTGAGAAAAAAGACATATATTCATCCGGCAAAGTATAGCATGAAAATCAACAAAGAAAAAAGACCATGCGCCGGACTTTAGGCAAATTTGTTTAAAAACAGCTACTTGCTTTCCTGGCCGGACTTGAATCCAGCGTTCCAGACCTGCGTTATAGCCGAGGAGATTGAGGACACATTGATTTTTCCGTCCTGAAACGATGAAACTATTGTCTGGATGATGTCCTTCAAATCAACCTTGCCGTCTCCGTTCACGTCCTTGAATCCAATCGCGCCGCTGGAGATTTTGCTTGTAATCGCGCTTGTGACAGCACCGGTCAAGAGGCCCGAGAGATTAAAACCAGAGCCGGATGCCTTGGTCTCAGTTTTTGCCGGGGTAATTTTTTTTGCCGCAGTTGATTTTGTCCCGGTGGATTTTGTGGCTGTTGATTTTGTGGCTGTTGATTTTGTGGCTGTTGATTTTGTTGCAGTCTTTTTTGCAGCAGCTGTTGATTTTGTGGCAGTCTTTTTTGTAGTA
>DGGQ01000096.1 GCA_002392275.1 Treponema sp. UBA3870
AGTAGCCCATTTCCTTCATCATTTCGATGTCGTAGGTCACGCGGGTTTTTAGACGCTCTGCCTCAAGAATTTTTTTCTCGGCATGTAGAACCGAAAGCCTTTCCTCAAGTTCCGTCTGTATGCGGTCGGTCGCCATTGCAAGAGCATCGTGGGGAACAACAAAGTTTTTCGCAGGGTAGATTGTAGTTTCGTCAAGCTCCTCGGTGGTGTTCCCGGAGATTACGTTGAATCGCCTGATCCGCACAATCTCGTCAAAATCAAGTTCAATCCTGTACGCCTCGTCGAATTCCATATACGGAGGGTAGATTTCGATTATGTCTCCGCGTATTCTGAACGTGCCACGCTCCAAAACCATGTCGTTCCTGTTGTACTGGATTTCCGCAAGGTCTAGCGCAAGTTTGTGGAGGTCGGGTGTCTCGCCTTTTTCAAGGTGGATTCTCATGCTCTTGTAAAGTTCCGGCATACCAAGTCCGTAGATGCAGCTCACCGTCGCAATGACGATTACATCCCGTCTTTCCATGAGGCTGTATGTCGCCGCCATTTTCATCTGGTCGATTTCCTTGTTGATGTCGGCATCCTTTTCTATATAAAGGTCACGCGCCGGAACATAGGCTTCGGGCTGATAGTAGTCGTAGTATGAGACAAAATATTCGACCGCGTTTTCCGGAAAAAAAGTTTTGAACTCTCGGTAAAGCTGCGCGGAAAGGGTCTTGTTGTGGCTGATTATGAGGGTCGGACGCTGCACCGCCTCGATGATTTTTGCCATGGTGAAAGTCTTTCCCGACCCCGTGACACCTTTCAAAGTCTGGTATTTGTCGCCGCGAAGAAAACCCTCCGCAAGTTTCTGTATTGCCTGCGGCTGGTCCCCCGACGGTTCATAATCTGATACGACATGGAATTTTCGCATAACGCTTCCTAGATTGAGGAGCTTCCCGATGTGTCTTCCTCGGATTCAAGCTGCACGGTAAGCGTCTCGTATTTTTTGTTCCTGTAGACGGTGACATTCACTTTGTCGCCCGGAACTTTGTCTTCGAGTGCCGCATAGTAGTCGGCGAGCGTGTTTACCTGTATGTCACCGATTGCAGTGATTATGTCTCCGCCAAGGTAGATTGTCTTGACGTTGAACGTTCCATATCTTACTGCCGTTGTTCCGCCTTTGAGACCCGCTGCCTCTGCCTGGCTTCCAGACCGGATTCTGCTGACTATCATTCCGGTGGAGATTCCGTATCCTGCGTAGCGTGCAAGTGAGCTGGAGTTCTGAACCAAGGAAACCATCATCACACCGCGGTTTACTTTTCCGTACTGAATCAGCTCGTTCACTACTCGACGGGCTGTGGACACTGGAACCGCGAATCCGACTCCGCTTGAGGAACCGCTTGAAGAGTAGATTATCGTGTTCACGCCTATCATGCGTCCCTGGCTGTCGAGCAATGGACCTCCAGAGTTTCCCGGGTTGATTGCGGCATCGGTCTGAATCATGTTGCGGATGATTACGTTCTCGCTTTCCTGGATTGGCCGTCCAAGTCCCGAGATGATTCCTGTTGTCATTGTCCTTTCGAGCGCGAACGGATTTCCAATCGCAATCACCTTTTGCCCGACCTTGAGATTTTCGCTGTCGCCGAAAGCGATGGTCTTAAGCTCCTTGTCCTTTGGCGGAGTGAATTTCAAAACCGCGATGTCACTTTCAACATCCTTTCCGACAACCGTTCCGTCGTAGCTTGTTCCGTCGTGTAGGGAGATTGTGATTTTGGTCGCGTTGTCGATTACGTGGACATTTGTGATTACGTATCCGCGCTTGTCGATAATGCTTCCCGAACCTGAACCACCGGATGTGAGTACAGGCTCCCAGAACCAGTTCGTGCTCATAACCTGCGTGGTGATGTTTACGACCGCCTCGTTGCATTTTTCGTACACGGCTATGTTCTGTGCCTCGTCCTGCGTGTATCCGCTTGCGGGGCTTGCGACCGCCAAAGCCGGTGTGTTTGTTTCAAGCTGTGTATCGTCGGTGGTTATAAGCTCTTCGTCAGTCCGCGCGATAATCGTGGACCCTTCATCAACAGTGGCTGGTGCCCTGCGTCCTGAAATTCCGAGCGAAACACCAACAGCAAGGCATGCCGCGGCAGCTCCGGAAATCGCGCATGAAATAATAAGATGTCTCTTTGAGTATAGTTTCATATTTAAAATATAATCATTATGGAGAAATATGTCAAATTGTGGAAAAAATAGAACAATTTTTTAGCCGATAAAAAATCTTTTGGAAATCTCAAAAAAAAGACTTGATAAAAGTATGGTTAAACTTTGCTGAACTTTTAGGTCAAGTCAAAGCCTGATTTTTTATAAAAAAAGATAAATATTAAACGATAAGATAAAAAATGTGATATAATGGAACTGTTTGGAGGTTGACTTGAACTATTCATTTTCTGGACATGCATTTAAAAGAATGGCGGAGCGGGGCTTTTCACCAGAAACTATAAAATCAGTCATAGAAAATGGAAAAGTGATAAAAGACTATCCTGATGATATGCCGTATCCGAGCAGGTTGATTTTAGGCTTTGATGAAGAGTGTCCTGTTCATGTCGTTTCTGCATATAATCCAGAAAATGATACTGAATATGTAATTACGGTATATGAACCAGATGTTCAAAAATGGGCTAATAACTTTACGGAAAGGAGGCGTGATAAAAATATAAA
>DGGQ01000082.1 GCA_002392275.1 Treponema sp. UBA3870
ATGTTGATTTCATTGTAGAACTGATCATCCGTTATATCCTCTGCAGGAGCGACCGCACCCGTACCAGCGTTGTTGATTACAATATCAATGCGCCCGAACTTTGCAAGTACCTCGTCAACTGCGGAATCAACCTTTGCCGTGTCGGTAATGTCGCACTGGATTGCAAGCGTCTCGACCCCGAACTCTTTGTTGATTTCATCCGCAACCGCATCTATTTTTTCCTTGCGGCGGGCAATTGCAACAATCTTTGCACCCTGGTTCGCGAGAGCCTTTGCCATCTGCACACCAAGACCTGTTGAACAACCTGTAACGACAGCAACCTGTCCCTTCAAATCGAAATATGATTTCATAAAAATACTCCTTATATATAGAAGAAAGTTTGTTGTTTTCGTGCGGTATTATAACATATAAAACAAAAAGTGTGTAGTTAGCGAAGTGTAACGCCTTTGTTGATTTACGGAATGTGAAATTTTTAGATGTTCCCTTCTGTTTTTTTATCCTTGATTTTTGGAGCGTTACAATTTAAAATCTATATGATATGGAAAAGAAGTTTTTTTCAGCGGATTCTTCAAATGTAAAGCTTTTGGGAAGAACGCTCGACGACAATGGGACAAGGTGGCTCATTCTTTCTGCCAGCGGAATTGAATTTGATGTTGAGGCAAAAAGTCTTTCGTTCGATTTGATTGGTGATGAATGTGCGCATCCCTCGACAAAGGCCGATGGCACTCCCGAAATGAACTGGGCAAGATACGAAATTTTTGTTGATGAAAAATCTGTCGTGCTTGGCAGTATGGATGAAAAATCAAAATCTGTGACTGTTTTTGATGGAGACAAAATCAAAAAGGCGAGAGTCAGATTCATCAAACTTTCGGAAGGAACACAGTCCTATCTTGGAATAAAAAATATCGTGGCGGATTCGGACGCAAAACTTTCCCCGGCTCCACAAAAAAAATTGAAGATAGAATTTATTGGCGACAGCATCACCTGTGGATATGGTGTTGAAGGAAAATCAGCGGAGGAGCTTTTTTCAACCCAGACCGAAAACGCGACCAAGGCCTACGCATATATGACGGCAAAAAATTTGGATGCGGACTATCTTCTTACAAGTTTCAGCGGATTTGGAATTGTCTCGGGCTGGACTAACGATGGTAACAAAAATCCAATCCAGCTGGTTCCACCGCACTACAAAAAATTTTGTTTCAACTGGAATTCAAAAATGTTCGAGGACCGCGAATGGAATTTTGCTGATTTCAAAAGCGACTTGATTGTTGTGAATCTTGGAACAAACGATGACAGCTACACCGGAGAAAATGAGGACCGCCAGAACGAATATGCAAGCGAGTATGTAAAATTTTTGAAGGACATCCGCTCCAAAAATCCAGATGCCTATTTTGTTTTGACAATGGGAATCATGCTTGGCGGAAACCGTCTGTTCGGAAAAATCGAAAAGGCTGCCGCCGAGTATACAAGCGAAACTGGAGACGACAGGATTTCCCTGCTGCATTTTGTTCCACAGACAGCGGAGGAAGGATTTGGCTGCGACTATCATCCATCTGCGGCGACTCAGCTTAGATGTTCAAATGCACTGACCGATTTTATTAAAAAACTGATTGACGAGGGAAAATTATGAACGAAAAAATTTTGATTGAAAAAGCTCTTTCCATGCTGAAATATTCGTATGCGCCTTACTCAAAATATTTTGTCGGGGCTGCGCTTTTGACCGAGGATGGAAAAATTTACACGGGATGCAATGTCGAGAACGTGGCTTTTGGACCGAGCAACTGTGCGGAGCGTACTGCTTTTTTTAAGGCGGTCAGCGAGGGCGAAAAAAAATTTTCCGCAATAGCCATAGTCGGTGGACCAAATGGAAAAACAGAATCGTTCTGCGCCCCATGTGGTGTTTGCCGGCAGGTCATGGCCGAATTCTGCAAGCGTGATTTTAAAATCATAATGGCGAAAAATACAGACGAATACAAAATAAAAACCCTGGAGGAACTTTTGCCCGAAAGTTTTAATCCGCAGGACGAGATTGGAAACTAGAATCTAACGTACTCGGCATCGGAGAGAATGATTTTATCGGGCGCAACAAATTTTAGTGGCCGCTGGATTTCATTTGATGGAATCAAGGAGCCGTCGTTTTTTTCCCATGTTTCGCCAAAATCAAAAGAAAGCTGCTCCACAACTGTCGTCAGAGATTTTTTTGTGCAGCGGTAGATTCCCTTTGCCATCACGGCGGAGTTTAAAACGGATGTGTTCAAAACAAAAGTCTTTCCAGAAAAATCATAGATTGCGCCGGTCTGTACGCTTGCCCATCTGCCTTTGATTTTGCTGGACGGGTTTTGGCATGACATGCAGACCAGAATCAGAATGAGTCCTGCGCAGAGTCCAAAAATTTTTTTCATTTTTTTGCTTTGGTGTAAACCATGTTGGAGATTGAGATTGTTCCGTCCGAATTGAATGTGAGCGGCAGAATCTGCTCGTCGGTTGAAAAAATCTCTCCGCTGTTTTGCGTCCATGTCTTTCCATCGTCAAAGGAAACTTTTTCGGCGGTGACATAGAGCGAGTCCCCATCAATTCTGTATGGTCCTGAAATTTTTGCGACCGCGAAAAGAATGTTGACCTTCATCGTGTATGTGGATTTTGTGAACTCATAAGACACTGCTGTTGAACTTTCCCACACGCCCTCCAGCTTTGAACCGCCTGAGCATGAGGAAAAAATCCAGACGCTTATGCAGCTGAGACAGAAAAACAGAAGTGTCGCTTTAAAACTTTTTTTCAAAATCAGCTCCAGTCTATTCCTGTTCCTTTCCTTCCGCGGCCATCTCGGCTTCCATTTTTGCTTCAAGCTCGGCCTCACTTGGATAGGCGTACAGGAGATTTACAAAAACAGTAGTGCAGTCTGGAACATGGACCGCCCACTCCACCGTAATTTGTTTTATGTTCAGGTCGGGCTGGACTGGATCCAGATGGTCCTTCATTCCACGGCAGATTTCCTTTGCGATGCTGTCGGTCGGTTCTCCCTTGACCCATTCCGAATCGGCGAGAACGGACAGATGCTGGAAAACAAAGCTCGCATTCAGGGGTGAGTTTCTGTTGATTTCTGACTTGCGGAGCTGGAAACGGATTTTCAAATCCCAGTCCTCTGTTTTTCCAAAACGCTCCACCGGGTAGCTGTAGTGTACGTTTATGTCTGAGTAATCAAGTTCCTTGTTGAAAAAATTGGCAAGCACAACACCATTTTTGTACGAGCTTGTGACATTCTTTTTTTCACCGTTGATAAAGTTTTCTGAATCCTGAAGGCTTCTCTCATATTTTTCTTTTAGCGTCATAAAAATCTCCAAATAGCCCTTGCCGGGAATGTGGTCTGATTTCTCTATTATATATGAATTTTTAAGATTTGTGAACCTCTGAAAATCAATCCGAAAATCTTGCTGCTATTTTAGGGCGACCGATGTTCCGTTGATTCTTGCCGGGTAGATTTCGGTGTAGACAGTTTTTCCGTTGACCACCCCGAGCCGTACAATCTCCGTGTCCAGTGCACCGTAGGACGCAAAATCCGCCATGTCGTTGAAAATGAAGTTGCCGAGCGAGTAGACTATGACCTTCCCGTTGTACCATTCTGTCGGCTGGATTACATGAGGGTGGCTTCCAAAAACAACATCGGCCCCGGAGTCAATAAATCTTTCGTAAAGTTCCCTCTGTGATTTGCTTGGACTTCGGCTGTACTCGATTCCTGCATGTGCGTTCACGATTACAAAATTTCCGGCTGCCTTTTCTTTTTTGATTTCCTCGAAGAGTTCTTCATTCTGCCATAGGATTCCAGCTCGGGTGTCGGTTGCGGTTGCGGTTTTTTCTCCATTGAATCCAGTCCTCTCAACAGGGAAGGCTCCGCAGCTTATTATGGCGAAGTTCATTCCGTTGACTGTCGTGTGGTAAAATTTTTTAGCCTCTTCGTAGGTGTAGCCGGAACCGGATGTCGGAATGCTGTATTCCTTCAGCGCCGCAAGACTGTCCCTGAATCCTTCCTCTCCATAATCGTAGCAGTGGTTGTTTGTCTGCATGAGATAGTTGAATCCCGCTTTTTGCAGCTCGGGGAGAACTTCCTTGTGGAATTTGAATGTGAATGATTTGTAGGACTTTGCGGTTGATTCGGTGACTGCTCCTTCCAGATTTCCAATCGTTATGTCGTTGTTCTGCAAAATTGGAAGCGTCGTGCCAAAGACCTTCTCCAGTCCATCCTCATCTTCAATCAGAATTTCCTGCACCCCGCGCTCAACCATTATGTCGCCGACCGCAGCAACAAAACCAATGCTGTCCGAGAGAATGTCTCTGTTCTGGAAAAATCCGTCAAAAAAATCAAGGACGCTTTTTGAAAAATCCGGAACCAGAACGCTGCATCTTGCGGAGGTCTTTTTTTCAAGGGCGTAACCCTCGTCCCCGGCATATTTCGAGTCCACGGTGAGTGCCTTGTTTCCGTCCGGGAGAGTTTCGGAGTCGCTCAATGAGAGAGTAAAATTGGTCATATTAATAGAAGAAAGTTGATTAAAATCTGTTGGCGCGGATGGAAAATAGTATTTTGATTTTAGGCTGTAGCTTTTTGTAAGGGGATTTTCGGATTTGGAATCAAAAAAAGCCATGGACTCATCTTTTGTGACAAATGCAACTGCACATGCGTATGGTCCTTTTTTTGAATTGCTCTTGTTCAAATCAAGGGTTGAAAAATCCGAGACGGAAATCAGCGCAAAATCTGCGGGAAGGATGCTCTGGTCTGTGGTTCTAAAGTATTCGTCAAAAATGCTGTCGTCGATTACGGCATAATATTTTTCAGTGCATGAGGAAAGTTTTTTGTGTTCAATCAAAAAAAGTGTAACAAAAGCCGCTAGTGATAAAATCAGAATGCCAGATACGGCGGAGAGTATTATATTCAATTTGGAAACTGTTTTCATTCTATCATTTTAGCTGAAATTTTTCCGAAATTCCTTAAAAAGTGTTAACAATTTTATGAAAATCTTGTTATATTAAAGCGAGTATTGGGCATTATAAAAAATGAAGTTTTTAGGGGGTCCCTATTTATGAAGAATTATATGAAAAAATTGTTTCTTGTTGTAATGGTGCCGCTTTGTGGGTTGCTCTTTTTTTCCTGCACAAATGGAACCAGAACTTCCGTTGATGTTAACGGTGGATGGAAGCGGACCATGCGGGACAATATGGACTTCGCGCATCCGGATTTTGATGACTCTTCGTGGGAGAGTGTCGCGACTAGCGGTCCAATTGTTTTTGGGACCATCGGCGACAATTATTGCTGGATAAGGAAGACTGTTGAAGTTCCAAGGTCGCTTTTAAATGACGAGCTGTATCTTGGTTTTGGAAAGGGAAACTTTGCGGTCGCGGTCTATGCCGACGGGGTTTACATTGGTTCGCGTGGAAATCTTCCGCCCGACTATAATATGCGTATAGAACATACCTGCGACATTTTGATTCCAAAATCCTGCATACACAATGGTACTGTGGTCCTTGCGCTGAGAATCTACACTATGGAGACCGATGTGGATGATTTGAAGCTGACACTGGACA
>DGGQ01000197.1 GCA_002392275.1 Treponema sp. UBA3870
CTGCTGCATCTACAAGGAGCGGGAGATTGTCAGACAGAGAATAAACCTTGCCCTAGCGCAGTGCCCCACCGACATGCGTCCAACGGAAAATGTAGTCCAGGTCATAAACGCGGCGTGCGACGACTGTCCAATTTCCGCATACTCGGTAACAGACAGCTGCCGTTTCTGCATGGGCCGTCCATGCCAAAGCTCGTGCCATTTTTCAGCGATTTCCCCCGGCGAAGTAAGAATGCACATAGACCCAACAAAGTGCAAGGAATGTGGCCAGTGCGCAAAGGCTTGTCCCTACGGCGCGATTGTCCATCTGGAGCGTCCCTGCAAAAAGGCATGTCCTGTAGGAGCGATAACATACGACGAGTGGGGATTCTGCCGCATCAACGAAGAAAAATGCGTCCAGTGCGGTCACTGCATACACAGCTGTCCGTTCGGCGCAATCGGTTCAAAGACATACCTTGTGAATATAATAGAAGCAATCAAGGCGGGAAAGGAAGTCATCGCAATGTGCGCCCCAGCCACTGAAGGCCAGTTTGGTGACAAAATCAGCATGGGCTCGGTCAAAGAGACCCTTAAAAAAATTGGATTCTCCGACATGGTTGAGGTGGGTCTTGGCGGAGACATGACGGCCGCTTACGAATCAAAGGAATGGGCGGAGGCATACAAAGAGGGGCGCAAGATGACAACCTCATGCTGTCCGGCGTTCATCAACATGCTAAGGCAGCACTTCCCGGATGTGTTCAGGGAAAACATGTCGTCCACCGTTTCGCCGATGTGCGCAATCTCCCGATACCTGAAGGCAAGCCACCCCGGATGCGTAACAGTTTTCATAGGTCCGTGCATCGCAAAAAAATCGGAGGCGCTCGACCCAACCACCCCAGGAAATGCGGACTATGTTATGACCTACGGGGAACTACGCTCGCTCATGCGGTCCCGCGATGTGGATTTTGAGGAAAGCGACGAAAACTACCAGGAGGCTTCGGTCTGGGGAAAAAGGTTCGCCACAAGCGGTGGTGTCGCAAACGCAGTCCTTGAGTGCATGGCAGAACGCGGCGAGGAGACGGAAGGAATAAAGCTCCTTAGGTGCGCCGGAGGAGATGAGTGCAAAAAGGCAATCACCCGGCTAAAATTTGGTTCGCTTGAGGAGGATTTTGTTGAGGGCATGGTCTGTCCCGGTGGATGCGTCGGTGGTCCATCTAAGCACAAAACCGAGACCGAAATTGCCCGCGCAAGGGAAGCCCTGCTCAAAAAGACTGACGGAAGGCTTGTGCTTGAGAACCTCAAAAACTACCCGATGGACTCCTTCTCCATGTACAGGGAAAAGGACGACGTAAAGAAAAAAGAATAGGGCTTGCCTGGACCTATTTTCCAAGCTTCATCAACTGACGCTCGAAACGCCGCTTGTCATTATCCTTTGCGGTGCGGTAGAGTATTGCCTTGTTCCCAATCACGCGGACAACCACGGCCCTGCACGTCTCCGCCAGCGATTTGGTTAGCTCAATCTTCTCGTCCTTGAAATCGTTGAACGAAATCTTTATCAACTCGTGGGCATCCAGCTGTTTGTCCACCATTTTTTCAAGCCCCTCGGTAACTCCCGCTCCACCGACAATTACAACCGGGGAGAGTTCGGACGCATATTTTTCCAAAAGTTTTCTCTGCTTGCTATTCAGTTCAATCATATTGCCACATAATAAATGGAAAAGCATGTTTTTTCAAGAAGCCCCTTCTCTTTGTGGAAGACAAACCATACATTCAACCCGCGCACAAAATCTGCCGAAAATGGATTCGGGTGGATATGTATGAAAAAAATTTTTCTTTCTCTTTTTTTGATTTCTCTTTCCTTTTTGGCTTTCGGCGAGTCGGTCCTTCTAAAAAACATTTTTCCGCAGAACTACGAAAACCTTACCGAACTAAGCGGTGACAAGTCGGCCAGCGTGGTCTCCTCATGCAAAAACCTAATTGACGGCGCGGTGGAAAAGTCCAAGCTGGGAAAAGATTTTTCATTCACAAGGGTCTTCAGCCAGAAAAACCAGGGCAAAAAAATCTACAGGATCCTGGTCACGTCGGTGGATTTGGAGAAGCTGGATTTTCCGACTCTCGAATCAGGAAGCTACAGCGAAAACGATTTCCACTGGCTCCAGAGCAGGGACCACGCAATCCTCCAGCTGGTTGTCGAGCAGAACGCATCGGGCTGCACACTTGTCGGAAGCGACACAACCGGACTATGGCAGAAGGACAACAGCGGAACCTCAATCCATTTCTCCGACTTCATTGTATCCTCGGACGAGGACTCCAGAAAATGCATGCACCTGAAGGCCCAGGTCCCGGTCTCGATTGGCTCCACCTGGGACGGACTTACAAAGGCAACATTCATGACGCGCGGGACATCCCTTTTTGGAACACAGTCGGCAGAGTTCACAATCGAAGAGGGCGGGTCAAAATCAACAATAAAAATTGGAGCCTCCGATTTTCTCGCAGACAAATTTTCTCCACTTAAATACTCTCTGCTTTCGGCCTTCGACAAAAACCCAAAGACATGCTACAAGGAAAACTCCACCGAGAACACAATATCCATGCAGGTATCCTTCAACATGGACCTGGCGTGGACAAAAAAGCATGGCAAAGTCCGCGTGACACAGGCCTCTATAATCAACGGAGACAGCGCGGGGGGAAACGAATATTTTGCCACGGACAGAATCGGGACCATAACGACGGAGGCATGGACCAACGAAAGGGACCCCGGAAGCAAGGAAACAATGTCCTTCACACTCAAGGACTACAGCCTCGAAAGCCAGAGCGTTTTTCTTCCGGTGGGCGAGGGAAAAAACTATTTTGTATTCAGCACATCCGAAATCATAAAGGGAAGCCGGCACGACCTCAGCATATCGGAGTTCAACCTGAAACTATCCGGCATCGGGTGGATTTTCTGATTGAACCACAAAGCTACGCTTAAAATCTACGATTAAAAGCTATGCTTAAAAGCTATGCTTTAAAGCACTTACCAATCGCGGAAACCACATCCGGCAGTGTCAGCGGCTTTTTAAAATACTCGTGCACCCCAAGCTCCGCGCATTTTTTTTCAGTCTCCTCATCCTGGGCAGCGGTAACGACAATCACCGCGGGATGACCAAAAGCGTCGGTGGTCCTGAGTTTCTGGCACAGCTTCAGTCCGTCAATTCCCGGAAGGTCCAAATCCAAAATCACACACTTGGGCATCTTCTGGACCATCAAGAGACCTGCCTCAAAACCGTCAAAGGCCTGGAAAATCTGCGCGCTCTCGTCATGCTTCTTGATGTAGGCCATCATAACATCGTTGAAAGCCTTGTCGTCGTCCACAATCAAAATTGTATGTGACGTAACCACGACCTTTTTTTCACAATTGTCGATAACCTCGGACGGAACTTTTATGCCTCTCTTTTCCATAAACTCTACCAAATCCTCTGGATAAATCCTGTACTGGCCCCCCGGTGTCTTGAAGGCCTTCAAATATTCACTCCTAATCCAGTTTATCGCCGTCTGATTCACAACTCCACAGATGTTAGCAACCTCCAGAGCGCTATAAACCACTGGACTCTCGCTTTTCTTGCTCCCCATTACCCTTCCAACTCTTCCTGCAAAAATATTTGTGCCATGCGTTGTGAAAAGCGCATCCCTAGACTAGACATTTTTTAGATTTTGGAGATTTTTTATATTATAGCACAGCTGCATACATAATGCAAAAAAAAATTTAAGAAATATTGAAAAAAACGGCAAGCAGCTCATTCTGACACCCCTTCCAAAGAATCCACAAGCACTGAATGAACTTCATTCACTTGAAGAAGCTGTCTGTCATTCGTCAAAAAGGCATCACACTTATAAAAAATACATGAAGCGAGCTGCAAAGAGTCCTGAGCCTTCAAGAAATCATGTTTTCCACGAAGTTTTGCCGCGATTTGTGCAATTTCAGAGCTTATATCAATTTTTTTGAAATCTGCAAACTTCATAAAACTTTGGTAATTTTCTATTTTTTCTTTATCTCCATTTTTATACGGCCGAGTTAGATACTCCAGGTCTGTAATCGTTGATGTATAAAACTGGGATTCGTCATTTACATCGGAGAAAATAAAATCATCCATTCTTTTATAGTACAAGGGAGAGTTATCAAGAAAGTATATGATTGGTGCCGTATCGAAGAAAATTCTAAAAAACACGGTCTTCGCTCCTCAGAGAATTTATGAAATCCTGGGCATCCATTCCCTCGGGGCAAATATTCATGCCTTTTCCAGCCAAAGCTTCAATTTGTTCTCGATAAAACTTACGAGATTTTTTTTCTTCCAAAATATGGATTTCAACTTTATAGCCGTCATAAGAATTGATAGCAGAATCCTCAACCACGACAGTATTTCCGCGAATATAACCTTGCATTGTCATTTGCCTTACCTCCTGTCCCTCATTATACCACAAATTCCATGTTTTGTTGCCACGCAGAGCAAAAAAAAGGCGGACCGAAACGAATCAGCCCGCCAATTAAATCAGTCCAGCAATTGAACGTCAAACATCAAAATCACTGGAACACACCGAACCCCGTCAGAAGGATTATGAAAAGAAGAACCGGAGCAACGAACTTTATCATAATTACATAAAGCGTCTTGCGTCCGAATTTTTCTCCGTTGAGCGTCACCTCCTCGATTACGGTCTTCGGCTTTGCGACCCATCCAATCAGAATGCAGGTAAGGAATCCAACAATCGGCATGAGAATGTTGTTGCTCACGTAGTCGAATATGTCCAGAATCTGACCAACGGAGCCGTTCGGAAGCTTCAGGTCAAAGTAGAACACGTTGTATCCAAGGCAGACCACAATTGAAAGAACGAATGTCGTTCCCGCCATCACAAGCACGGACTTTTTGCGGCTCCACTTGAATTTGTCCATCATGCTGGAAGTGATAGCCTCAAGGATTGAAACAGCCGACGTAAGGGCCGCGAACATGACCATCACAAAGAAAATCAGACCGATGAAGTCGCCGAATTTTCCAAGAGAGTCGAAAACTTTCGGAAGTGTGATGAACATAAGTCCAGGTCCCGCAGACATGGCATCCTTCCCGGAGAAAGCAAAGACAGCCGGAATAATCATCATTCCAGCGAGGATAGCGATTCCCGTGTCGAAAATCTCAATCTGGTTGATTGATTTTCCAAGGTTCACGTCCTTTTTCATGTAGGAACCGTAAGCCACCATGATTCCCATTGCGATTGAGAGCGAGTAGAAAAGCTGCCCCATCGCATCAAGAACAACAGTGAAAAGTTTTTTGACCGTAAGTCCGCTGAAGTCCGGTATGAAATAGATCGCCGCGCCCTGCAAGCCTGTCCGTGTCACTCCATCGGCATCCGTATGCTTGATGAAAAGCGAGTAGACCGCAATGAACACAACGATTATCGCAAGAATCGGCATGAGTATCTTTGAGTAACGCTCGATTCCATGCTCGACACCCTTGTAGACAATCACAAAACAGAGTATGGCAAATATCGCCGCATACAGGATTGGCTGCCACTGTGCCGAGATAAATCCACCGAAGAATCCCTCCTGGACCGCCGCCGAACCCTGGAACGCAAGATAGGTGAACATGTACTTCATAACCCATCCACCGATTACGCAGTAGTACGGGTAGATTATGAATGGAACCACAAAAGAAAAGATTCCCAGAAATCCCCAGCGCGAATTTATTTTTTTGTACGCCGTGAGAGGACTTTCCTGTGTCTTACGTCCAATCGCGACCTCGGTAATCAGAAGCGCAAAACCGAATGTGAGCGCAAGAATCAGATAGACGAACAAAAAGAGTCCGCCGCCATCCTTCGCCGCAAGATAAGGGAAACGCCAGATGTTTCCAAGACCGACCGCACTTCCCGCAGCCGCCAGAACAAACCCGATGGAACTCGTAAACGAATTCCTCTGCTTTTTTAATTGACTCTCCATAGGACAACCCCTTGACTATTCTTTCTTAACGGACAGTCTAGCATGGAAACATATTATTATGGAAGATATTTATCCCGTTTCACAGTTTTAGAGGATTGCCACGCGGTTCCATATTACCAACCCAGTCTCCCGAGAAATCATCCGTTATTTTTCAAAAGCTCGCTGTAATATCTTGGCTCTATTTTTTCTTTCGGGATTCCGGTCTTTTCAAGATAGATTTCGATTTTTTCCCTAAGCCGCGCAATCAAATCAGGCTCGTCGGTCGGGGAAAGGATTTCTATTTCCAAAAAATCACCAAGCGGAGGAACGGCGCAAAGTTCGAATGTCACGCCAAGTCCATCGGGGATTCCGTTTCCGCTTTCCACCGGGAATGTCCAGTCCATAACTTCCTTGTGCTTTTTCAGGACAACCGAAAATCCTGCGTCCTGCAAAAAAGTTTCAATCACAATCGGATCCGAAATCTCACATTCCTTTTCGTCGTTCACTTCGATGACTGTCTTGTTTTGTTCGCGAAGTTCCTTGCGCTTATAAGTCAGAAGTGTTCTGAGCGGTTTTCCGTCCGAGCTTTCACGGCGCACACGGATTGAGCGGATTTTTCTGTCGGTAAGTCCCCAGTAATTGTCGTCGCGGATTACGGAACCTTGGTATTCGGCCCACGAGTCCAGATTTTTTATGAGCATGTCCCTGTCATCGACATGCGCCTTAAGTTCAACCTCAGTCATAAATCAACCTCCTATAAAACAAAAACGGTGGCAGAGCCGGTCAAAGCTTCGATACCACCGTCATCATTTTCTGTCATGCAGATGCCGAGTGTGCAGGAATGAGCATAAGCAGATTATCCTGCGCCACAAGGCAAGCGCCGTATTGTAATCTACAGTCTCTGGGGTTCTGCGTCGGAAGGTTCAACCTTTCCCATCACAGCCACAACGGTGTTGTCCGCCTTGAGTTTTTCGGCAGGAATCACGTTTCCGGAAATCTTTTCTCCGTTCAAAGTCAGCTCGACCACGCCCTTGCAGACATGGTTCGGATTTTTCACTTCGATGTGGAGAATCTTTCCACGGAAGCGTCTCTGAACTTTGAAGCCATCCCATGAATCTGGCACACACGGATCAATCATCATGCCCTCATACTGCGGTCTGATTCCGAGTATGTACTGGGTTAGGCTGTAGTAAGACCATGTTGCAGCTCCTGAAAGCCAGGAAACTCTTGTATTTCCCGCTCTTGGCGAGAATGCGGAGTATGTGGTCTGTCCCTGGACATAAGGTTCGCTCTGTCGGATTTCAGCCTTGTCGTTGTATGCGGCAGGAAGAGCGGCCTTGCAGTATTCGTATGCACGGTTTCCGTTTCCGAGCATGGTTTCCGCAATGATTCCCCATCCCTGGGTATGGTTGAAAATTCCGGCGTTCTCCTTGATTCCGGAATTGAAAACAACCGCGCGCATTACCTCTATGCTTGTCTTTGTAAATGGCGGTGCGCAGAGCATAAGTCCGTAAGGTGTCGCAAGTTTTTCCTTGACAGTCTGCATACATTCCCTTGCCTGATCTGGCGTTGCTGCCCCGGAAAGAACTGACCAGACCTGGGTGTTGAAGTAGACCTGTCCTTCCTCGTAGGTCTTTGTTCCGTAAACGGTTCCATCCTCGCCAATCGCCCAGATCCACCATTTTCCGTCCCAGCACTTTTT
>DGGQ01000083.1 GCA_002392275.1 Treponema sp. UBA3870
GTTGTAGGCCCTGGCAAGACGTGTGATTGAGTCAAGGAAGATTACAACATCCCTCTTGTGCTCGACAAGACGCTTTGCCTTCTCCAGAACCATCTCTGCGACCTGGACATGCCTTGTGGCCTGCTCGTCGAATGTAGAGGAAATCACCTCCGCCTTGATGCTTCTCTCCATCTCGGTGACTTCCTCGGGACGTTCGTCAATCAAGAGAACAATCAGGTAGACCTCCGGATTGTTTGTCGTTATGGCGTTCGCAATTTTCTGCATGAGGATTGTTTTACCAGCCTTCGGTGGTGCGACAATCAAAAGACGCTGGCCCTTTCCGATTGGGGCGAACAGGTCAACAATCCTTGTGCTCAGCTCGGTGCTAACGGTCTCAAGGTGCAGCTTTTCGTTAGGATACAGAGGAGTAAGATTCTCGAAAGGAATGCGCGTCTGGGCAACGTGCGGCGGATCGTAGTTTACGGACTCAATCCTCAGTAGAGCGAAAAACCTTTCCCCCTCCTTGGGGCTTCTGGTCTGTCCGTAGATTGTGTCGCCGGTCTTCAGGTTGAAGAGCCTTATCTGGCTTGGCGAAATGTAGATGTCGTCCGGTCCCGGAAGATATGAGTTCTGCGGGCTTCTCAAAAATCCGTAGCCGTCAGGAAGAATCTCAAGCGCTCCGCTTGCGAAAATGATTCCGCCATGCTCGGTGTGCGCCTTGAGGATTGAAAAAATGAGGTCCTGCTTTTTCATCGGGGCCAAATCGTCGGCTCCAATTCCGTACTGGGTGGCAAGTTCCCTCAGCTCCGGCATGCTCATCTTTGTCAGGTCATTTATCTGTAGGCGTGGCTTTGACTCATATTCCTCGGGATTTTCAATCCTCTGGTCAGCTTCCACAGCCTCCATTCTTGCCTGCGCGTTTCTTTCGTAGTTGCTGTTCCTGTAGTTGTTGTAGCGGCGGCCTCCGTTTCTGTAGTTGTTGTAATTATTGTAGCGACGGTTCTGGTAGTGTCCACCGTTTTCATACTGGCTTGGCCTCTCGGACCTTTCGGAAGCGTAATGACTTGTCTGAACATCCTGCGACTGCATGTTGTCCTGTGCAGGCTCCGATGTTTGCGCGGGCGAACTGCTTTGTGTCGGGGCGGATTCCGCGCTGGCTTCCTGTGCAGGCTGCTCCACGACCGGGGCTGGCTCATCGGCTGGGGCAGTCTTTTTTACAACCCTTCTGCGTCTTGGTTTTACGACGGCCTCATCGGTCTTCGCATCGGCGGACTCTGTAGAATCCGTTTCGGCACCAGAATTTTCGGTCTGGGACTCATCAACAGCAGAACTAAGTTCAGAACTTTCTGCGTCGGAACTTGCACCACGGCGTTTTGTAAATGCCATTCAATTTTTCTCCATTCATATTATATGTAGAATCTCCCTTAAAAAAATAAAACGGGAGTTTTTTATAGGAACAAAAACACATTCCGCATACATACGTAATAATCAAATGCTAAAAACAAATGTATCCTGGGAATATAAATCAAACTGCTTTTGACCAAGCAATACTGTCATGAAATGTTCTACATCGGAAACAAACGGCTTTCCATCCGCATCCGCATACCTACATTAACACATAAAAATCTTTTTTTGTCAACAATTTATTTTAACCAGCGGCAATCCACAGGCTGAATTCAAAAAAAGGCCGGAAATCACAGCAAAAAGGCTCCCGGATCAATCAAAATGACGACAAAAACGCTGTTTTATGCTATAGTGTACGCATGTATCTGGATAATCACAGGATTCTAAAAACCGTGGTCATATGCGTAATAGCAGTGGCAATGAACGTTTTGACCATGTACATCTTCTACAATTGGATGAAAATTCCGCTCTTTTTCGACACAATCTGGACTGTGGCCGTAGTTTTCTACTCAGGTCTTGTTCCGGGACTGTGCGTTTCCCTTGCCTACAACGCAATAAACGCGCTTATCTGGACGATGCAGCAAGGATTTTTCGACCCGTTCATCATGCTCTATGCCGTCTGCGGAGTGCTGATCGTTTTTTCCACATGGATTTTTGCAAGGCGCAAGGAAGAATTCCAAATAAGCGTGCCGGTCACAATACTCTATCTTTTCCTCATAGCGCTTCTTTCGTCATTCTGCACGATCGTGGCCGGAGGCATCATCGATTTTTTCCATTACAAGTATTACGAAATCCCGGACATGATGAACCCGATCAAAAAATTCACGGAAAGCTTCGTCCACCAGCAATTTTCACTGCTCGCATCCTGCATCCTTGGGCAGATTCCCATATCCTTTTTGGACAGGCTCCTTGCGACTTTTTCAGGATTCGGAATCTACTCTCTTGCACGGAAATTTCTTAAAGAGAACTGATGCCATGACAGAAAAACCGCTCAGCCCTGCAGAAATGGAAGAAATCCTCAAAAGCTACACCACGATTTTCATCATATTCGACATAGTGTTTTTTTCCATGATATTCATTTTCATAATCCTTCTGATCCATTACATAAAGTCAAGGAAAAACATCAGGGACTCAAACGAATACCTCATGTACACAATAAAAGGTCAGGAAGAAGAACGTGAGCGCATTGCACGGGAACTTCACGACACTGTTGCCCAAAACATACGCTGGTGCAAAAGCCTGTGCGAAAAATCGGACGCGAAGGACAAGCTTTCTCAGATAGAAGAATATCTTTCAAAATCGCTTTCCCAAGTCCGGTCGATAAGCTACAACCTTGCTCCGCCGGACATTACAAAAAACGACTTCCTTTTGTGCATAAAAAATCTGTGCGAGGAGTTTACGGAAAATTCATCTGCAGGCATAAGGCTTTCCATACTTGAAAATACCACGGCATCTTTTTTGAACAGGGATGAAATACTGAACCTTTACAGAATCGTTCAGGAGGCGCTGAGCAACATCTCAAAACATGCTGAGGCTGACGAAATAGTAATTTTGATCCGAAACCAAGCAGGAAACGAAGAAAAGGGTCTTTATATTTTTATAAGCGATGACGGAAAAGGCTTTGACGTAGAAAAGGTTGACGCTAAAAAACACTTCGGACTAAAAGGAATGAAAAAGTGTGCAGATTTGATCGGAGCGGAACTTTCCGTTGTTTCCAAAAAAGACTACGGAACGCAGGTAAAGATTTTTAAATCCGAAAGCCGCAAAGTAAATATACTGGGAAGGGTATAAGAATGAACAGCAAAAATAACGGTTTTTTTGTCGTGGAAGACCACACGGTCACCAACATAGGACTTACCTCTTTGATCGGGCAAAAAACCGGTCTTGTTTGCCTTGGCTCTGCTTTTTCAAAATCTGAAGCACTGAAAAAGATAAGGGCACTTGCAGAAAGTGGTTCTGAAAATCTTCCCGGAATTATTATACTGGATTTATTTTTGGGAGAAGAAAGCGGCATTGATGTGCTTAGGTTCGTCCGATCCGAATACCCTTCCATAAAAATTCTGGTCTATTCGATGTATGCGAAGCCCGGAATTCTTTCGCTTGTCCTGGAAGAAGGCGCACATGGTTTCGTTGAAAAATCAGCCCCTGAATCCATACTGATTACGGCCGTCAAAAAAATCATTTCGGGGGAAACGTTCATCCAGCAGAATCTTGTCTCCTCGCTTTTTACATATAAAACAATGTACGACGGACTTACAAGGCAGGAACAGAACGTTTTCAAAAAAATCCTTGAGCGCAAGGGCAAGGTACAGATTGCAGAGGAACTTGGCATATCCCCGCGTTCGGTGGACAACTATTTTACCCGCATTTTTGAAAAGACCGCATGCAAAAACATCCATGAAGTGATTTCAAAATACGGAGAATAAAATCCGTCTGCCGCAAAAAACTGTGAAAAATTCACGGAAAACTTGTGAAATTTTCACAGAATTCTTACGTGAAAATTCATCGTTTTTTATGAAAACATACTCACTACAAAACAACAAAAACGTAGTAGCATTTTTTAAACTCCAATTTTGGAAAAAACATTTAAAGCATGGAGGCAGAAAATTGATGCACACGTTAAAAAAAACATTCCTTACGCTTGCCCTTGCGCTTGCGTTCGTATCGGCGGAGGCTGCACAGAACACAGGCCGCATACTGATTCCCGAAAGCAAGCTGAAATTCAAGGCAAACGAAGATTATACGGAAGTTACCATTACCGGATGCACTTTGGAATGGAGCGACTACCGCTCAGTCGACGGAAAATGGCTTGAAATTCCCTCGAAGATTCAGGGAGTGCCGGTGACGAAAATAGGTGACAAAGCTTTTGATTGTAAAGGTAGCAGCTCTTACAAAGTCGGGCTTTGGATTCCTGACTGCATAAAAGAACTGGGAAGGGCTGCATTCTATTGCTCAGACTTCATCTCGATAAGGCTTCCCGAAGGGCTGAAAGAAATTCCGGGTAAAGGGGATTACAAAGGTAACTACTATGACGGGTGTTTCGAGTATTGCCGAGCAAAGAGCATAAACATTCCTTCAACTGTAGAACGCATAGGTGACGAAGCTTTTTGTCAAAGCAGTCTGGAAGAAGCCGTCATTCCCGCAGGATGCAAAATAAGTACATCTGCATTCGCCCGCTCAAACATAAAGAAGCTCACATTCCCGAAGGGGCGGATTTATTTTGACATTTATATTGATGAGAGCATATATTATTCATCAGATTCATCAATTAATCAGTTGTCTTATGAATTTCCGTTCAGTGATTGCAACAGTCTTGAGACAATCGTCATACCGAAAGAATTGGACATATTGTACGCAATGACTCTTTATTCCAACAGTGGTAGATATTATATAACAGGTTCTATTGTTTATGGCGACCTCAAGCTCTCGAATTTCATCACCGGGAACAAAATCAACGACAACTTTGCCCTGCAAAAGCAGCTTAAGGCGGTTAACGTAAGGGACAAATATAAAGTTGAAGGAGAAGAGGCACTTGCCCTGTACAACAAAGCCGTATCCGAAAAAAAATGGGATCAGGCAAAATCCATCGCACAGAACGCCTACAATCTTTTTGAGTCCTTCGATTACAGTGGTAGCACCTATTACAAAGAATACAACGAATGGAAAGAGCGCATCTCGGACGTTAACTGCATCCTGTACGACAAGGCCGTTTCCGAAAAAAATTGGAACCAGGCAAAATCCATTGCACAGAACACCTACAATCTTTTTTGGAACAACAACGCTGAAAAAGAATATGAATGGAAAGAGCGCATCTCGGACGTTATGTGCGCACAATATTTCCCTGCTCTTGCAAGTAAAATCCTCAAGCTGGACGGAGCCTTCGTAAAAAAAGACGGTGTACTCATATACAAGATTGAACTCACTGATGATATCTACGGATATATCTACGGATACCAAGGCTTTATACTGAAAGATGATTCCGGAGAAAAAGTAGGAACCGTTTCCATGAACAAATTCACCGAACTGTTCAAACAAAAGACAGGCTTTGAATATAGAGGAAGTAACAATGTATTAAACTATATTGACTACATCTACCGCTCAGCAACAGAAGCCGAGATTGCAGCCTACAACAAAAACAGAAAGGATGCGGTAAAGACATTCTTTGACACAATCACACCGAACGGAAGCATCGTAAAGAGCGGAAACAATCTGATATTCAAAATCAATCTTCCGAAAGACTCATACAAATACTATAGGGAGGACGGCGACTACTGCTTCGACTTTCATGCAAAGGATGCGGAGGGAAAAAATCAGGAATTTACTGAATCGGAATTCCTAGATTTCGTGAAGGAAATTACAGGGCTTGAATATGAGGTTAGTGACCGCTCATCAAATCCATACATCTACCGTAAAGCCACCGAAGCCGAACTTACCGCATACAACAAGAACAGGAAAGACGCGGTCAAGACATTCATCAACTCCATTACACCTACGGGAAGCGTTGTAAAGGGCGGAAGCAGCCTGACTTTTGACATTGTACTCCCAAACGGATCTTACAGCTCCTACAACTACGGAACATTCTATGTAAACGATGCATCCGGGAAAAAACAGGAGTTTACGAAATCAGAATTCCTAAGTCTTGTAAAAGAAATTACAGGCTTTGACTACAAGACCGCACAATACAACAACGGAGCTTACTATATCTACCGTAACGCCACAGAAGCTGAAACAGCCGCTTACAATCAGAACAGAAAAGATGCGGTAAAGACATTCATCGAAAAACTCACGCAAAGCGGAAACGTTGTAAAAAGCGGAAACAGCCTGACTTTTGACATTGCGCTCCCGGAAGGATCTTACAGAAACAGCGGAACTTTCTATGCAAACGATGCGGCTGGAAAAAATCAAAGTTTTACGGAATCGGAATTTTTAGGACTTGTCAAAGAGATTACAGGCTTTGACTACAAGACCACAAAATACAACAACGGAATTTACTACATCTACCGTAACGCCACCGAAGCTGAAACAGCAGCTTATAATCAGAACAGAAA
>DGGQ01000152.1 GCA_002392275.1 Treponema sp. UBA3870
TCCGGGGACGAATCCTTCGGGCATTTCCATTTTTCCACCACCGCGGCCACCCCTTCTGTCGGCAGGGAAACCTTCCGTTCCATCCATTCCGCCCGCCATCCGGTTTCCGTTGAATCCACCGGCTCCGCCAAATCCACCGAAAGCACCAGCCACATCGGAATCAATGTAGACCGTATTGCCTGTGTCCGTCGAAATCCCCGTGACAGATTCCGTTCCACCGCTTACAGTCGGGAGCGCAGTGTAAAGATTGTGGAACCTTGTGCCCCCGCTAACAGACACGCCTGTCTTTACGCTGTAAGTTTTTCCAGCCTCAATGTTCGGTGAGGAAAGAACCACGGTTGAACTTACGCTGGAAGGAAGGGTGTACACGAACACCGCTTTTCCGTCCGAATCAACAAGAGCCATGGTCGTACCCGCATCCCCGCACTTGGAGCCAGGCAGCACCACAACGGACTGATTTCCATTTGACGGCGCTGTATAATTGTCGCTTCCAAGACCAACCAGAAGACCGCCGTTCACAGTGAAAGGCTTTTCGTCGCAGTCAAACGCACACTCGGGCACGCTAAGACCAAGAGCAACCACGGTCCCCCCGTTGATTGTGATTCCCCTGTCACCGTTTGCATCAACCGCATCGTTTTTGGAACTGTAGGCATAAACCGCACCACCGTTCACTGTAATATTTCCGCCAGCGTTCAGAGCATCGTCGGTGCAGCTCAAAGTTATCGTACCCGCATTGATTGTGAGGTTCCCCTTGGCCTCGATTCCCTCTGGAGAGCAGCTTGGGTCGTCATCGGTCTGTCCCTCGTAAGGCTCCCCCGTAGTCTTGATATTGATAATTCCGCCGTTTATCTCCACATACGGATTCGGGGTGGAGGCATCCGTTCCCGAAAGAAGATTTCCGCAGAGGAGGGACTTGTTCTTTGTCTCCGTGTATTCCGCATTTCCGATAACCGACTTTGCAGATTTCCAGTGCGCCGTAATTCCCTTGGCCACAGTGTTGATTGAAATCTCCCCACCGTTGATTATCACAAATCCAGCTCCCGCAGTATACTCAACAGTCTTGTCATCGTCGTCGGCATCCTCGCCCTCAACCTTGATTCCAACGCTCTCGTCATCCTCAATGGTTCCGTTACCGTTCAGAGATATTTTTCCGCCGTCAACAATCACAGCGTTCAGAGCCCTTATGCAGTCACGACCGCTCGTACCTTCCATGCTGACATTCAAATCCAGACCCGTAATCCTCACGTAGTCCTTCGAGTAGACCGCATGCTTGTACCCCTTGTTCACAACATCCAGAGTGCCACCAGATGTCACCGAAGATTCCCCTGTAAAAATCAGAGCGCCCTTTGAATAGATTGAGCCTTTCTTGTCGTCATACATGGTTCCGTCCTGATTCAGAACACGCGTGTCGCAGATTGAATTGACGGTTCCCTCCGGCACAACGATGAACGTGCGTTTTTCGGAACTAAACCTGAGCGCAGGCCCCGCCCCACCGTCGCTTGTTATTTCCACATTGTCAAGCACTACAGCCGCGTCCGCATTTTTGTTTTTGATGAACACGGTCCCGCTGAAATTTCCGCTCAAAACATACTTGATTTTCCCATCGCCCTTATACTGAATCTCCACTCCCCTCGCGCTCTCGTCATCAAGGGAATTGTCAACGGCCTTTATGGAAACCTCCGAATCCGTAACGCCCGAAAAATCCGAAGTCCACACCGTTCCGTCAAAAGAAATAGAAACAGTTCCGTCCGCCGCAAAGTTTTCATACAAATCCTCGGCAACAAAACCCGAAGCCGAAGCGACCGTCGAATCCACATAGTCGGTTGTGCTTCCGTCGTCCACAATCTCCACACCCTGACCAAAGCCGCCAGAAAATCCACCGGGACCACCAAATCCACCGGAACCTTCGCCCTGCCCCTCCGAAACTTTAACCTCGGAGCAAGATGTCATGCCCCCCGCAAAGGATACAAAAAGAGCCAACGAAGCCGCTATACCAAAAAAAGTTTTTCTCATGCCAGTCTCCTTGAAAAAAGTTTTGGCGCGAACCAAGTCCCGCCTTCTGATGACAAATATAAACCAAAACGCCCCCTCCATCTTGAGCGGCAGTTAAGAGAAAAATAAGTGAATTCTTAGAAAAGGCAAGAGTTGATTTCTGGACGACATCCGTCTATTCTCCCGGCACCCACACCCCGGCATTTTGCGCAAACATATATAACCGGCTTTCCGGGGTTCCGGCATTCGCCTACATTACTTCGTAAGCCGCAGGCGGCCCCCTCCAATCCGGCGTAGAGTGCGAACGAAAAACTGTAGGCATAATTTTTAATCGCCATGCAATTTTCTACATCAAATGCTTTTCGGCAAGTTTTTTTCAAAAGTGACCAATCAGCCACATTCTTGAAATCCCCGTACAATAATGGTAAAATATCTTCCATTATATTTTCTATTATTACGAGGTAAATCATGGCCAAGCGATCAGACAACGCAACAAAAGGTGTCGCACGCGCTCCCCACCGCTCTCTTTTCTACGCGATGGGCTATACCGATGAGGAACTGGAACGTCCGCTCGTGGGCGTTTGCTGTGCCAAGAACGAAATCATTCCCGGACACTTTATGCTGGACAAGATTTCGGAAGCTGTCAAGGCAGGAATCCGCATGGCAGGTGGAACTCCAATCGAATTCCCGGCAATAGGTGTATGCGACGGAATCGCAATGGGACACGAGGGCATGAAGTATTCCCTTGTTACCCGCGAGCTGATTGCAGACAGCGTTGAGTGCATGGTAACGGCACACCAGTTCGATGCGCTTGTCATGATTCCAAACTGCGACAAGATTGTTCCTGGCATGTTGATGGCCGCCGCACGTCTTGACCTCCCGACAGTTTTTGTTTCCGGTGGAGCAATGATGCCGGGACATCTTCCAAGCCATGAGGACGGAAATCCATATTCCGACAAAAATCTTTCGCTCACCGACATGTTCGAGGGAGTCGGAGCCGTCGCAAGCGGAAAAATCACCGAGTCACAGCTCAAGGAGATGGAGCACATTGCATGTCCTGGATGCGGATCCTGCTCAGGAATGTTCACCGCAAACAGCATGAACTGCCTAACCGAAGTCCTTGGCCTTGGTCTTCCAGGAAACGGAACAATTCCGGCAGTAACGGGGGCAAGGCTTTCACTTGCCAAACATGCGGGAATGGCCGTAATGGATTTGTACAAAAAGGGAATCACAGCGCGCCAGATGATGACAGCCGACAATTTCAGAAACGCTCTTGCAGCTGACATGGCTCTCGGATGTTCTTCAAACACAATGCTCCATGTTCCTGCAATCATGCACGAGGCTGGACTCACTCTCGACCTGCATGAGGTAAACGAAATCTCGGAGCGCACACCGAACCTCTGCCATCTTGCGCCGGCAGGACACACATTCATCTGCGAACTGAACGATGCGGGTGGAGTTCAGGCTGTGCTTGCGGAGCTTGCAAAGAAAAACCTGATTAAGACCGACCTGATTACCGCAACTGGAAAAACGATTGCCGAAAACATAAAGGGTGTGAAAAACCGCAACCCAGAAATTCTCCGCCCGATTGAAAATCCATTCTCACCAAACGGCGGAATCGCAATACTTTTCGGAAACCTTGCGCCAAACGGAACAGTTGTAAAAAGAAGCGCATGTGCAAAAGAACTCATGCTGCACACAGGTCCCGCGCGTGTATTCGATGACGAAAGCGAAGCCATGGATGCCGTACAGAAACGTGAGATTAAACCGGGCGATGTAGTAGTAATCCGCTACGAAGGACCAAAGGGTGGACCTGGAATGAGGGAAATGCTTGCCGTAACAGCAGCACTCGCAGGCCAGGGCTTGGACAAGCAGGTTGCATTGATTACAGACGGAAGATTCAGCGGTGCAACCCGTGGTGCCTCACTTGGACACTGCTCACCCGAAGCCGCCGATGGTGGACCGATTGCGCTTGTTCAGGAAGGCGACAAGATTACGCTCGACATCAACAACTACAAGATTCACCTTGAGGTAAGCAACGAGGAACTTGCAAAGAGAAAAGCCGCATGGAAAGCCCCCGCACCAAAAGTGACAAAAGGCTACCTCGCCCGCTACGCCAAACTGGTCTCTTCTGCCGACAAAGGTGCAATACTTCAATAAATAGTCGTGCCAGTTTGCGAGAGCAAACTGGTAAGCAAGCGCAAGCTTGCGACCTGATAAAGGTGCTATTTTACAGTAAACAAAATCAAGCGCATCAGCATGGAAATGTTTTTTGGACATTTCCTGCTTTGTTTTAGTGCAAAAAAAATCCCGGAGAACAAAAGTCCTTCGGGATTCTTCATCTTCAAAAAAAACTATTTTCTTTCGTAAACCACGTCATCACCAAAACTGTCTTTTATGGTCAGCTTGTTTCCAGAAATGCTATAGTCATATTTTGAAGCATCAGTGAAACCATCGTAAAGGATTTCGACGGATTTTCCGTCATCCTTGTACGTGAAGGTCATGGTCAAGTCTGCAGCATAGGAGCCTGTTCCGTCAGCATTGAACGTATAGACATACGGCTCGCCAGGATACTTCCATTCGCCCACAAGCGTGTATTTTTCTTCCGGCTCTTTCTTGGTTTCAGAAGATTTCGCGCTTTCCGTTGATTTTTCGCTTACAACAGCTTTCTCGCTTCCAGAAGACTTTTTCTTGTCTCCGCAGCCAGTGAGCATTGTTCCAGCCGCAAAAAGCATAGCCGCAAGTGCCATAAGACCAACAATTTTTTTCATATAAACACCTCCATAAATTTGCTTAAAATTACACAAAATCATATCAAAAGTCAATACACTGCTTTTACCTACAATTTCCAAGAAAAAAGTGCTGATTGTGTGCTGATTTTTTTTCTACACTTGTGCTGATTCCGTGCAGCATCAAATGAACAAGCCGACCATTTCAAAAAATTTGAAGACAATGCGCTTCCCCTGAAACTTGAGGGATGCACGGTTGAAAAATTCGAGGCGGAATCAAAGGTTGCCCTGAAAGTTGACACCGGGAACAAAAAATCAACAATCGAGGAAATCAAACTCAAGGACGGAGCGGAGGATTTTACATTCATAGAAATTGACAAAGCCGACAAACCCGAAACAAGTGAAAACGAAGCAACAGCGACGTCCGATAAAACAAAGGTAAAAAAACTGAGCATTGAATACAGCGACAAAACAAATGAGTCCGAGAAGATTAATCTTATCGGTGGAACATTTGATGATGTCAGTCCTGCAAACAATTTCAGCGGCGAAATTGACTTCAAATACGACAAGGAATTTACCGACCAGCTGAATTTCAACGGCAAGGACAGTTTCCTTAATGACACAAAAATCAAGGAAAAGGATATCGGAGTTGCGGAAAAAACCAGACGGGCGAAAATGAAAAAACGCACAGGGCGATGAATCCGGTCAGGCAGTAGGTAATCACGCCATTGAACGGCTGATGAAGAATATAAAAATTGTACACGCCCAAAGTGAGCCTTGAAAAAAAATTTATAGCATGGCTTTTTGGAATTTGGCAAACAATTTTTCCAGTCTCAGACAAGCTCCAGAACCATCCCCGCGCTATTGGCAGCAAATCCAAGGCTCTCATAAAGCTGTCGGCCATCAACTGTCGCGTCAAGGCTGATTTCGGTGCATCCCCTTTTTTTTGCCTCGTCAATCAGAAGGAGGACCATTTTTTTTGCAATCCCCTGCCGTCTGTGGTCGGACCTTGTGTATACGTTCATTAGATGCGCCCTCTTCCCGGTCGGATGGTCGTATGTCGGCATTATTGTGACATAGGAGATTGACGCGCATCCAACAGCAGTGCTTCCGTCCATCGCAAGAACCGTCGTCTGGTCGCCATTAAGAAAATACCCGCGCGAACAGTCCACAAGAATTTTATCAAAATCCTCCGCAGCGTCCATTCCGTTCACAATCCTGAGCATCTCCAACCTGATTGACATGAGCGTTTCAATATCTGACTCGCTAGCCTTGATGATTTCTACCATTATCGTTTCCTTCCAAAAAATTTTGCCATCCATACCTGGACGCACAATTTCAATGCACATTATAAAAAAAGACCGCCCCCAGTTCAACAAGGACGGTCTTTCAAAAATCAGTATGACCTAGTTACATCCAGCTGTGTAAAACGCACATCCCTAATTCTTGAATCAATTAAAATCGTGTCGTTAAGCAAATCCTTGATTTTCTGCCTCAAAATTTCTTCATTCTGAGGCTTAAAATCATTTGCAGTCTGTTCCGAAAAAAATCTTCTCAGCATATCGACAATTTCGATACGGCGGTTTGCAATTTCCATACATGCGGCCTTGTCATCTTTTTTATATCCAAGTGAAACCTGGACATGAACCAAAGCCGAAGGGGTTTCATTAGTCTTTACATTAATCAGGTCCAAACCAGTGTACCAATCATAAATCTCTCGATTTGAGCTGAATCCAGAAGTGACAACAAAACTTTCAGTGTATTCTTTATTTTTGTCACCGACTTTATCTTCTGCACCCGGCATATCTTCACCAAGAAACGAATACAGGGATTCCATATTATTTATTCCGATCTCAGCATTTTTTAGGCATCTGGTTATAAGATCCGAAAAGCTGAGTTTTGGAATAGATTTACCACCCACAAGCTTTGACTGTCTCCCGGACGGCGAACTTACGTACAGCGTTCCACACATTTCTCCGTTGGAAATCACCCGGACAATGAAAAACTGCCACTTGTTTTTTTCAAATGTAAAGAAATCTGTCTGGCTTTCACACTCGTCAATATAGATAAAAGTCAATGCGTAATCTTCGCACATTTTCACAAAATCTTTGGACGCAGATTGCCAATCAGTGTAGGAATAAACAACAAAATTTTTCCCCTGGTTCACAGCAGTCTGCGCAAATGCAAATGCGGAAATAAAAACACAAAACAAGCCTAGAAAAAATCTTTTCATATTTCCCCCGTTTCGAACAATTCTATCAATATAATTATATAACAAATCTGGTTCTTAAATGCAACAAAAAAAAGAGGCCGCAAGAAACTTACGACCTCCGTATAACGCTCGCAATTAAAGGTGCGATTTCCTTATTTTTTTATTTATCAGTACATTCCGCCCATATCAGGGTTTGGAGCTGCGACTGGTGCCGGTGGCTCTGGGATGTCCGTGATTGCGCACTCGGTTGTCAAAAGCATTCCGGCAACTGATGCCGCGTTCTGAAGTGCAGAGCGTGTAACCTTTGCAGGGTCGATAATTCCGGCATCCATCATGTCAACCCATTCCTGTGTTGCGGCGTTGAATCCGACTCCAGGCTTCTCGTTCTTTGCGCGGTCCGCGATAACGGCTCCGTCAAGTCCAGCGTTTTCGGTAATCTGGCGGATAGGCTCCTCAAGT
>DGGQ01000066.1:0-547 GCA_002392275.1 Treponema sp. UBA3870
ATGAAATCAGAAAACTTTCGGAAACATCATCGTCGCAGTCAAAGACAATCGGGGAACAGTTACAGGGAATTCAGGAATCAATAGTCGAAGTGGTCGAAGCGTCTCAGGAATCAAGCAACGCATTCTCAACGGTGTCGGACGAAATCGTAAAGACAAACCAGCTTGTCATGCAGATTAAATCTTCAATGGAAGAACAGAACGAGGGTTCAAAGCAGGTCATTGACACGCTCGAAAGAATGAAGTCATCCAGCACTGAAGTTTCGGTTGCGTCAAAGGAAATGTCCGAAGGAAACAAGACGATTCTTGAAAACATCGGGACGCTCAGAAACTCTGGACTGGAGATGTCAAGCCGCATGGACGAAATGACATCGGGAGCAAAACGTGTAAGCGAAAGCGGACGGGAACTTTCCGAAATGTCAAGCCGCATGAAGGATTCGATTGCAGATATAAGCGAACAGATGGGGCAGTTCACGGTTTAGGCAGCACAGGTTATGGACGCAACGGAATCTACAAAAAAAATTATTATCATCGGCGGCGGTGTGGCGGG
>DGGQ01000066.1:597-17103 GCA_002392275.1 Treponema sp. UBA3870
TGGCGGGACTTTCCGCTGGAATCTTTGGACAAAAAAACGGATTTGAAACTGTGGTCTATGAAAAAAACGCATGGACCGGCGGTTCCTGTTCCGCATGGAAAAGAAATGGTTTCACAATCGACAACTGCCTGCACTGGCTTACCGGAACAAAAGATGGCGTGACAAAAAAACTTTGGACGGAGCTTGGCGTTCTTGATGACAAAACTCCGCTAATCAAAAGAGAGATTTTTTTTGCAAGCAGAGCGGACAACCAGACTGCAATCCTCTGGAGAAATCTGGACAGGACGCGCAGGGAGCTTCTGGAACTTTCACCGGATGACAGGGCAGAGATAAATGGATTTCTGGACTGCGTTCTTTTAATCAAGGGACTGCTACATTCAAATATGTCGGTACGGGAAATGCTTCGCGCAATCAAAAAACAGGATTTCTCGGAAAAGCCCCTGGAGTTTGCGTTCAAGTTCATCCAGTACATGAATCTGAATTCGGAGCAGATGGCAAAAAAATTCAAATGCCGAGCAATTGCTTCCATCTTTCTGGATTTCATGGACAAAAACTACGAATCCTACTGGCTGATGCTGGCATACAGTTTTTTCATCGACGAAAATGGGGACCTTCCAAAAGACGGCTCCATGGGTCTTGCAAAAAATCTGAAGGAAAAATATCTTTCTCTCGGTGGAAAGATTGTCCTGAACTGTCCCGCGAAGCAAATCATTGTGGACAGAAAATCAAGGATTGAAAAAATCATTGAGATGGATGCGAGCGGAAGCGAAAAAGTTGCCGCGCTAAAAAATCTGGGACAGGACCTGAGCGATGGAATGACCAGAAAAAAAATTATATGCCACCATTCAAATGGGGTACTTTTTGAAAACGGCAGGACAGAATCAGCGGATTATATTGTTGCTGCGTGCGACATAAATTTTACTTACAAAAAGCTGCTCGAAAATCGCTACACCCCCAGACCGCTTAAAAAAGTTTTAAAAAAACATGGCAAGGGGAAGCCGGTGGTCTACAGTTCTTTCCAGGTTGCGTTTGCCGTGGACGGACTTTTTGACTGCGTGGAAGACACTCTTGGGATTGACTGCGCCACAATCAGGGTTGGCACGCGGATGTGTTCAAGATTCACAATCAAAAACTACAGGCTCTACGGCGACTATATTGCCCCGGAAGGAAAAACGGTCATACAGGTTTCGATTCCACAATACGCAAGAGATTTCAGATATTGGAGAAAAATGGACCGCGACGAATATCAAAAATACAAAATCAGCACGGCAAATGTAATTAAAAACGAAATCGAAACGGCCTTCCCCGAATACAGATTCCGTCTTTCGGTTTTGGATGTCTGGACACCGCTTTCGTACAGTAAAATCTGCAACGACTACTACGGAGCCTACATGCGCTACATAACTACAGCCTTCAGTGTGAACTCTTTCATGCCGCTGGATGTAAAGCGTCTGGACAATGTTTTTCTCGCGAGCCACTATCTACGCTACCCCGGTGGACTTCCAACAGCCGCCCAGACCGGAAAAGATGTGATTGATGAAATCATAAAGATGGAGACACCAAAGCCGCCGCTTCCGTTTTTGAAAAAGAAGAGCTGATGCTCCATCAAACCGTAGCTTGAAAGAGATTGGTTTTTAATATATTTTATCTTCCATAATATCCAATTTTTAGGGGGGATATTGAGATTGGGTGGGGCGAATTTTCTTAACTCCTGTTTTCAATGTCCGATAAACTAGATATGCGTAAAATTTTTTTAAGTTTATTTCTTTCACTCACAGTCGTCGCCGTTTTTGCTCAGACCAAGCCACTCTACAGGCTTCCTGACAATCCTCCAGAAAAAGCATCCGACGATTATTCCATGCCATTTTTGGTTGGAACGGATTCTGGTCTTTTCCAGATAAAGAACGGTTCATACACAGAGCTTTGGGGCAGCGGCAAGGTCTTGAAGATTTTGCGCACGACTCCAACAGATGGTGCTGGAAACCCAAGTGTAAAATGGTATTTTCTGACCAGCAAGGGTATCTATTCTTCATTCGATTTAAGAACCTTTACAGAGTGCAACAACGGCCTTCCCCAGCTCACACTTAAAGAATATGACAACGGACAGAAAAAATTGGTCAAGCAGATGCCTCTTCTGAAAGGACTTGGCGTTGATCCGATGGACCAGAACACATTGATTACTGCAACAAAGGATGGAGTCTACATCACACGTGACGGCGGAAAATCCTGGAGAAGCCTTGGCTCTTTGACAAACACAGTTGGAATCAAGACAGTTGCGGTCGCGCACATGCCAACATATTCATCGAAAGGCGAAATCACTGGCACTTCGCTTGTCGCATTTATGTCGCACTCGATTAACGGATTCGCCTACTGCTATGCCGATTCTGCAAAACCTTCGTGGATAAGTATTTCCAGCGGATTCGCAATCCTTCCAACCCTGCCCCATACAGATGAAGTTGGAGACATTGTTCCAATACTATGCGAGGACAATGGAATCACCTATGTGGACATCTACTGTTCACAGACATATCTTCCAAAAATCTACCGACTGAACTGGAAAGCCAAAAAGGCCGAAATAATCTATTCCGGAAGATCCGCTGTTGAAACAAACGACGGATTCTGCCAGGTGAACGACACTCTCTTTTACGCAACAATGGGTGAAATCAAAGGAATAAAACTTGATGGCTCGGCATGGGTCAGGCTTCCAGAACGCTACTCCTCATGGAAAAAACAGCTATTCACTGTTCCGGGACTTGTGAACGCAGCATTCGTTCCACCGAAGACAACAGATTTGCCACAGCCGTTACAGTTGAGCGAACTTTGGCTTTTGACTCCGGACAAGACCACATCGCCCTATGACGAGGTGATTGCAAACAAAAAAGCGGTCTACACTTCCACAAACTCGTTCAGCAAAGCTCTGGGCGAAACAGCATACAGCAAGTACCAAAAAATCCTGAAGGACAACAACCTCAATGCCCTTGTCGTAGAAATGAAAAATGATGAGGGTGTCCTAAAGTTCAAGCCTAATTCGGATTTGCTCAAGCAGAAGGGATATGCGTCCGCTTACGGAATTGATGTTGAAAAATTTGTAAAAACATTTAAGGAAGACGGAATCTATCTTATCGCCCGCGTGGTTGTGTTCAAGGACAAAAACCTTGCCGACTATGCCGGTGGGAAATATGCGGTCTGGAATTACAACACAAAAAGACCGTGGATTGGTGTAAAATCATACAACGCCGATGGAACCGCATCCTATTACGGAGAAAACTGGGTTGACCCATACTGCGAAGAAGTCTGGGAATACAATGTGGCTGTGGCGAACGAACTGATTGAGCGTGGATTTGATGAAATCCAGTTTGACTATATCCGTTTCCCGACCGACGGAATCAACCTTGGAAGCGCATCATACAGATGGAAGGACACCGGGATGGACAAGGAGAGCGCGTTGATGTCATTCCTTGCCTATGCACGCAAAAATGTGAAAGGTCCAATCGGAATCGACATTTATGGAAACAATGGATGGTACAGAAGCGGTGTAAGAACAGGTCAGGATGTTGAAATGCTCTCACAGTATGTCGATGTAATCTGCCCGATGTTCTATCCCTCGCACTTTGAGCAGTACTTCCTTGAATCAAGCCCGGTGGCGGAGCGTCCATACAGAATCTATTTCTACGGAACATACAGAAACCAGGTAATCGGTCGAAACAGAATTGTTGTGCGTCCATGGGTCCAGTCATTCTACATGGGTGTGCGCTACGATGTAAAATGGTATGACAAAAATTACGTGCGGCGAGAAATCTACGGTGTAAGAGATGCAACCAACAATGGCTACATGTACTGGAACAACGCCGGAAACTATGCAGACCTAAGCCCGGATCCAGACCCGAACACAAAATCGCCATGGCATGCGGATGAATCAGATTTGCAGCAGCTTCTACCGGCATTCTCTTCACCAGAAAGTCTGCGAGAAGAAAACAAGTCCCTGATGAATCTTTCAAAACCGAAGGACCCGACCGAGGGATTTGCCGACATGATTAGCATCTGGGATTCAGTCCTATATCCGTCTTCGGACAGCGAGGCATCAAAGGACAGTCTAGGAGCATCAGCAAAGACCGCCGTTAAAAATGTTTTTGCGGCCACAGGGAACTGATGACAAATCTTGGGTACACAGCGGACGAACCTATCGCGGCAATTGCAACCCCACTTTCTCCGGGTGCGATAGGAATCGTTCGGACCAGCGGAAAAAATTGTATTGATTTGGTCAGCAAAATATTTTCCAGGCCAAAGTCTCTTTTGTCAGCACAGGGCAACACTTTGGTCTACGGCTGGATTGTGGACCCAAAAAATCCTGAAAAAAAAATTGACGAAGTTATGCTCGGAGTCTACCGCGCACCAAAATCGTTCACAGGCGAGGACATGGTTGAAATCTTCTGCCACGGTGGAGTCGCGGTTGTCAAAGCCATTCTTGACTTGCTTTTAAAAAATGGATTCAGACAGGCTGAGCGTGGTGAATACACTTTCCGAAGCTACATCAACGGAAAATCCGATTTGACAAAAGCCGAGGCTGTTAAAGAAATCATCGACAGTAAAACCGATACCTCCAGAGACCATGCGGCGGGTCGGCTTTCTGGAAACATTTTTGAAGAAATCTCTTCCATTAAAAATCTGATTATAGAAACCATTGCAGCCATTGAAGTTGCAGTTGAATATCCGGAGGACGAGGAGACAATCGCAAATTCCTTTGACTCAAAAAAACTATTGAACGCCCGCGACAGATTAAAATTGCTTTCAGACTCATGGAAAAGCGAGCGTCTGTATCAGGATGGTGCGAAGGTTGTCCTCTGCGGAAAAACCAATGCAGGAAAATCATCTTTGTTCAACGCTCTTTTAAAAGAGGAACGGGCAATCGTGAGTGACATTGAGGGAACCACAAGGGACTATATCGAGGCATGGGCAAGTTTTGATGGAATCCCGGCAAGACTTTTTGATACTGCGGGGCTCCGAGAAACATCCGACCAGATTGAGGCAATTGGTGTGCAGCGAACAAAAGACCTGAGCGATGGTGCCGATTTGATTCTGTATCTTGTTGATTCCGCGCTGGGTCTTGAAATCGACGACACCGATTTTATCCGTGAGCAAAAAATCCCGGTGGTTCTGGTGTGGACAAAGACCGACAAAAACCCCTCAGAAACATTTGTTTCCACCGAAAAAGATTTGTGCGACGCATCTGTGTCGATTTCCTCAAAAACCGGACGCGGCCTTGGAGATTTGTCGGAAGCCGTAAAAAAAGTTTTGCTGAAAAAACTTGGTCCAGAGGATTCTGTTTCCGCACTTGGTTCCGAACGGCAAAAAAAATCGGTTGACGAGGCACTGGAAAGGGTCTCCCACGCGCTCACAGCATCAGAAGAAGGTTACGCACTGGACGCGGTTGTTCAGGATTTGGAGGACAGCCTTGATTCCCTTGGAGAAGTGACAGGCGAAGTAAGTCCCGACGATATTCTGGAAAATATTTTCAGCAATTTCTGCGTTGGAAAATAATTCTCTTGCCAATGGAGCGGCACCAGATTTATAGGCCGAATTTCGAGTTTTCTGCCATGCGAGGAGAGCTCAGTGCTGTCATGCTGAACGTGGTTGCTTACAACCCAATTCAGCATCTACGCCCACTGCAACGTTGGAAGAGATTCCGAAACGAGTTCGGAATGACGGGCTTTGTAAAAACTCGAAATTGAACCTTTTATAAGATATTCATAAAAACAAAACTTTATTTTTTCCCAATCCCATGTTATAATGATTATAGGGCATCTTTATACTTGAGGGAGTCTCTAAAAACTTCAGTTTTTAGAGGTTGCCTTGGAAACTTGGAGGATTTTATGTCAAAAACGCTTTTTCTTTTGGAACCAAACTTCAACAGCACGGCGGAACAAAAACTCAACGGAAAGTTGATTCAGAATGCTTTCGACACAGAATTCTCAAGCTACGACAAAGTTGACTATGTAACAAAAAAAATCGAGGCCGGCGAAATTGAACTGATTATCGCCTATCTGCATGAGCTGAGTCCCGAATCAAAAAAAGGCTTCCTCCAGATTTTAAACCACGACCACCAGACACCGTTTTTACTATGTGGAGCGCATGAAGAACTCCACAAGTATTACGAACGCGTTGACGCAAGAATTGTAAAGTATCTCCAGCTTCCAGTGACAATCAACGATTTTATCCAAGTCGTAAGGGAGGAGCTTGCAAAAATCCGTGGAGTTGATGTCGAAGCGATTGTGGCGGAAAACAAAACAGATGAGGCAGAGAATGTTGCAAAGCCCCAAAAGGCAAAACCGGTTGACCCGCGCAAGCATATTCTGATTGTTGATGACGATGCGGTGGCCCTACGCACATTTACGAACATACTGAAAAAAGACTACGCGACATCGGTTGTGAAAAGCGGAACCCAGGCACTTGAGTTTTTGGGCAAAGAGATTCCCGACCTAATCCTCCTTGACTACGAGATGCCGGTTATGGATGGAGTGCAGACATTCGAGGCAATACTTTCGGAAGAAAATCTGAAAGACATTCCCGTGATTTTTTTGACAGGTGTTTCCGACGCAAACTATGTCACCGAGGCACTAAAAAAGAAGCCCGCCGGATATGTTCTCAAATCAGAGAAAGAAGAAAACATAAAAGCCAAAATCAAGGATGTGCTTGAGCGGATTGAGAACAACAAAAAATACAACACGCCAAGGACAGACTATTGAAAAATCCTTTTTCACTAAACTTTACCGACGAACAGGAAAAAAAGGAATTCTTTCAGGATTGCGCCAAGATTGATTCTACCCGCGTTTTCATTTATGCGAATCTGCTTGGGATTTTCAATCTGGGGCTTTTTTTAATCACACTGATACACCCGATGGAACAGTACAAGCCGATTCTAGGATTCTGTCTTGCGCTGAATTTCGGTGTCTTTATTTTTTCGCTGACCATAGTTTTTATAACAGTCTTCTATAAAAAGAACCCGGAAAAACGCTTCCATCTTTTTTACATAATGCTCTGCCTCTATTGCGTGGTGATTATGTTCTACGGAGTCTCCACCTGCATGATTGGAGCCTATGCCTCCAAGACAGAAGATTTGTCCATGTTCTACGGCTCGCTGATGGTTTTTTCCTGTATCTTTTTTGTGAACCCAAAAATTGTATTCAACATCGCCATATTCGAATTTATCGGTTACGAATTTGTGATATACTGGATTCTCCAGAAATACATGGGCATAACGATTCTGAACAACTATCCCGCCTACCCATATTTTATCATACTGATTATGTCAACCGCATCTTTTTTGCGTTCAAAACAAAAACTAAAGGAATTCCGGGCGACCCGCACCATAAAAAAAATGCAGGCCGACGCTGAAAAACAGAACCAGCTCAAGTCCCTTTTTCTTGCGAACATGAGCCACGAGATCCGCACACCGATGAACGCAATTGTCGGAATGAGCGAGCTTGCCCTTGATTTTGATTTAAGCGACGCACAGAAAAACACAATCCGCCAGATCAGAAATTCGGGAATGAGCCTTGTTTCCATAATCAACGACATTTTGGATTTTTCAAAAATAGAGTCCGGCAAAATGGAGATTGTCCCGGTGAACTACGACCTTGTGAAGCTGATGAACGATATTCTGAATGTTGTGAAAATCCGTCTTGCCGGAAAAAATGTGGAGCTGAGGCTGGAGATGGCCCCGAATCTTCCGTACATGCTTTACGGGGACGACATCAGAATCAGGCAGATTTTAATCAACCTTGCGGGAAACGCGACCAAATTTACCGAAAGGGGTTTTATTGCAATCCGTGTTGAAAATCTTTTGCAATACGAAAAGCGCGACGGACTGAGGATTTCGGTAATCGACACTGGAATTGGAATCAAAAAGGAGGACCTTGACGTTCTGTTCAACGCTTTTTCCCAGGTCGATATGGGCATGAACCGAAACAAGGGCGGTACGGGGCTTGGACTTTCCATTTCAAAAAACCTTATGCTGCTGATGGGCGGCTCAATCGGGGTGGATTCGGAATACGGAAAAGGCTCCCGCTTTTATATCAACCTGCCGCAAAAAATTGTCAGCGAAAAAACTTGTGCCGCAACTTACGAAGCGATTTTTAAAAATGCGGACGAAAATCAGGAAAACAAAAATCTGCGGAACATTCCACTTTCTCTGCTGGACCGACCGGAGATTGCGTCCCTTTTTGTTGAAAAATCGGAGTCGCTTGGTTTTGTTGCCCCGAACGCAAAAATCCTTGTGGTCGATGACAACGAGGTAAATCTACAGGTTGCGGAAGGACTTCTGAGAAAATTTGGAATTGTTCCCCAGACTGCCCTTAGTGGATTTGAGGCAATCGATTTGCTCAGAAACAATCGCTACGACATAATTTTTATGGACCACCAGATGCCAATCATGGATGGAATCGAGACGACAAAAAAAATCCGCGAAAACGAAAATGGAAAGGAGCATTCCACGATTATTGCCCTGAGTGCGAATGCGGTCAACTCTGCCCGGGAAATGTTTTTGTCCAACGGCTTTGATGATTTTGTTGCAAAACCTGTCCAGGGAAAAGATTTTGCCGCCTGCCTAAAAAAATGGCTCCCCCCGCATCTGCTTGAGGCTGTAGAAAATCCTGCCAAAGAAAAAGAGATTCCCAGCGACTTCCCGAGCCCCGACGAATCAAAAATTGATTTGAAGGCGGCACTAGAAAATGCGGGCGGATTCGAAAACTGGGTAAAGGTCGCCAAAACCTTTGCCAATTCAATAGAAAAGAATTCAAATCTGATTGAGTCCCTGCTCGAAAAAGGCGACATCAAAAATTACACGATAAAAGTCCATGCGCTGAAAAGTGCGTCCAGAATCATCGGTGCCACGGAGCTTTCAAAACAGGCCGAAGAACTGGAGGGGCTTGGAAAAAAATTGCAGTCGCTCTATGAAAACGGGACAAAAATTCTGGGAGAGATTCAGGAAAAAACAAAGTCCCTGCTGATTTTGTATAGGTCTTACGGAGAAACTCTGGACGGAATCAAAAAATATGGAGAAAAATCGGATGACGAAAAATCTACAATTTCACCAGAAAAACTTGATTTAATCTTAAAAAATATTGCCACAGCCTGCAACGACAGGTCTCTGGAAAAACTTGAGTCTGCGGTGGACGAACTTAAAAACGCAAGGCTCCCCGAAAATCTGGCCGCCAAAATGGACAAGCTGCTTGAGTACACTGATGAAATCGAGTTTGAAAAAATAGAGGGGCTTCTGGAGTTTTAGCCAAAAAAGAAACTCTGCCCATTCATAACTTAATTTTTCAGTTTTTTCATATTTAAAATAGCTAAATATTGAATTTTACTATATAATGTAATGAGGAATACCAGAGTAAATAAAATAACAGGGTAGCAGTGTGAAAATCAAGGAAATACAAAAACAAAAGACCATAAATACTTCTATTATCTTTTTGCGTGTAATTTTGGCAATGATAATTCTCACGGTCATAGTCATAGCCGTTGTGAGATATGCCAAACATCCACAGAGCTATTCCAATGTTGATGTAGCCCTATTTTTTACAGCTTCCGTCTCCACAATCATAATGTTCTTTTCGCTAATCAAGCACAGCAAATTGGACGCGACCACAAAGATTCCAACCGGCGAAAGATTTACTATACAGGCATTCCGCCTTATGTTGAAAAAAAAGCTGGATCTCTACGCAGTTCTCTTTATGAACATCAAGAATTTCAAGCACATCAACAGAATCGTGGGCAACTCCGGCGGCAACGAGGTTCTTTCAAAATACGCAAAAAAAATCAAGGACTTTTTGCTTCCAAAAGAATACGTGGGTCGTCTGGGCGGCGACAATTTTATAGTTCTTGTCTACAAGCACCGCCTGAACGATTTTGTAAACATGTTGCAGGAAATGACCGTAAACATTGGGAACAAAAGCGCAATCAAGGAACTAAGAGTATACACAAGGGCCGGAATCTATACACTCTCGGAGCGTGACACCATGGCGGAGCTTTTCAACTACAGCTCCACCGCCCTTGCCTATGCCAGAAATTCCAGCAACAACGATTTTGTCTGGTTCCAAAAATATATGCTGGAGCAGACCTACGAAGAAAAGGAGATTGCCTATCTCTTTATGAACGCGGTCCAGAACAGGGATTTCAAAGTCTACTACCAGCCAAGAATCAACATAGAGACAAGGCAGATTTGTGGCGGGGAGGCTCTGGTCCGGTGGAATCGCAACGGAAAAATCTGTCTGCCGGAGACATTTTTGGATTCCCTTGAAAGGAGCGGTCTGATTTCGACTTTGGATTTTTATGTGATGGAGCAGGTTTGCACAGATTTAAACAGCTGGACGGAACAGGGACTTCCGCTTGTCCCGATTTCATCCAACTTTTCCAGACCGAATCTGCATGACAAGAATTTTGTCCACAAAATAATGTCCACAATATCCAAATACAAAATTAACAGCAAACTTTTCCAGGTCGAGATAACGGAGTCTGCGTCAGAGGATTTGAACGCACTGACAGAGATTTTCGCACAGCTGCACAATTCCGACATTTCCACCCTTGTTGATGATTTTGGAGTCGGAGGATTTTCATGGACGCTCCTCAAGGACCCCAATGTGGATGGAATCAAGCTGGACAAATCGATTATCGAAAATATTGAAGTCAACGGTGGAGCAAATGACGATGCTCTTTTGGCAAGAAACATCATCCATGCCTGCCGCGATTTGAGAAAGGAAGTCATCTGTGAAGGTGTCGAAAATGCCGGGCAACGTGACATGCTTCTTAACATGAGATGCAGTCAGATTCAAGGATTTCTGTTTGACGAACCGCTTACGATGGAGGATTTCCAAAAAGTTCTGGAGAAAAAAACATACTAGGGAAGCGCTGTACAATTCGCTTTCGGATTATTCAGTGTTTTCTTAGTTTTTTTATGGCAAGGGATTGAAAAGGAGTTTCGATTGATATTTTCGTTTGCTTATATTTATCTTGCGGTATTTTTAATCTGCATCGCCGCGCTGATTTATATGTCTCTCCGCAACTACAAGAATATTGATATATACTACTGGACTCTGCTTTTATTTTTGCCGGTCTCTTCAATCGGCTATTTTGCCAGAAACATTGCGACAACCCAGGAGGCAGCCATTGTAGCAAACGACCTGATTTATCTGGACGGAACTTTCATGCCCGCTATTGTCCTCCTGAGCTCTATGCACGACTTTAAAATCAAGGCTCCAAAGATTTTAAAGATAACCATCTACATTGTCTCGTTTTTGCATCTGGGACTTGTGTGGCTTGGATCCGGCAACGGACTCTACTACAAGAGCGTAAAACTACAGTTTGGTCCATGCGGGTCGTTCTTGACCACGGAACCCGGTCCTCTAAGATTTTTGCACTACGTCTACATTGTCTCAATCATTTTGGGGATTCTGGCGGTCCTCATCTATGCATGGAAACATCCTGAAAAATGCGCAAGGGGAACACTTCTCACATACACGATTCTTGTCGGCTCCAGCTCCGCAATCTACGGTGCGCAAGTCTTTGGAAACATGAATTACGAACTTCTGCCAATAGTCTACGCATTCAGCTCATGGTTTCTTGCCCTTTCATACAGCAGAAATTTCAGCCACAACATTGAGGACATAGTTTCAACAATCCATGACATTGGTTCCATTCACGGCTATGTGGTTTTTGATTTGCATAAAAAATATCTATGCGCAAACGGAATGGCGTTCTCAATAATCCCCGGGCTGGAATGGCAATCACTCGACAAAAAGATTGATGAAAAAAATCTTCCGGAAATTGATTTCTTCTACCAGATGATTGAAAAATTTGAAGAGGGAGCAAGCGACACGGATTTCACCAAGGTTGGAGAAAAGACATACAAATACCAGGTCTCATATTTTTATGAAAGCAAAAAAGGTGCAACAAAAGGTTTCCTGTTTGAAATCTCCGACGACACAAAAAACAGACACTATCTTGAATTTGTAAACAACTACAACGAGACACTCTCCAACGCAATCAAATCGCAGACAGCAAACATCCGGGCAATACAGTCCAAAGTTGTGCTCGGTCTTTCCGACATGATTGAAAGCCGCGACCAAAATACTGGAAGCCACGTAAAACGAACGAGCGACATAATCCAGATACTTGTCGATGTGATGAGTGAAAAAGGAATCGGTTCACTTAACCGTGTTCTTGCCGATGATATAATAAGGGCTGCCCCTATGCACGATTTGGGAAAGATTTCCATTGACAATTCCATACTCCTGAAGCCGGGAAAACTCACCGACGAGGAGTACGCGATAATGAAAACCCATCCCGTAAAAAGTGGCGAAATTGTTCTGGCCATTCTAAAAGGTGTTGAGGAGTCGCATTTTGTTTCCGTAGCCTACAACGTTGCCCGCTACCACCATGAGCGATGGGACGGAAAAGGTTATCCAGAAGGTCTCGCGGGAAATGACATTCCATTGGAAGCAAGAGTCATGGCCGTTGCAGATGTCTATGACGCGCTCGTGAGCAAAAGATGTTACAAGGAACCAATGAGTTTCAAGCAGGCCTATACCGTTATGATGGCAAACATGGGAACACAGTTCGACCCGATGATGGAGTCCGTCTTTATGATGGCCAGCCCACGTCTGGAAACCTATTACAAAAGTCTGGACTAACTCGTTTTCTTTAAGGAACATTCAATATGGGAAAAAGTTTTGTGGGAAGAAAAAAACGCAGTTTATTTTTGGCGACACTCATTTTGATTTCGTCATTCACTTTTATACAGTGTGCCTCCACAAAAGAAAATCCTGAACTCAATATTGAAAATCAAAACGAAATCCAGAGCGACACAGAAAAAACTGTGGTTGAAAAAATTCCCGAAGTCACAAAGGGTCCAAGCGAGGAAGAAATAAAACTTGCCAAGCAGGAAAGCACAATCCAGACAATCATTGAAGATATGAGCCTTGAACAAAAAATTGCGCAGATGATTATGCCCTCAATCTACAAGCGACCGAATTCCTATGAGGCTGCGGTAACAAGAATAAAGCCCTACATAAGCGATGCAATCAAAAAATACAATTTCGGTGGAATCATTCTTTTTAAGGCGAACACTAACACAAGCGCACAAACTCTTACGCTGGTTCATGAGCTACAGTCTGCCGCAACGGACGAAAATTCTGGAAACAAAATTCCGCTTTTTATTGGAATCGATCAGGAGGGCGGAACTATAATCCGTCTGAACAATTCCTGCTGGATGCCGGGAAACATGCTTGTCGGAGCGAGCGGGGATCCAGTTTTGAGCGAACGTTACGCAAATCTTGTTGGTAGCGAAATTGCGGCGGTGGGTGTGAACGTTAATTTTGCTCCAGTCGCGGATGTGAACTGCAATCCAGAAAATCCTGTGATTGGACTAAGGTCTTTCTCGAGCGACCCGAACCTTGCCGCAAAAATGGTTGCCGGCTCCATCAAGGGGTATGCGGATGAGAACATTGTTTCCGCACTCAAACATTTTCCGGGACACGGAGACACTTCGGTTGACAGCCATGCGGGGCTTCCGAGAATCAACAAGACTCTGGACCAGCTAAAAAAAATGGAGCTTATTCCTTTTGATTCTGGAATCAAAAACGGTGCCGACATGATTATGACCGCGCACATACAGTTTCCAAACATCGAGACACAGACATACCGCTCAATATCCACAGGACAGCAGATTTATCTTCCGGCGACCCTTTCAAAAAAAATCATAACGGACATTCTGCGTGACGATTTGGGATTCGACGGAATTGTGATAACCGACGCAATGGACATGGGTGCGGTGACTCAGCATTTTAGAAAACTTGATGCGGCAAAACTTGCAATCAATGCAGGCGTGGATATTCTTTTGATGTCATGCGATCTTTCAACAGAAGCCGATGTCCGCAATGCAGCTCAGTTGATTTCGTCTATTGCCAATGCGGTAAAAAATGGTGAAATCTCCGAGGACAGAATCAATGAGTCGGTAAAAAGAATTCTGCGAGTGAAATACAAATACGGAATCCTTGACTGGAAACCAGATTTACAAAACCGTCTTGCACATGCAACAAGTTTTATTAGCTCGATTGAAAATCACAACAAAGAGTGGGACATAAGCGCGCAGGGAATGACTGTCGTAAAAAATGAAAACAGTCTGCTCCCGTTGTCCCCAGAAAAAAAGGTCGCAATCCTCTACCCTTTCAGCACGGAAACCACATCCGTAAAATATGCTGTTGATTTTGTCGAGCGCAAGTTTCAAAAAAAATTGGACGTAACGCTTTTGAGCTACACCGGAAAAACTTATGGAACGCTGGCGACCACTCTTTCAAAAATGGATGCGGTGGTGATTGTCACTGAACTTTCAAAGCCCGCACAGTTCAACCAGTTTTTTGATTCGACAAGCCGTTTTGCATTCGCAAGCAGAGCAATAGAAAATCTTCACAAGCTTGGAAAAAAAGTTGTCATCATTTCTGCGGAACTTCCTTACGACATAGCTGCATACAAAAATGCGGACGCAATCATCGCGGCTTATGGAGCTTACGAAATGACGAAAGTGCCTACGATAGAAGCAGACAAAAATCCAGGCTACGGACCAAACATCCCGGTCGCAATTGCCACAACATTTGGAGCCGCCTCGCCAAAAGGAAAACTCCCGGTGGACATTTACGCCTTGAATAAAAATTTCAAATACACCGATGAAATAGTTTTCCCCATTGGAACTGGCACTGAGTATTAAGGAAACACTGAATAATCCGAAAGCGGGTAGCATACCCTGTATGCTCATTCAGTGCTAACATTAACACCCGCAATTTCGCGGTAATTCCTTACAGTATAAAGAATTACGAGAAACTGCCAGAAACTGCTGAGTAATACCTCGCGTATTAATCAGCAGTTCCTTAAGTCGAGCAACACACCGCCGTTGATACTGTAAAATTGATTTTGAAAATGTTTTTACATTTCGCTCATCCTGTGGACAATCGGTCGGACAAGACCTTCATCAGTTTTTACATAAATCGTGAAGCGGTCCTTTTGTTTTTCGACCTTATAATTTCTTGCATAAACATACTCAAATGGCATCTCGCTTTTTTCAATCTCAAAAATCAAATTGTCGGTTCCAGTCAAAAGATAGGGCTGCGATATCTTGATTGAATTTGTTGTGGGCGAATGGAGAATATAAAATCTGTAGTTTCCGCTTTCCAAATCTTCTTCATCGATGAATATGTTTTTGCTAATCTGTGAACAAAATTTTTCCAAGCCTTCAACATTTTCAATCACATAAAGATGATAATTTCCATCATCGGGTGATGAAATCATTTCGTTTACAGAATAACCCATCGTTGAGATATATGCCTTTTTGTTTTTGTACAAATTTCCGTCGCCATTGATTTTAATCCGCATTTTTGTAAACTCATTTTCGTCAATGCGGTTGTCATGGTTGTAATCAACATAAAAATAAAAATCGGCATCTCCTGTAAAAAGCCCCGATGTATCTTCGATTGCTGTGACTGGGATGACAGCTTCACTTTGATTTTTCACATTTCGAGAAAAAACAAATGGGCCAGAAATCATACGTTCCTTGCTTTTATGATTGATTCTCTGCTCCCCGGAAAATCCATTGAATCCATAAGAGTCCCTGACGCAAATGGACGCTCCCTCGTCTGGATTGAATTTATTTTTGATAATATAGGTTCCGGGATTAAAGATAACCGTGTCATTTACATCAATGGATTTTGATTTTGTCGGCTCCTCGTAATCGTAATTGAAATCTGTTGTGGCAAAAATTGAAATATAGTCTTCTGGATTTGTGTCTGCAAAATGGATTTCAAAATTTTTGTTTTCGAGTGCGACAGTTTTTTCTGCGCTAATTTTTTTGCCGGCCTGAACAAAAAAGATTTTTTCCATCAATGCGTCCTGCGAAAATCCGTATGCCAAAAAAAAGACAAGAGACAAAATCAATGCCGATATTTTTCTGAATGATTTTTTCATTTGATTCTCCAAGTGATTGTCGATAGGAAGAGTATAACACGGATTGAAAGAAAAAACCACATTGGGGTTTGAACTGACCCCATAAATCAGGACACCCACGGAGGTGTAAAATGGGGAATAATCAAAAGTACAGCATTGACTTCAAGCTGCAAGTCGTAGGAAAATATGAGCAAGGAAAGTGCGGTTACAAGCGGCTTGCCCGTGAGTTCAATATTTCACGCGACACGGTGCGGGAGTGGTGCTTGAATCCAAAACTGCATTCAGCGACAGAAATGGCGAAGAAAACAAAAGTCAGTGACGAAAAAGACCTTGAATATTACAAGACTGCGGCTCTATTTTGGGAAACATACGCAAAGAACATTGAAGCGGAACTTGCGAAACAGGGTAAAAAAAAACTCATTTTGAAAACAATGACAGACTGCCTCCAGAAAGAACCGAAGACGAAAACGCGGAAACTTTGTGAAGTTGCAGGAGTTTCAAAGTCATCGTTCTACTACAACA
>DGGQ01000029.1 GCA_002392275.1 Treponema sp. UBA3870
TTTGATTTGCACTTGTCTTCCACAAATCTGTACTTCCCTATTTAAAAAAATTTTTTATGTGATATAATATCCTCATGCTAGTTTCAACCCGTGGAAGATATGCACTCCGTGTGCTGATTGATTTGGCCCAGCAGCCCAACGACACCTGGACTCCCCTGAAGGAGATTGCATCCAGACAGGACATTTCTCAAAAATATATTGAAGCGATTATGACTCTGCTTTCAAAACATGGTCTGGTCGATGCTGTCCATGGAAAAGGCGGCGGATACAAACTCAACCGCGACATCAAGGACTACAAGGTTGGGGAGGTCCTGAATCTTACGGAGGGTTCCCTTTCACCGGTCGCATGTCTTATGGCTGGAGCAGAACCATGTCCAAAAGCCCCAAACTGCAAGACCCTCCCGATGTGGACAAAACTGAACAGCCTGGTAAACGACTATCTGAATTCCGTCTCACTCGCGGACCTCATTTAATTGGCGGCATCTCTTTCCGGCGCAAAAAAATTCGTTTCCTTTTTCCAAAAACTCATTTATAATCAATACATGGCTAAACTGAATTGCACGGCAAAAAAAATTTTGCTTTCAATAAATATATTTTTCGCGGTCCAGATTTTTACTTTCGCGGATCCATATCTGAATCTGGCTCCAGAGGTTTCGGAGGAAATGCTTTCCGCTGACTTCTGGATTTCAAAATGCGATGACCCGGACAAAATCCAGATGAGACAGGAGGAAATCTACATCTGGAACAACCAGGCAAACAAGCTCGTCACCCTTGGAACGGATCCATACAGATTTTTAATCGACATACGGACATACGACAGGGTTCTGATTGGCGAGAGCATTCGCAGCGATATTGTTCGTTACAATCCAAGCGAGGTCTTCTATAAAAAGGACTCGACCGGAAAAGCCGTAAAACTTGATGAGGATGACTACAAGTCGTTCTACAATCTTATGAACTACGCACCCCTTGGAAGCTATGACGGAGACTTCAAGTACAAATACAGCAAGGGAAAACTTGTCGCGCAGAGTACAAATAAAAAAGAATTTCCACTGAAAAAAGCGGTGACAGTCAAACGTGCGGAGCTAAAACTTTTTCCAACAACTGCAAACCTTTCAAAAGACAAAAACTATTGGTACGACGATGAGAACCAGAAATCAAGCCTCCTGATGAACGAGCCTATCCTTGTCGTTTGGCAAAGTTCGGACGGAAAATGGCTTCTGGTAAAATCAACTTACGTCACTGGATGGACACGCGCGGAAAATGTTGCCTACGTTTCGGATGCGGAGTTCAACAGATATTTTGACTACACGCTTCCAACGCACGAAGCATTTGTGACAATCACAGCGGACAGATATACAATCCCCAGAACAAATTTTCTTGACGGAAGAACGGACGACATTCCAGAACTCACCATGGGAACTTTCATCCATATTGTGAAGTGGTCGGACAAATCCCTTTTGGGGGCAGACACACTGGAGCGGACTCCACACGGAAACTATGCGGCTGAAATCCCCTACAAAAAATCTGACGGGACACTTGGATTCAGATATGCGGCCATTCCATATTCCGTTTGCACAAGAGGTCTGGTCCCTTTTTCTCAGGCAAATATCCTGAAGCTTGTTTTCCAGACAATCGGGAATCCCTATGGATGGGGCGGTCAACAGGGGAACAGGGACTGCTCCGCTCTAATGCTTGAAACTTTCCGCTGCTTTGGGTTCATATTCGGAAGGAACAGTCTGGAACAGGCCTCACTGCCGGGAAAACTTGTTGACTTCCATGGAACGACGGACGAGGAGACTCTGGAGCTTTGCAAGTCTTTGCCCGCCGGAACAATCATGTATTTCAGGGGACATGTTTTCATGCTGATTGGATTCGACAACGGCAAACCGTATTTCATAAGCTCAGCCGGTGCGTACCTTGTGGATGAGGACAACAAGACAAACAAAATCAACGCAAACTCCGTAATCATCAACAATGCGGACCTGCTTCGCTCCAGCGGAAAAACATGGCTCTCGGTTTTGACCTACGCGAAAGTCCTTGGATGCAACGAGGACAATCCTGTCAAAAAACTTAATCCGGAATGGGAGTACGCCGATTTCACAAAAATCAACTCTGGGGTCTCCATGCTCTACAGGGCAAGCTCCAAGCGGAAAAACATAACGGTCGCACTGAACGCAAGCCATGGAACCGCAGGCGGGGAGAATTTCAAAATCTACTACCACCCGGACAAATCCGAAAAAATCAACGGCAACACAGAGGGCTTCGCCATGGCAGAGGGAATGAAATTCAAAAACGGAAACACGGAGGACGACATTGTTCTTCGCGTGGCGCATCTTCTTAAGACGGAGCTTCTTTCAAACGGCTACGACGTTCTTATGATAAGGGACTGCCATGACGTTCAGCTGGACAGTATCGCGAGGACTCTGATTGGAAACCACAACGCCGACATCCAGATTACAATCCACTACGACTCGGACGGTCGAAGCTCGGACAAGGGTGTATTCTACTGCAGCACCCCGGAAACTTTAAAATATCTAAAAAACGTTGCCGAAAACTATGACGAAAGCGAGAGGCTTGGGAAGGCTCTGGTCGATGGACTAAAATCAAAGGGAGCGTCTGTTTTTGCGGGCGGCTCCTACGAAAGCGACAACTTCCAGTCATGCTACAGCACAATCCCCTGTGCGCTGATTGAACTTGGGAACCAAAATTCGGACACCGGTTTTGATGCTCTTAAAACAAGGGCGAGAGGGCTTTGCGACGGAATCAATTCCTTCTTTGGATTTTGATTCTGAACCGCATTGAAATTTTGTGCAAAAATCAATAGAATGGTAGGCACTAAAATTAACGGGGAACCAAGCATGGACAACGAAGTAAACATAGTCATCAACCAGATGTCGCAGGAGCTGAGCCAGAACTATACCGACCAGAAACTTTTTGACGTGGGTCTGGACGAGAGGCTTCCGAACAAGGACTCCATTCTGTTTGTTCTTGAGGAGCTGCAGAAGATTACCTTCCCCGGTTTTTTTGGAAACGAAAACATGGCCTACTCAAACAAGCAGGCGTTTGCGGGACATGAACTTTCGCTGCTCTACGACAAGCTCTACCATGAAATAAAGGCGGCCCTGAAATACACGTACAAGACAAAGGAGTACGAGGAGCTTCGCATGGAGGCAAAGGGGCTTACCCTTGATTTTATAAGGAAGGTCCCGGAGGTCCAGTCCATGCTTCTGAAAGATGTTGACGCGGAGTTTGATGGGGACCCGGCGGCA
>DGGQ01000021.1 GCA_002392275.1 Treponema sp. UBA3870
CTCAATGGAAATTCGGCGCAAAATCCGTCGTCCATATTTGGCAAGACATTTTCAGTGCCACAATGGATGGCGGCGAAATTGATTCTGTACTCGCACTTTGATTCTCCGCTCCAAAGTTCAAGGGGAAAATAAAAATTTTTTCCGTCGGATTTTGGGAAAAGGATTTCAGCTTTTGTAACGGTGTCGGAAAAAAAAACAGCGAACGACCACAAAGGAAAAATCGGGTAAGCAAAATTTTTGTGAAGATTTTCTTTGTTGAATGAGTAAATAATTTTTTTTGAAAACCGGGAGAGCCTTAAGACGACATCCCGATGTGGAATTAGAGCCTGTGTCTGCATTGCTAAAATGTAGCGCAAAAACAAAAAAAAGTGTAGGGAGCCATGTGGACCGAATATCTAAGAAAGAACAGAATCGCGCTAATCAGCATTGCGAACTTGATTCTGCTTTTGATTTTGGTTTTGCTCTCGTTCATTAAAAAAAATCCTCAGACAAAACCCGCAGACATTTTTTTGGAAAGGAAATACACTTTCATGCGCGGGATTTCGGATATAAGTATTGATGGAAAGTCTCTGATTGCGCTTAACCACGAGTCGGTCTCCGGTGCGATAAGCGACACAAAAAAACAGGACATACTTTTCTATCTTCTGACCGCCGAGCAAAAATCCATGCTGAATCAAAAATCAAAAAGCCACTCGGGGGCCGCTATTGAGCTTGATCTTTTTGATGATGGGGACAGGAAATCAAAATGCAGGAGCGTCAAGTTCGGGTTCATCCATGACTCGAATTTAAAAAGTGGCGAGGGAATCTGTTTTGATGAAAATCCTATGCCGCAGGCTGACTTTGATTTTTCCAACGCAAAATCTTCTGGCGCAAAAATTTCCATGTGCGTCTCAAGGAACGATGACATTGCCGGCTTCTATGTTTTTGGGGAGGACGCTTTTCATATTGGCGGCGTGCGCATTGTGGACGCGAGGATTGGCTTTGACATTTCAGGCGATGTTCCGGTGTGGGCCTTCTCTTCAAATGGCGGACAGGCTGACTGCGAAAATATTTCTGTTGACTTTTGTGGCGGCAAAAAAACATTCGACACCGAAAACTCCTCGTCGGGGATTCTTCCAAAAATTGAGATTGTGATGAAATCTTCGGACGATGTTCCTGTTGACGGTGAAATGGACAGACTGGTTTTCAAATATGGTCGCGAGAAGTTTGTGGTCCGACGTTCACCGGAAAAAAATGCCTACACAATTCAGACTGCTGCTACGGAGGACAGATTTGCGGTAATGGGTTTTGAGAAAAACGCTTCACTCGTGGAATCTGTTTTTATGAGTGCGAATCCACCGGAACTTTGCCCGGACGACGGAATTGTTGACACACCGCTTGTCTCCGATGTTGGACTTGTAATCCAGTGGCCAAGGGATTCCTGGCGCATAAAGGACTACGAGCTTTTCAGGTGGGAGCAGTTCCCCGATGTGCTTGTCTTCGATTTTAAATCCTACAGCATCCAGACAAAATTTTTGGGAAGGCTTTCTTTTTTTGTCGAGAAGCCGGAATACAAGGGAACTTTTGTCGCCAACAGTTTTTTTGAGGAAAACAGAACCTACAACGCGCATGACTACAAGGCGGACGACATTGCACGCTTTTTTACCGAGGCGGAAAAACAGAAGTTCAGGCTCAACGATGAGGAAATCCTTTTGAAAAAGATTCTACTGAAAAACGGTGTAATTGTTCAGGAGAAAAATGGAGAATACGGTCCCGGTGTTGGTGCGATAATTTCAATCTCAAGGGAATCCTGGACGGAGCTTAGATACCAGCTTATGGCGCACGAGGCCTGGCACGGAATCTATTTTACAGACAGCGATTTCAGGTCCTTCGCGGATTCTGTTTACGCAAAGACAGACCGGCGTGGAATCGATTTTCTGAAGGCATATTTTGAGGCCTACGACAATCTTGGTTACGACACGGGTAACGAGTATCTCATGCGCAACGAGTTCATGGCGTACATGCTCCAGAAGTCCCCCGAAAGGACAAGAGACTATTTCCTGAACATAAGCAACTGGACTACACTTTGTGAAAAAAATCCTGCGCAGGTCGAATACATTCAGAAAAGCGGCTGCGAGGATTTCAGAAAGGCATCCGAGAATCTCTGCAACTATGTCTCAAAAAGATGGGGCTACTGGGGTGGCAGAACCTATCTTGTGTCAAAGTCCTAGAAATTCGCTGATTGTTATCCGGGACATAAATCGGTGATTCCACAGGCTCAGTGGTTGGACATAAATTTTTTGTCCTTCACTGTGTCCATATTGCAGTAGCGTTCGGCGGCAATTGTTGATGGCGGTCCATGTCCTGGGAGAAGAACATAATCGTCGCACTGTGAAAAAATTTTTTTCTCAATGTTCGAGCAGAGCATTTTTTTGAAATACGCCCCGGAGGTTTCCCCAATTGTTCCTGCCGTAAGGGCATCTCCTGTGAAAATCAGGTTGCCGATTTTAAAAATCATGCTGTCGGTGGAGTGGCCCGGTAGCGATGAGTATTCGACGTCCAGACCCGCGATTGTAATTTTTCCATCACCGCGAATCAGGTTGGCACGGCATCCCTCAATCTCGTAGTCCGCTGTGTAGATTTGCGGCGAATAAATTTTTGTGAGGGTGGTCAGCCCCTTGACGTGGTGGAGATGGTTGTGTGTGACAAGAACTGCCACCAGCTTGTAGTGGTCAGTCTCAATCTGCGAGATTATTTCATTAGAAATTTTCCCCGGGTCGATTATTATTGCCTGCATAACCGATGGGTCGTCGTTAACAATGATGTAGCAGTTTGTGAATTCCTCAAGGCACAGATGGAAGTAGACTTTCATAAATCCTCCGGCGTGTCGTCAATCTCAAAACTGTAGAGACCGGACCTTTTTTTCTTTTTTCTGTCAATCAGTGCCTCCCTTGTGTTGGAGAGCTTGAATGACACACCCTCCCGCGCTGACTCGTAGAACATGACTTTTTTCAGGTTGCAGTTTATCATCGACGTGTTGATTAGAACCGCCTTTATAAATCTGCTGTTGTAGAGGTCGCTGTCGTCAAAACTGGACTGGTATGCGGTGATTCCGTTGAAGTTGTTCTGAATCAGATCGCTGCCCGTGAAAATTGCGTGGACCATTTTGCTTCCCGCGAATGACGAAAACTGAATGTTGCTGTCCGTGAACGAGATTTCCGATAGCGTTGAAAAATCGAACATGCACATCCTCATCCTGATTCTTGCGGCATGGATTGAACTGAACGTGGTGCGCTGAAAATTGCATCCATAAAATTTTTTCCCGCCAAGGTCCAGATTGTCGAAGACCATGTTGCTCGCGTTGATTCCAACAATCTTGTCGTGTTCCATGATGTATTTTTTTATGTCGTCGTTCAGTTTGTTCGGGTTGGCCGAGTGCTTCATGCAGAATCCTTCCGACTCGCAAATCTTTCCGTCATCCGTTATCGATGAGACCGCGAACGCCCTGCATCCCGGGTACTGGCATTGGTTAAAAAGGTACATACATAAACTTTACGCTATTGAAAACATTTAGTCAAATAGGTAGAATTCATTTATGTGTTGGAAATGTGGATCGGAAATAAAAGAAGAGACAATCACCAGGGATTCTGTCTGTGTGGTATGCAAAAAGGATTTGCGCTCCTGCCGGAACTGTATGTTCTATTCTCCGGGAAGCCATTATGATTGCAGGGAAACCGTGGAGGACCCGGTAAGCGACAAGGAGAGGACAAACTTCTGCGAAAGTTTCAAGGTCAGGCGGATTTGGAGCGGAAACTCAAATGCTGACGACAAAGCTGCGGCGGCAAAAAAAGCGTTCGACTCGCTCTTCGGGTAAGGACGTTCAGAGTTCAGATTTCAGCATTTTCCTAAAGCTCGTGCACGGATGCTGTGTAGTAGGCCTCCAGCTGAGGACGGCACTGGATGAAAATTTTCCCAAGCACAGGGTCAAAGTGTTTTCCCAGGTTGTTCTGTATTATCTCAAAGGCCTCGTCAAAACTTTTCGCCTCCTTGTAGCAGCGTTTGCTCACGAGCGCGTCAAAGACATCCGCAAGCGCCATGATTCTTGCCTCAAGAGGAATGTCCGTTCCCCTAAGACGCTCGGGGTATCCGCTTCCGTCCCATTTTTCGTGGTGGTAGTGGGCCACGTTTATGGCTATCTCCTTAAAATCGCTGTCCTGGATTTCGTCGAGAACCTTCGCGACTATCACGGCTCCCTTTGCGGCATGGTTTTTCATCTTGCTGTATTCCTCGTCGGTGAATCGTCCGGGCTTTCGCAAAATGGAATCGTCAACGGCAATCTTTCCAAGGTCGTGCATAGGGGCCGCCTTTATCACGTTGCCGCAGAACTCTGGGGTACATTCCTTAATCTCCGGATGCTTCATAAGTTCGTCCGCAAAAATCCTGATGCAGTCGCTTGTCCTTAGAATGTGTCCGCCGGTGGAGTTGTCGCGGCTTTCAACCATTGTCGCCATCCCCTTGATTATGGACTCCTGCATGACTATCACCTGCTGGGTCTTTTCTTCAATCAGCTTGGACAGTTCCTTGTTGTACAGGTTGATTCCCTTTATGTAGTTCTGCTGCTCCGTGTCATCCCTCAGTTCCAGAAGATAGCCGAGATGCTTTCCCTTTGTGGAAATCTGGTGGATGGTGCAGATTGCGGATTTTTCGTTGTTCGTGATTTTGAAGTCCCGGTTGCAGTGATCCTTCCAGCTCCAGTTTTTGTCCCTGTAGTGTAGCCCCTGGATTACATCGGTGCATGAGGCGGGAATCTGAAAGTCAATAGGAACGTTGTCCAGCTCGGGAAACAGCTTTACCGCAAAATCGTCGCAGCCCAGAAAACGGTCCCTGTTGTCGAACGCTATGTATCCGTATCCTCCGCGGGACTTGTACACGCTCAGCAGATTCATCTGTAGGTCGTAAGTGTTTGCCCTGAGCGAAAAGGCGATGAAAAAGATTTCCATCAGTATGTATGTGTACGGCATGAAGTTGATTCCGACACCAAGTGAGAGCGGAATTATGTAGGTGAGCGTCCCCACAATCAGCATGAAAAGGAGGGTGAACAGTAGGCGCTTCGAGACCTTCTTTTTTGTGAAGATTGAATGGACCACGACAGCCATGGATGCAATGTTGATTAGCGCAAGGTAGATGATGTAGAAAATCATCGCGGGTCCGGCCTTGTACACTATCATCGTGAGCCCATGCTTCTTTATGATTTCCGGCATGGCAAAAAACAGGTTGCTCTCTTTTGTCGTCGCTATTATCAGGCTGATTGCGATTGCGTAGGCCAGAAGGGAAAAACGCAGCGGAAGGAAAAACCTTTTGCCGCACATATCGACAACGACCACAAACATGAAAAGAATGGCGAAAATGCTCCCAATATATGAGACAAGGTTTCCGGCCATGGCAGCCTCAAGGGTCTCCGAATAGACGGACATTGCGTAGCCGAAGTTGGAAATCAGCGTCGTGAGGAACATCATCAGATAGTTCTTGTTGATTTTGTTCGCGTTGATTTCATAGAAGATTATCAGCGTGCCAAGAGAAATAAAAACTGCGATAAGGTAAACCGGCTGCAAATTCATGCGCCAATTATAATACATTTCCAGAAAAAATGAAACTTGTTTGGGGACCAAGTGGGGGCATCAGTAAGTTTTTATAGAATATTAGTGTTTTAAAATATTTTGACAGTACTGAATTTGACTGGAATGCAAATGCCGGGAGCGCATGGCCGTTTGTCGTGGCAGAAAATCAATTTTTGTGATATAATGAAGCTACGAGGAGGAATGCTATGTCTTATGCTGGTGTTGCTGAAAAGCTAAAAATGATACCTGAACAGTATCTTGATGAAGTTTCTGATTTTTTTGATTTTATACTGTTCCGAGATAAAGCAAAGGAGATTTCTGTTCCAAATGCTGAACTTGTGGCTGCCCTGCAAGAAAGCGAGGAAATGCTAAATAATCCGAATACAAAAAAATTCAACAGTGTTGATTCTCTCTTCGCAGATTTGTTTGATGAGTAGGATTATATTTATGGAAAATATTGAACACAAAGTTGATTTTGCATTTCTTGACAGCGGGACGGGCGGGATTCCTTATATGATGAGCCTCAAAAAAAAGTGTCCTGAATCAAGCTGCGTATATCTGGGTGATACGGCGCATTTTCCTTACGGCGAAAAATCTGTGGACGAGGTTGCTTCATCCGCTTATGAGGCGGTCTCTCTGATTGTGCGGAAGTGGAATCCACGGGCATTGGTCGTCGCGTGCAATACGATTTCCGTTACCGCCCTTGATTTTTTGAGAAAAAGTTTTCCATCCCTTCCGATTGTGGGAACGGTTCCTGCCATAAAACTTGCGGCTGAGGTTTCGGTGAACAAAAAAATAGGTCTTCTTGCAACGAACGCGACTGTCGCAAATCCGTACTGCAAAAAACTGATTCAGGATTTTGCCTCTGGATGCGAGATTTTTTCACGGGGGGATCCGGATTTGGTTTCGTTCATCGAGAGGGATTTTTTCATTTCAAGCCAGGAGCAGAAGATATCCGCCGTAAAACCGTCGGTTGAATATTTCAAGTCATGCGGATGCGACACGGTGATTCTTGGATGCACTCATTTCACCCACATTGCGGGGCTTTATTCAAAGGTCTGCGGAACTGGAATCAAGGTGGTAGACAGCAGGGAGGGGGTCGCGAATCAGGCTATCAGAAAACTGGGGGAGGGGGAGCATATCCATCTTCCGCTTGAAAAGGACATGTCATTTTTTGTCACCGCCGCAACGGAAAGCCAGACTACCGAATACAGAATCCTGTGCAGCAATCTGAACATCCCGTGGGGGGGTGTGGTCGTTTAAGCGGCATTACTCCTTGCGTAATCTTGTGATGCAGAGAATCAGAAGGCCGAATCCGTAACCTATAGGAGCCAAATACCAAATGTTTTCATTGATGAACAGTGCCCCGATAAAACCGATTAGGCAAAGGATTCCGTTTATCAGTGAAATCACCTTCAGACTCCGCGTAGTTTTGTCGGTTGACGCAACGGGAAGCCCCAGACAGATGAACGCCAATCCCATAAAAAGGCCCCATGCAAGATAATCCACAGCCATTTCTACGGATGGCCATTGTCCAATCTGAAAGTAAAGCGGAACATCAACCCCTTCGCTCATAAGCCTTCTGGTAACTGCAATGTTTACGATATGAGCTGCCCCCGTTAATGCGCATGTGCATCCCATGAATACCTGCATGGCCCTGCGGTTTAGGTCGGAACATGAAAGACTGTGGCTTAATTCCAACAGCACCAAAAGCACGATCGGTCCGCTTATGACGGTCATCAATTCCCAAATTGTCAGGGCTATGTCTGCCTTGCTGATTAAAAAGGCTCCGACCGAGATGAAATATAGTACTATGTCGATTATTCCGATTAAATGTATTCTTTTGCCCATATCCTATTGCTCCATAAGTTTCGGATCTGCAGGGATAGATAAAATGAGCTGAACAACGGTAATCCTACCGCCATTCAGCCCGCTTTTAATTTACATAAAAAAACTTTCGAACACTCAAAGACAGATTTTAGAGTCTTGATGCAATCTCGTCGATGTAGTCCCAGCTGTCAACAATCTGTTTTGGTGCAGGGTCGGCAAGTTTTGCAAGGTCTCCGGTCATGATTCCGTCCTCGATTGTTCCGAGCGTTGCCTTTTCAAGTCTGTGGGCAAAATCAGCAAGCTCCGGGGTTCCGTCAAGCTCCGCCCTTTTTGCAAGCGCGCCTGTCCATGCGAAGATTGTCGCAACTGGATTTGTAGAAGTCTTTTCTCCCTTGAGGTAGCGGTAGTAGTGCTTCTGTACTGTACCGTGGCTGGCCTCGTATTCAAACTCTCCGTTCGGACATACGAGTACGCTTGTCATCATTGCAAGGCTTCCACATGCGGATGCAATCATGTCGCTCATAACGTCGCCGTCG
>DGGQ01000069.1 GCA_002392275.1 Treponema sp. UBA3870
AGGCAATGAATGGAAAGGGGCGTGTGACTGTCATTTCTGTTGGCGACATGCCCATAACCGAATACTCCGGCAGCCCGGACCGTCTATCGACATTCTCGACAAGGGCGCTCCAGTCTCCTTATACCGACAACGCCGCTCTTGACTTGGGAATCCGCCTTGCTGCGAACGATTTGGTCAACGCGGAAAAGAAGCGCGGAATCATATACATAACGGACGGCAGTGTAAGCCAGAGTGCGTTTACCCGCTACAGTCTTTCCGATTTGACGGGCTACATGAACAACAACGCGATATCGTTCAGCACGGTTCTTGTAAGCCAGAACAGGGCTGCGCAGGAGGTGAACTACATCACGAACAACACTACGGGAATATCCTATTATGTCTACAGGGCTGACGGACTTTCCCCGGTGATTGCGGACCTTATCAGCCAGCCGTCGGGATTGTACCAGATGACGTTCACATCCACCCAGCAGACCGAGTATGGACAGAAGTATCTTCCGCTTGAGGTGGAGACCTATCTTCTGAACCGCTCGGGAAAAGACGAGACTGGATATTTCGCTCCGCTGCAATAGTTCGTCCCCCCAAAAAAATTCAAGTAGATTTTATGCCGCATCCAAAAAGGGGTGCGGTTTTTTTTTGATTCGGTGGAGGCAATGGATTCGACCTTGATTTTGAAGTCTGTTTTGGGCAAAAAAAGAGGCCGGCTGTGAATCAACCGGCCATGCCTTGAATCAAGGCAACCGGGTGCAGTTGGGTGGGAGGGGATATGTTTTGCACCCGGTAATTATATTATCGTCAGCATTGCGTTTTTCTTGAATGAAAAAGTGTAACTAAAATGAAAGATTTTTGTTGCCCCGGGTGCGTTCTGGAAGCTCTAGTAGTTTTCTTCGGAAATTTCAGCGTCCAGGCTCACTGAGACTGTGTAGCTGCGTCCGTTCAAAACCGAGAGAGTTTTTACAGTCTCGTAGTTTCCAAACACAAGCCTGATATTGTGATCGCCCTGTGGAACCTCTACCGGGGAAAGTATGTTCTGCACAATGGCTCCATCGATGTAGACCCTTGTTCCCTCCGGGGCCGAAATCCTGACGACAGGAACAATGCTTTGCAGCTTGATTTTCAGCGTATGCCTTTTTCCCTGCTCAATAGTTATTGTCCGCTGCTCGGTCCTGTAGTAGTCGCTGACAAGGCTAAGCGTGTGGATTCCTGGGGCCAGAAGCAAATCTCCTCCATCGTCCGCGATGTTTCCGTCAACAAGGACCGTGTACGGATTTTTTTGGCCGGCGGGGTAGTCGGGAATTATTGTCAGCTGCCCACGGTTTGTGTGGATTGGCTTTGCGGACACATTTATCTGCGTGAATGAAAATTTTTCATAGGGATATTTTGCCGAAAGCTGCATCCTGACAAGAATCTTTCCGTCTGTGATTTCCGGGACCGATGGAAGAAGGTAGGAGTATATGTCCTTTTTTAGCGGGACATCCCTCTTTATAGGAATCTTCATGTTCATGCTGTATGTTCCGCCGAATGTTCCGCTCATTGTCTTTGTGCCGTGGTAGTCCAGATTGTTTTCCGCCGGAATGGGGAAAAGCCCCTCGTAGAAGGACCAAAGCACCGAGCCTTTGCTGGTGGCAATCTCGCTTGGAAATTTGAAAGAAAGCTCCACACCGTCAACAAAAGTCATGTCATCCGGCAGCTCTATCAGTATGCAGTCGTTTGGTCCAGCCTTCACGGAATGGGAACTTCCCTCCGCTGGCACGTTCAGATTTACAACCTTGTTTGCCCTAAACGATTGCGCGAACATATCCTCCACGCGAAGTGCCGATAGCAGGGTGAGTAGAGTAAGAATCTTTGGGACCTTGCCCCGGAAAGTCCGTTTAAAATCTTCCATATCTATAGGCTATAGCACAAATAGAATATTTTTTCCAGTGTGTAATCCAGATTCTATTTGACCTGTATGTATTTCTGCGGATCCTGAAGCTCCCCGTTCAGCTTGATTTCAAAATGGAGGTGCGGTCCAGTGGAAAGTCCGGTTGAGCCAACAAGACCTATGACCTGTCCCGCCGAAACCTTCTCGCCCTTGCTGACAAGAATTTTGCTCATGTGTCCGTAGAGACTTGTCATTCCCTTGCCGTGGTCCAGAATCACATAGTTTCCGTAGGTGTAGTCCATCGCGATTGCCGAGACGACCGTTCCACCCTTGCATGCGTGGATTTCGGTTCCCGTTGGTGCCGCCATGTCGATTCCCTTGTGCATTAGCCATTTTCCACTGATTGGACTGACCCTCATTCCAAACGGTGATGTAAGTACGCTTTTTGTCAGCGGCAGAGTCAGCCCAGGATCATAGAGATACGCGCGCTCCGTTGGTGAAAATTTTCCGTCCAGAATGAAATAGAAGTCCCTGCCTGCGATATTGTAGATTGGATAAAGATCCTCGCCGTTCTCGTCATGCAGCGGATGCTCCTTTGAAAGCAGCAGGTCAATCGATGTGACCGGGACCGTGGGGATGAAAAGCCCGTTGACCGTTGGAAAATACATTGTCTGCCCGGCAATGCTCTCGTCCGTGTTGCTTATTCCGTTGAGGGTAACAACAGTGTCTATCCTGAGCGCGGTCCTTGCGGCCAGGGACAGTACATCAAAGTTTTCGGTGACTGTGTACTGGTAGATTTTCATCTCGTAGGGCCGCCTGCTTGTTATGGCTATGTTGTTCCTCTGAAAATCCGCCTGATGCTGCTTAAAGTTTGGGTCCTTGTTTTTTGAGTTCAGGCTTGAAATCACCGTGTAGTCCTGCGCGTGGACCGCTATTGCCAACGCCGCCAGCAGTATTGATAAAACTATGCTTCTCTTTTTCATCCTTGATTTTCCCTCGAGCTTTGCTTTCTCTTGTTCAGAACCGACGTGGATATTGCGGAAAGCACGCCGTACAGGACAAAAGTCAATACAAAAACAACCGCAGCCACTATCCGGTTACTGTTGAGCACCATATAAATGGAAAAGGAAATTCCCCCGGCGACAAGAAGGATTTTCGCAAGACCGATGAAAAACCTTGTCCCGCCTTTTTTTTTGAGCAGAGAAAAAATCATATAGACTGCGCCTGCGACCAGAAGTCCAAGCACAAACCATGAATAGATTTTTGGAGACGAGGAAGCCCATTTCCACAGCGGAAACACAATGCAGACCCCAAGGACCAGACTCAGCGCCGCCAGAAGCAGAACCTTTCCTACAATAGAAATGAATTTCCTGTAGCCCCTTGCTATGTTCTTTATCATAAAATCCCCTAAGACTTTTTATGGTAACAATTCTATCACAGCCGGAAAGTTTTTAGTAGTGGTAACATCTAAAAACTTCGGTTTTAAATTCAAGTTTTGTTGATTCATGGGGAGTGGCATGCTGATTTCGGATTCCGGGCAAAAAAAACAGACCCCTTTTGTAGGGGCCTGAATATTAATCCACCATCAGGAAGGTGGCATTAGTTTTCTGAGATGGCTCCAACAGGACACACAGAAGCGCAGGATCCACAGCTTACGCATGAATCCTCGCTGATGACCCTCTTGTCATCGACTTCTGAGATGGCCTCTGATGGACATTCTCCCTCGCAAGCACCGCAATTGATGCAAGCATCTGTAGCAATCTTGTACGCCATTATTGTACCTCGCAAAATTGATTTACTAAAATATAACATTGCAAGTTAAGGCTTGCAAGACTTTTTTGTTTGTTGAGGCAAAGAATTAGTTATCGCTAACTCAATTCTATATCCAGATACACCGGGCAGTGGTCGCTTCCCATCACGTCCTGCAAGATTCCCGCCGACTTGACGTGATCCCTGAATCCGTCGTTCACGCACAGGTAGTCTATGCGCCATCCCACGTTCTTTTCCCTTGCGTGCATCCTGTAGCTCCACCAGCTGTACTGGTTTGGCTCCTGGTTGAACATCCTGAAAGTGTCCGTGAATCCGTTCGCAGTGAAAAAATCCATCCAAGCGCGCTCTTCCGGTAAATATCCGGCATTCTTTTCGTTGGCCTTCGGGTTCGCAAGGTCGATGGGCTTGTGCGCTATGTTGTAGTCGCCGCCAAGGACTATGTTGAATCCGTCCGCCACAAGAGAAGTGCATTTTTTGAACATTGCGTCGCAGAAACCAAGCTTATATGGAAGCCTTGCACCCTCTCCCTGACTGTTCGGAAAATATGCCGAAATTACAGCAAGATTTCCGAAATAGGCTATGGTCGTCCGTCCCTCGTCGTCGAATTCCGGGATGCCGAGCTTTTCGATTCTGTCGGGCTTTTTTTTCGTGTAGATTGCAGTCCCCGAGTATCCGGGCTTTTTTGCCGATGAAAAATACGACTCATATTTTGTGGACCCGCCGATAGCTGATGAAAAAAGAGGCGCGTCGTCATCATCTTCCTGCGCTCCGGGCGAAACCAAGGCGGGACTCAGCTGACCGGGGTTTGCCTTGGTCTCCTGTATGCATACCACATCGGCCCCGCAATTGAGGAGCCATGGTATGAAATCTTTTTTCTCCACGGCCCGGATGCCGTTAACGTTCCAAGAAATAATCTTCATGGGCTTTAGCATACTTCAAGATTTTTTGATTTTCAAGTGCGGGAATCATCAAGGGTTCCTTATTCCTACCGAAAAGTCGGTTTTTTATGGATTATAATCCCGAAAAGTCGGGTTTTGTGCAGAACGTGGAAACTTTTTTGCCATAGAGATTAGCAGCCGGTATTTTCAAAAATGCGACAAAAAAAACGGGAGCCGGATTTTGTTCTGACTCCCGTTTGTGTTTTATGAAAAAAAGATTACTTTATCTTTTTCAGTTCCTTTTCGTTCCATTCGACTGCGGCGCTGAACGTGAGTGTCTGGACGCTCTTTTTTTCGGTGCGCTCGACCGTGAATGTTACGGTTTTTGCCGGGACAGGATAAAGACCTGCCAAATCTGCAAGGCTTATTTCCTTTTCCTCTCCGTCTTCGGTTTTCACGGTGATTTTTTTGACTACATCCTTTGCCTTGAGTCCTGCGTTTTCAAATGCCGTCTTTTTTTCGGTGAAGCCTTTTATTGTGACGACACCGTTTTTGTCTTCAAATTTGATTGCCGCAAGATTCGTGTGGAGCGTTCCTTCGTTGAATGCTATGCCTATTTTTTCTTCCCGGTTTGGCTCGCGGAAAAGATAGAATGTTCCGTCCTGATTTTTTCCGATGGAGTAGGTAAGCGTGGATGCTTCCTTTGTGAACGCAAGGAAATCTTTTGCCGGGACTTCAAGTGTTTTTCCCGTAACGTCAATCATGGAGAAGATTTTGTTTTTTTCTGAATATGATCCGGCCGGGAGAGGAATTGTGTAGACGTTCTTTTTTCCGTTCTTCACAAGTTTTCCATCTGCACTGATTTCGTTGAAGAAAGTTCTCATCGCATATTTTTTGTTGTTCAAAATTTCTTCTTCTGTTGCGGCGCGGTAGATGTAGAGAATTCCGTGGTTGTAGCCGTTGGTCTTGTAGTCAAAGCCAGTAATCTCTTTCACAAGATTTAGGAATTCCGTATTCCCGAAGCTCTGTTTTTTTCCGGCCGCATCTTTTACGTAGAATGTACCGCCGTAATCCGGTGTGTATGCTTCGTTCGGAAAGTCAATCCTGAAACTGAAATTGCTTCCATCCTTAACCAGGTTTCCGCTCTGCGTGAGTTTTTCGATGAATGCCTTGACCGCATCCTTTCTGTTCTGATTATAAGCTGCTGTTTCAGCTTCGGTGGCGTTACGGTAGATGTAGTAAATTCCGTTGTTGTATTTTGTGGTCTTGTAGTCAAAGCCTGTAATCTCTTTGACAAGTCCTAAAAATTCCGATTCCGTAAAACTTTGATTTTTTCCAGCCGCATCGTTTGCATAGAAAGTTCCGCTGTTTCTGTAAGATCCTTCCGGGAGCGCAATGTCAAAAATAAGGCTGTTTCCGCTCTTTGTGACGTTTCCGCTCTGCGTGAGTTTTTCGATGAATGTCTTGACCGCGTCTTTTCTGTTCTGATTATAAGCTGCTGTTTCAGCTTCGGTGGCGTTACGGTAGATGTAGTAAATTCCGTTGTTGTATTTTGTGGTCTTGTAGTCAAAGCCTGTAATCTCTTTGACAAGTCCTAAAAATTCCGATTCCGTAAAACTTTGATTTTTTCCAGCCGCATCGTTTGCATAGAAAGTTCCGCTGTTTCTGTAAGATCCTTCCGGGAGCGCAATGTCAAAA
>DGGQ01000076.1 GCA_002392275.1 Treponema sp. UBA3870
AAAATCAGACCTAAAGCAAGCGGAATAAAAACAAGTTTCAGTGTATTTGGAATATAGATAATTCCATTTTTAAAACTGTCAGCAAAACATTCAAAATCAATTTCCATAATTTTCTCCTTATCGCCATTTTTCAAGATGTTTCTCAATTCTGGAAAATGTCAGATTCAGAATAAGGCTGATAATAACATAGATTACAAGGGCCACAAGATAGGGTTCCAGATAATGACCTGAAAAAGTTCCCACGGCATTGGCCCGTCCCATCACATCCATAATTCCAAGGAGATACACAAGTGATGTCCCCTGGAAAAGTCCTACAAAATCGTTTCCAAATGCAGGCAGCACAATCCGCACCATCTGTGGAATGATTACATATCTGTAAGTTTGCAATCCTTTGAATCCCAAACTTTTTGCAGCCTCAATCTGTCCAGGTGGAATCGCCTCTATTGAACTTCTGAACATCTCTCCGACAAAGGCCGCCTGATTCAAACCGTATGCTATATACGCGAAAACAAGTTTCGGCCATCGGACTGCATTAATTCCAAACACTCCAAGCAATCTCGGAACAAAATAATACGAAAGCATCAGCTGAACAATAAGAGGAGTGCCACGCATAAAAGAAATAAAAACAGTCACAACCTGATACAAGACCGGCGTACGTTTTATTCTTACTTCGCTTATTAAAAGTCCAAGGATGATTCCGGTCAAGTTGGCAAAGAACACAACTTTCACCGTTACCCAAAGGCATGGCAGGACCTGTACAACTGCGCTTGCCACCCTGTCCCAACTAAAATAATCAACCATAATTTTCCTGTTGTGGAACCCCGGAAAAATCTTTGTCGGAGAGTTTTCCGAGGCATCCATTTTTTTATTCTGACTCTGTGTAGTCGCCGCCAATCACATCAATGGAAATCTGTCTTAGTTTTCCAGAACTCTTTAACTGACGGATTGCGTTGTCAAAGGCATCGCGCAGCTCAACGTTTCCTTTCTGGAAAAGAAAATATGTGCTTGATTGCTGGATAGGCTCTCCCACGGTTTTAAGATGGGCATTATATTTTTCGTTAAGTTCCTCAACATCGCGCTTTGTTCTTACCGCAAAATCCCATCTTCCGCTGTTCAGTCCGGCAACAGATTCATCAGTAGAAACTTTTATAATATCAATTTTAATTTCCTTTCCGGGATGATTTTTATTAAACTGTTCCAGATACCAGATTCCATTGTCTCCTGGAGATTCGACGGCAGTTTTTCCAGCCAAGTCCTCAAGAGAAGAGATGCCGCTAACGCTTTCTGGAACCGTTATGTATGTTACAAAAGTTGTGTAAGTTTCTTTTGTGAATTCATACTTTTCGGCGCGGTCGGGATTGTATTCAATCTGCTGTGCGATTACATCATACTTTTTCTGGGAGAGCGATGAGAAAAGACTTGCAAATTCTGTCGCCTCAAATTCAAATTCATATTCAGGAAGAAGTTCGTCAATTGCCTTGAGGACCTCAAGTTCATATCCAACAGGTTTTCCGTTCTCATCGATATAGCAGTAGGGCTTGTAAGAATTTCCTACACCCACATAAAGTTTTTTTACTTTCGAGCTTCCAGAACCTCCTGATTTTTTTCCTTCGCAGGACGAAAGTGCAAATACTGCCATAACTACGGCACCAGAAATTGTTACGATTTTTTCAAAAAGATTTTTTTTCATTTTCTATACCTCGCTATCTTTTTTTTACCTATTTTTTACTAGGTTTACCGCATTATACAGAAATCAAAAAAACGTGTGAAATACAAATTTTTTATTGGAGGTATAGATAAAATATATTGATTGAAATCTTCTGGACAGTAGTACAAAAAATTTTTGCGACAGAAATTCTAACTTAAATCATGCGTCCAAAATTCTCTGGATGGCATCGATATAGGCAAGCGAAATATCATTCATCTCAATATTTTTCTGGGTTATATATCCAAGCTCGAAAGCACTTCCTTTTACACCATCATGGATTTTCAAAGGAACTGTTATGAATTCCTCATTCGTGTCCTCACCAGACACGCCCGAAAGAAAAGTATATCCGTTCAGTTTTTTCAGGAGATTCAACTCGGTCGCCCTGTCAGCAACCATAATCGGTTTTTTTAATTCATGCCGACTTAGAACTTCCTCTGAAAAAAAAGATTTAACGTCGTCTGTATCAAAAGTTACAAACTGGAATTCAGAAAGGTCATCCAAAGAGATGGATTCTTTTTCGGCAAGAGGATGGCTCCTGTGCAGATAAACAAAGGCGTTACATTCCGTCAAATGATGAAAATCCAGATGGTTTGATTCAAGGCTCCTCAAAATTTCGTTCTTGTTGGAATCGCTCATATAGAATATTCCGATATTGCTTTTTGAGAGTGCGACATCCGCAATAACATCGACGGCCTTCATCTCACGGAAAGCAAAATCCCAGCCCATTGGTGAAAATTCTTTGACAACTTCCACAAAGGCTTTTCGTGCAAAGGCATAATAAAGCGTGGCGACAGAAAAAGTTTTCTCTTCACTGTCCCCGTATTTTTTTAACAGATTTTCAAAACTTTTGTAAACCTTTCGTGCGTCAGAAACAAAGCTCTCTCCCCTGCCGGTCAAACTTACGCCACGGGAACTGCGCTTAAAAATATCAAAGCCAAGTTCAGATTCTGCATCGTGAATGCTTGCTGTAAGCGAGGGCTGCGAGATAGAAAGTTTTTCTGCCGCCTTGTTGAGAGAACCATTTTCGGCAACGCCAAGAATATACTTGATTTGTTGGATTGTCATAAATTCTCAGTTTTTTTAGTTTAAAATTGCCCCCAAAAAACACGAATGTCCTGCATCCAGTTTTTGGGAGCTTTAAAAATTTTTTAGTTGAATCTCTGCACTGCAACGGAGTAGATGTCCTCAATCAGCTTGATTCCACCAGAGTAGCCGACATACGATGTGTCCATCACGACACGGTTCTGGAATGGCCATGCGACGTTCAGGAAATTGCCCTTTAAGTCCTCCGTACTTTCCTTGTC
>DGGQ01000138.1 GCA_002392275.1 Treponema sp. UBA3870
TCAGGGACGCTGATTTTAACCATGTTTATCTTACGCTGAAAAACGCTTCCAAAATGGATACCTGGAGCGACGGATATAAAAATTATGTCGCATCCGAAAAAGAATTGATTGAATCAAAACTTGAGGACAGGATTTTAAGAAGATTTGACTCGCTTGAAAATGCGAAGAAAGATTTGAATAAAATTTTTGATACCGCATCCTCTGCCGACAAAAAAATGTATGAGGCTGAAAATGCTGCTTCGGAAAAAAATGGCAAGGTTTTGGATATTCTTACTAAGAACGGTTCCAATAAAAACTTTTATGACAGCCTGAAAAATGATTTGGCAAAATCAGCAAAAGAAGACCGGAGTGATTTTAAAAAGGCGGGAGAATCTGTTTCTGATTTCTTTGAAAAAGCAAAATCGTTTAAGGAAAATATTTTTTCGGTGGAGAACAGAAACCAGAGTACAGGATACTCAAGCTACAAGGACAATGTTGAAAAAATAGACTCCCTAAGCAAAGTTTTTCCTGTTTTCTTTTTTTTCATTGCCTTGCTTGTCGCTCTAACAACGATGACCCGTCTGGTCGAGGAAAGGCGTAACGAGATTGGAACCTTAAAGTCGCTTGGATTTTCTGGCCTCCAGCTTTTTGGGCAGTATCTTTTGTACGCTTTTCTTTCCAGCATAATTGGATGTGCTTTTGGACTTGCTGTTGGATTCAAACTGTTTCCCATGTCGGTGACTTTTTCATACAGCATGATGTACACAATCCCATTGGGAGAGCTTCCATTCAGATGGGAAATTGCATTGCCCGTAAGTGCGATTGCTGTTTCCGTCATTTTGATTGCGACAGCTGCCGCATGTATTCCCGAAACAATTGCCCGTCCAGCGGCACTGATGTCGCCAAAAGCTCCCGCACCTGGAAAAAGAATTCTTTTGGAGCATGTACATTTTATCTGGAACCGTCTTGGCTTTTCAAAAAAAGTTACAATCAGAAATATGTTCCGCTACAAAAAGAGACTGTGGATGACACTTGCAGGTGTTGCAGGATGCTCGGCACTTCTTGTCGCGGGATACGGTCTCCGGGATTCTTTGAACGACATAATTTCTGTGCAGTACAATGAGCTTTCGGTATACAATGTCTCGCTTCTGCTTGGTGACGAAGGTGCATTTGAAAAAGATTCTCTTGTGAAAAACATTTTGAACGACAGAACGGTTGTGTCCGAATGGATGAAGGTTGGCGGCGAGAGTGTAAAAATAATTAGCGGTGAAAAAGAGTTGGCAATGACGCTCTATGTCCCGGAAGATGAAAAGCGGATTGACGATTTTATGGTCCTGAGAACAAGACGCGGGCATGATAGAATTGTTCTTGATGAAAATGGGATTGTGATAACGGAAAAACAGTGCGAGGTTCTGGGAATCAAACCCGGGGATTCTGTTTTGATTGAAAATGCCGACGGGAAAAAAGTTGAGACAAAAGTTACAGCCCAGGCGGAATGTTATATGTACAGCAATGTATACGCCAGTCCTGCGGAATACAAAAAACTTTTTGGCAGGGAAGCGTCATTCAACGGTGCGCTGTGCAATCTTGTTCCTCAAAAAAATAATCAGGAAACTGTTTCCGCTTTAATGGAAAGTCCGAATGTTATTTATGCGATGTGGATTGACAGTCTGCTTGCGAGCGCGAAAAAAAATATTGCCGCAATCAATGTTGTTGTTTTTGTTGTGATTGCGACATCCGCACTTCTTTCAATAATTGTTCTATACAATCTGACGAACATAAATATCTGTGAGAGGAAAAGGGAAATTGCGACCCTGCTTGTTCTTGGATACACGGAGCATGAATCAAAAAAATATATTTTCCGGGAAGTAAATATTCTGAGCATGCTAGGGACTTTTGCTGGACTCTTTTTGGGGGGACCGCTCCATGCCCTTGTTGTCCATGCTGTCGAGGTGAACGTAATCATGTGGGGCCGAAACGTGCATCCGGTGAGCTATCTTTTTGCAATCTGCATGTCGGTTCTTTTCACTTTTTTTGTGAATCTTATCATGCAGAAATCAATTACAAAAATCAATATGGTGGAGTCGCTGAAATCAAAAGACTGAATTTTTTTTACTATTGACATTGCAATTTATAATTAAGATAATTTTTTCTGGAGGAATTTTATGATAAAAAAAATATTTGCTCTGACTGCTGCGGCATTGATGCTTTTGAGTTTTACAGCTTGTCCAGAGAAAAAAGAAAAGAAGCCGGCTGACCAGGAAACAAAGAGCGAAACGACACAGGCTGTTGTCCCGCAGGTTGAAAACGGGAGCGCAAAAACTGAGGAAGCTGTCACGAAAATTGAGCCAGCGAAGGAGGAGGAAAAGACTGAACCAAAAGCCGAGCCGATTGTTTATGTTGACAAGTATGACGAAATAGATTTGAAGCATATGCAGATTCATCCTATTGAACATCTTGCCACCGAAGAAAACCGCATGTATCCTCATGGCTACGAGAAGCCCCTGATTTATTGCCTGGGATTTTCCAAGGATGGGAAATTTGCGTACAGCATTTTTGATACTGATGACGGAAGGGGCGGATACGAGAGCAGGTTTTATATCATCGACCTTGTTACCGACAATTATGTATGGAGCAAAAAATGCGTAGACGAGGAGCCAAATCTTGAGGCCATCGACATTGTTATGAAAAACTATGGCATTGAATATGTGAAGGCAAAATTTGAGACGCTTCCTATCAAAATCAATGGGGATACTTTTGATTTTTCCGTCCAGCGTGATCAGCTGGAGCCAGAAAACGAGGAGGACAGCTGGCTTACAAAAGCGAATTTCACAGTCACGGCTATTAAAAATGGAAAACTGAAAAAAGTTCTGGGCGGTATGGAAGACGTATATTCGTATGACACAATCGTGTGCGGCATAATCAAAAATCCTTATGAAAACAGGCTTGCCGTCGTTGTTGGAAATAAGGAACCAATATTCGAGGGGTCGCAGTATAATTATTACATCTACGGATGCGACTTGGTTAGCAACTACAAATAGTGTCTGCAAAATCAAAAAATATGGGGCCCCAAAAAGATTTTAAGTCTGGCTGGGGACTTGTTGTTTTTGAAGGGTGGTTCAAATCAATCCAATGACGCGGGCTTCCCATACGGCCTGGGATGCGGACTTTGCGTCGAGTTTTGAGTAGATGTTTTTCAGATGGTATTTGATGGTGTTCACGCTTACAAAAAAATACTCGGCAATGCTCTCCTTTGTCATTCCCTGTTCAAGCAGACGGAGTATATCCAGTTCGGTGTGTGTGAATGTTTCTTTGTTTTTGTACAGCGGCTTCAGGTAGAGCGGATGGTGGATTGTCACGTCGCGGGCGATGTCCACAAGTTTCATTAAAAAAGGAGTCTCGCCTTTTGTCTTGATGTATTCAATCATCGGCTGGAGTATGGCCTCTCCCTCGTCCGCAATCAGCCTGTAGAATTTTCTACGCTTGGCAATTTTTAGTGCACGCTCCAGAGACTCGAATGCAAGTTTTTTCTCGTTGGCATGGTAGAAGCAGATTGTGAGCAGTATGTCTATCTCGCACAAGTCCATCTGCCGGTGTCCCTCTTCAAGAAGCGGTCTCAGTTTTTCCGCAAGCGCAACCACCGCGGTGTATTTTTTCGTAATTATATAGCAGCGTATTTTGACCATGTAGCGGTAGAGGTCCAGCATGTTGAAATTGGAAAACTCGTCAGGGGCTTTTGTTTTTATCCACTGCGTAATCAGCTCGTGGTTTCCTTCATAGAATGCGGCCATGACCTCGGCTGTGTCTATGTTGTAAGAGAATTCCATTTCGCCGTTCTCGTCTATGAACTTGCGGCAGTCCTTTATGTAGCTTCCGATGTTAAAAACTTTTCCCTGCGCCAGAAGAATTTTTGCCTGGAGGTGAAGAGCTGAGAACAGAAGCCTGTTTTCGCTTGCCCTGTCGAATTCTTTTATCGTGCGGTTGACAAGGATTTCGGCATCCAGAATCCGGTTCTGCTGGTAGTAGTATTCCGCAAGACAAAGCGAGTAGATTGCTGGACAGATGTTTGGCTCGTAAATATATTTCATGTCTTCAATGATAAGCTCCCGATTTCTTTCAAGGAGGGGCCCAATTTTCGTGAAGTCATATAGCCCGTTCAAAACGTATGGCCGCCCGGCGGTGAGCAGGACGGAGCGTATTGGCGTGTTCCTTTTTTTCAATGTCTCCACCGTCCTGATGAAGTCCTGTATTGAAATGCGTGGATGCACAAGAAGCATGCCAAGCCATCTGATTGTGTCGCTGTCCTCTATCTGCAAAAGTTTTTCCGCGTCGTCAAGTTTTCCATCCATTATCAGGTTCATGTACACACCGCATCTGAGAAGCCCATTCTGCTCCAGCTCCTCCTGTGTGAATGAGTAAAACTTTTCCCTGTCACGTCTTATGCCGATAAGATAGTAGTTGTTGAGATAGCTGTATAATTTGTAAGTCAAATCGTCAATCAGCTCTTTCCTTTCATCTATTTCCGATTTCTGTTTTTCGATTTCCGCCATACCCGCCTGACCTATAGGGTCTTGAATCTTGAAACATCGGAGCCAAGCTGTGTAACGTTTACATCAAGCTCCTCTACACACTGGTCCAGACGCATTCCGCTTTTGACAACCTTCTGGGTGTTTTCGGACATGACATCCATGCTTCCCTGCACAGCCTCCAGAGATGAGTGCAGCTTGTTCATTTCATTAAGCACGTTGTTGCTTCCGTCCGCCATTTTGACCGATGCCTTGCGGACATTCTCAGCCGTCCTGTCCATGTCTTCAAGGGATGCAATAACGTTGCGGGAATCCTGGTTCTGTGTCTCAAGCGAGAGCCTTACGGACTGAACAAGCTCGTCGGTTTCCCGGATGCGTGTCGATACGCTGGAGAATGCGGAGCTGGATTCCTGTGATGCCAGAACAATGTCGCCGATGCTGTCCTGGATGTTTTTCAGCTGCTCTCCAATTGTCTTGGACTGGCCGGAGGATGTTTCCGAGAGCTTTCTGATTTCGTCGGCGACCACCGCAAATCCTTTTCCCGCGTCCCCGGCATGGGCTGCCTCGATTGCTGCGTTCATGGCCAGAAGGTTTGTCTGTTCCGCGATGGACGCTATTGCCGTGTTTGCCTCCTGAAGCATCTGCGACTGCTGCTCAATCTGGGAGATTCGTTCGTTCACTTTCTGCTGCTTGGACATTCCGCTCTGTGACTCGCTGTCAAGGAGGTTGAACGAAGTTGCCATGGACTCCATGGACCCGCTGATTTGTTCTATGCTTTTGACCAGCTGTCCGACAGCCGAAGATGATTCGCCTATGATTTTTGTCTGCGCGTCTATCATCTCGTTCACGGTGGAGATGCTTGTGGCGACATCCTTCACGACATCGGCGGTCTTGTTGAAACCGGTGGACTGGTTCTGGATTTGCTCCTGGACATCCCCAATGCTGAGACGGATTGATGTCATGGAGTCGGACACGGACGCAACGCTTTCCTTCATGTTTCTAGACACGGTGTCGAGCGTGGAGCTGGATTTTTTTATTGTTCCGACCATGCCCTGCATTTTTTCCATGAATGTGTTGAAGTTGCTGATTATGCTGTGGATTGATTTGAAAGGCGTGCGGATTTCCGTGTTGAGTCTCTTTGTAAGATCCGCGTCTCCCGATGCTATGCTTTTTGCCGTTCCCTGAACTTCCGACAGGGGCTGGAAAAGACTCAGCATTGCGTAGCCAATCAGAAGCGCCGCCCCAACCAAAATGAATACAGCGAAAGGAACCAGGGCGTTCTGGAAAAATCCTTTTGCCGTGAGAGGAATGAAAAGCACAAGCTGCCATCCAAGGGACTCGATAGGCGCAATCAGATATTCTCCGCGCATTGTGGAGATGAATTTGGATTTCTTTGGAAAAAAGTCGTCCATATTTTTGAGGTCGGGGAGCCTGTCTGTGATTTTGACCTTGTTTTCCAGGTCGCTCAAATCCGTTGACGCCGCGATTTCCCTGTTGCCGTTGTACATGTACATGGTCACGTCCTTTTCGAGGGAACTGTACATTGCGTTCACAAAGTCATCCAGCTCGACACCCGTTCCAGCAAGTCCTATGGCCTTTTTGGTTTCGTCGTACACGAGAATGTCTATCCACATGAGTGTCTTTTTGATTCCTATGTCGTAGTTCACGTCGAACTGGAAGGCCTGGTCTCCGCTGAGCATCTTCTGGTACCATGCGTTCCCCGGGTCGGTCCGGTCAAGGTCGTAGATGAACTCCATGTTGGAATAGTATTTCAGGTCACGGTCGGAAATCCAGAATGTGCGGTGCGATGAAAAGGAGTCCTGGAAGGTCTGGAAGTCACGGAAAGCCATCTCACGAGTGGGAGGATCGTCTGGATTTTTCATGTAGTCAACCACGGCGGGGGACTGAGCAAGCTGCATGGCAAGTTTTTTTTCGGGAAGGAGGCCATTTTCCATCTCAAGGATTTTTGTGTACTCCATCCGCTTTAGATTTTCCATTGCGCTTTTTCTGAAAAGCATGACCGAGCCAAATGCCACGCCCACAAGCCCGACAATAAAGAAGATTATGAACACTAAAACAGGAATTCTGTTTGCCGATTTCATCTTTTTTTTTGCTCCCGATTTTAAATATTTATCTCATATATTATAAACCACATGTGGAGCAAAATCAAATTATTTTTATCCTACCTTTTTGGGTGGGCTGTGCTTCGGTATGACAAGAACAATGGACTTTTTGCAACACAGGAGTGGGACACACATTCGTAACAGGTGTGTGCGAATGTGGCTAAATAGGAAGGGGCCCCACTGGGGACAAGTTTTTTAACGTTAAAAAACTTGCCTGTTTTTTGCCGTCAACTGGGACCCGCTCATGTGTTGCATTTATCTATAGTCTTCATGCCGAAGCACTGTTTGGTGGGGTAAAGATTGCGCTGCATTTTTTGAACGCCGCCAGAACTGCGTCATCGTGGGACTGGCCGTCATGCTCCAGGGCGGCAATCTCCGTCATTATGCGCAGATAGTCGTTCGGTATGATTTTTTTGAAGCTGTGCCGGTAGTGCTCCCAGTCCGAAAGAATCTTTTTTGCCAGAGCGCTTTTTGTTTCTGCCGCGTGCCGCTCTATCAGGCGGTGGAGGTTTTCTTCGTCCGTTGTGCCTGAAAGGGTTGTAAGCTCGTCGTCCAGTGCGTACATTTTTACAAGCTCGTGGTTGAGTCTCCGGTAGAGGTCGTGGTTTTCGTCAAGGACATAGGCGATTCCACCGCTCATTCCGGCGCAGAGATTTTTTCCTGTCCCGCCAAGAATTACAGCTGTTCCACCGGTCATGTACTCAAGTCCGTGGTCCCCGCATCCTTCGGCAACAACGGTCGCACCCGAGTTACGGACACAGAATCTTTCGCCGGCAACCCCATTTATAAACGCGCTTCCCGATGTGGCTCCAAAGAGCGCGACATTTCCTACTATTATATTGCTCTCGGCGCTGCCCCCAAAGCTGTCCGGCTTTTTGACGACAATTTTTCCACCGCTCAGTCCCTTTCCGAATGCGTCGTTCGCGTCTCCGGTGAGGATGAGGGTGAGCCCCTTTGGAATGAACGCACCAAAGCTCTGTCCCGCTCCACCGGAAAACTCCACGCGGAATGTGTCGTCGTTTATTTTTCCACCGAAGCACTTCTGGATTTCGCTTCCAAGTATTGTGCCAACGCTGCGGTCGGTGGACTGTATGTTTATAATCCCGTCCGGGGTCTTAGGGGTGGAACCCCTAGGAGAGGGGGTAGCGGAAGACGGCTTGCCGGCTGGAG
>DGGQ01000026.1 GCA_002392275.1 Treponema sp. UBA3870
AGACGACTCTCTTCAATCAGCTTACGGGAGCGAACCAGCATGTCGGAAATTTTCCTGGAGTGACAGTTGACCGAAAGGACGGGCAAATCAGAAACCATCCGAACACGCTTGTTACGGATCTACCTGGAATTTATTCGATGTCGCCATATTCGAGCGAGGAAATTATTTCGCGCAATTTTGTTTTGAACGAAAAGCCACGCGGAATCATCAACATTGTGGACGCAACAAACATCCACCGCAACCTTTATCTGACGATGCAGCTTCTTGAAATGGATGTGCCGATGGTTGTCGCTCTGAACATGATGGACGAGGTGACTGGAAACGGCGGCTCAATCGATGTGAACAAAATGGAGGAACTTCTTGGTGTCCCGGTTGTTCCAATTTCCGCGGCAAAAAATCAGGGTGTCGATGAGCTTGTGAAGCACGCAATCCATGTTGCACATTTTCAGGAAAAACCTTTGCGTCAGGATTTCTGTGACGAAAATGACTCGGGAGGGGCTGTCCATCGTGCGCTCCATGCCGTAATCCATTTGATTCAGGACCACGCGGACAAGGCTGGAATCCCGGTTCGATTTGCCGCAAGCAAAGTTCTTGAGGGCGACAAGCGGATTTTATATCAGCTGGATCTGGACGTGAACGAAAAGGAAATCCTTGAGCACATCGCGCTCCAGATGGAAAACGAGCGTGGACTTGACAGAAGCGCGGCCATAGCAGACATGCGTTATTCATACATAAAAAATGTTTGCGAAAGCACGGTCAAAAAACCGCATGAAAGCCGGGAGCGGATTCGCTCACAAAAAATTGATTCTCTGCTTACCGGAAAATACACTGCAATTCCTTTTTTCATTTTGATTATGTCCCTTGTGTTCTTTTTGACTTTCAATGTAATCGGCGCATTTTTGCAGGGACTTCTGGAAAAGGGTATTGACGCGCTGACATCCCTGGTTGATTCAGGACTTACGCAGGTCGGAGCAAACGATGTTCTACATGCCCTGATTATTGACGGAATTTTTTCTGGCGTGGGGAGCGTTCTTTCTTTTCTTCCAATCATAGTTACGCTGTTCCTTTTTCTTTCACTTCTTGAGGATTCGGGATACATTGCCCGTGTCGCATTTGTGATGGACAAGCTGCTGAGAAAAATTGGTCTTTCGGGTCGGAGCATTGTTCCCCTTCTGATTGGATTTGGATGCACAGTTCCAGCCGTCATGTCAACAAGAATTCTTCCGAGCGAGCGTGACAGAAAAATGACAATCCTTCTCACTCCCTTTATGAGCTGCACCGCAAAACTTCCAATCTACGCGTTCTTTGTCGCAGCCTTTTTCCCCGGTCATGGCGCGCTGATTATGACGGGCCTTTATGTTCTTGGAATCGTCCTTGGAATTCTTCTCGCATTTTTGTATAGAAAAACATTGTTCAAGGGGGAGCCGGTCCCATTTGTGATGGAGCTTCCGAACTACCGTCTGCCAAGTCCAAAAAATGTTGGGCAGCTTTTGTGGGAAAAGGCAAAGGATTTTCTGGAGCGCGCGTTCACAGTGATTTTTATTGCGACAATAGTAATCTGGTTTTTGCAGAGTTTTGATTTTCATCTGACTTTTGTTGATGACTCGTCGCAAAGTATTCTTGCAAAGATCTCTGGGCTGCTCGAACCAGTAATGCGACCGCTTGGTCTTGGCGACTGGAGAATCTGCACGTCCCTGATTTCGGGTGTGATGGCAAAGGAAAGCGTTGTCTCCACGATGGAGATTCTTTTTAACGGTGGTGTCGCGGATGCACTGAACCAGCTTTCCGCGGCAAGCCTTCTTGTTTTCAGTCTGCTCTATTCCCCATGTGTCGCCGCAATTGCTTCAGTGAAAAGGGAGCTTGGAAGAAAATGGGCGGCAGGACTTGTGTTGTGGCAGTGCGTAATTGCATGGCTTGCAGCATTTTTGGTCCATGCCGTCGGTATTCTTTTTATGAGATGATGGATGCGCTACGCTGGTTTATTTCCATGGACGTTTTTTTTCTGTCCATCCCTTTTCATGCCAGTATTTTGAGTCCACCTGGTTCCACCCGCTTTTCTGCATGAGGTGCATAAGGAAAAAGAAAGCCTTGGTCTTGAATCCGGGTTTCACTTTTCCCTTGCGCCTCGTGATTTTTTTTGCGAGCCAGCTTGATTTTTTCTCAATCGTCTTTTTCTTTTTTTCATTGATTGAGTCCCAGTTCATTGCCGCGACCGCAAATCCAAGTTTGTAAAATCTTGCCGTTCCCCAGAAAAATAGGCTGTCCGTCATGTCCTTCAATGTAGAACCCATTCCCGCTCCCGCCGCGGTTGTAATTGCAACCGCCTGTTTTTTGAACATGCCTGGCTCCGGTCTGTGCACCATCCAGCTGTATCCATAGTGGTCAAGCAGAGCCTTCATCGCTCCCGTAACATGGTAGACATAGGTGGGGCTTGAAAGTATAATCAAATCCGCCGCGTTGATTGCCTGTGTGATTGGAAGAAGTTTTTCATGGTGCTGGCATTTTGTTTCGCTATTCATAATGCAGTTTGTGCACCCGAGACAAAATTCTCCAAAATCATGTGGAAGAAAAAACTCGACAATCTCCCCGCCAACTTTTTCTGCAAGATTCCGGGCAATGCGGTATGTCGATCCCTTGTGATTTGTTCCGTTTATTATTACAGTCTTCATGTAAAAAGCATAGCATTTTTGATTCACTTGTTCTATACTAAGTCCATGTGCGAAAAAAAAATTGCTCCGTTCGATATGAAAAATATTCCATATGTTGTTGATGTTGTGGTTCCCATGTGGAGTCCACCGGTCGGTGACAGCGAGTTCAGGCGTTTTGATGTGGAGTATATTGTGCGGAGCAGCATTTTTGAAAACGACTACAGGTTTCAGCTGGATGAGTGCGGCAGATTTTGCGCGGCCACTTTTTTTGCGGAAAAGGGAGACCTGTCTTCAGTCGATAAATGGTATGGCGAAAACATAGACCGATTTCCAGAAGAACTCAGGAAGGCGACCCGCATGAGCAGGGAATATATCGAGTGGATGGACGGACGGACATTCGGAATGATG
>DGGQ01000004.1 GCA_002392275.1 Treponema sp. UBA3870
ATTTAATTTAGAAAATGATATTTTTTATATTTTTGGTGGTTCAGCTTATTATAAACCACTGCTTCCGTTTCTTAAGAACTGCATAGCATTTAAATTTAAGTCGTCAAATACAATACAATTAGACTGTCAAATTTATTTTAAAAATGGAATGATAAATGCTATGATTTACTCCGCGCATTGAAAACTATTGGCTTCGCAATCTTCTGCAACTCGGCAATCGGGGTCCCGGAGTGCATGAATTACAAAAGACCTGCGGAAGCCAAAAACATCCAGTTTGCATGAACATCCAGAGGCCAGCGGTGGAGCGCGGGAAATATTTCACTCCACTCTCACTCACCGAACCTGAACCAGCGGAAATCAAAATTGCTTCCCGGGAGGAATACGAATGCAACTTTATTCATGCCGGGCACTCCGTCTATGTCAAAGGTCTTTTCCACATAGCCGTCCGTCTTTTTGAATTCCAGAATCCGGATTGCATCAGTCTCTCCGGAAAATTTTACGTGGATTGTGTTGTCAACATGTGAAAATCCGCAGACGCTTATCTTTTTTGCGCCATGGTCTCCAAAATCCATCGCATCGAATTCAAGGACAACATTGTTTCCGATTTTTTCAACGGCATCATCCGTGCGGATAAAGGAATCTCCAAAAAGGGATGAGCAGTCAAGCGCGCTCAGTTTTGAAAATGCCTTTGCAGATTTTTCAAAAACAATTCCCAGAAACGAAAGGCTTGTCCTGAAAACAAGCGAAAGCGTGTGCATACCGAACAGCCTTCTTGGAAGAGTGTATGCCTTGCTCTGGTATGTGTTGTAGATTGACGCGGCAGAATAATGGCAGTCCATGATTTTTCTTCCGCCGTCAGGATTTCCTTCCCACAGTTCAAAGTCCAACTCATTATCAAAAGAAAAAATTGGAACGGAAAATGTGTCAGCACCGTCACGGCCAAAATCCATTTTGTCAAACTCGAACCACGACGTTCCGTTTCCGTTGAATGCACCTCCGTTGAAACTCAGTTCAATTTTGTCGCTCGATGCGGAACACTTGCATGCCTCAATCAGCTCAAAGGGATTTCTTGCCGAACGCCCGATTCCCGAAACGGAAAACTCCAGTTCCGAAATTATCTCGCTGAATTTTCCGCCGTTGTCTGCCATGCAAGCAAGCCTGAAATCTCCGTCGCACAAAGCAGTAACGGTCGCCCTCTCTCCGTCCAAAGTTTTTTCGACATCAACAGCCGCGGAATCAGAGCGAACTCCCTCAAGCATCATCGGAATCCAAACCAAATCACGGTGCGTCGCGTCCGCAGGATGGATTACGGCATCAACAGTCACCTGTCTTTCATTTTGATTCAGGCTCCTTGTTCCATGGGAAATCAATTCAATCTTACGGATTGGAATCTCATCGCAATCAGTACGGACAATTTTTCCCGACATTTTTTCTGATTCATCAAAATCAATTTTTCCATTTTTAAAAACAAGCACGCACGACTCAAGACCCGCACCCGAAGCTGTGACAGTAAAATCTGCGGCATCTTTTTTTGAGCGGACCAAAATCAAAAGGCGGTTTGAAAAAAGTTTCCGGCTCAATTTTTTTCCGTCAGAACTCCTGTACTGCTCGTAGTCGGTGGAATCTCCATTGTCGGCGCCAACAAGCTCGGCTTCCCCTGAGACAGAAATCTCAAGCCGGCTTCTTGAATTTTCAACTGGGTTTCCGCCTGAATCAACGCTCATTGCGTCAACAAAATAAAGACCACCGCAGGACTCTTTTTCAAGCTCCAGCACAATTTTTTTCGCGTCGCCAAAAGATTTTTTTTCATCCCGCGCAAGAACACTTCCGTCCGCACCATATCCAACGGCAAGCAGCGTTCCTTTTTCATACACCACGGATTCCCAAGTGGCGGACAAATCTTTTCCGTTTTCAAAATCGATTGATTTTTTTCCAAGCGAGCGTCCGTTCAAAAAAAGTTCGACAGATTCCAGATTTGAATAAACCCTCACGTCGATTTTCTGTCCCTCGTTGAAATCCCAGTACGGAAGCAGATGGACAAAGTGCGCACAGTTTTTTTTGTTCCATACGGATTTATATAGAAAGAAACTGTCCTTTGGGAATCCCGCTGTGTCAATCTGCCCGAAATATGAATTCTTTGTTGAATAAGGAGTCGGCTCCCCGATATAGTCCCAGCCCGTCCAGATGAATTGACCAAGGCTGTAGCTTCTGTCGCGGTCGTCCGAAAGAACAAAGGATGTGTCTCGCGCACCCCAGCTTGGGCTACAGTTTCCAAGCGACGAACACTGGTTGTCAACGCAGGTCAGAAGCCTGTTTGAAAGAGGAAAATGGTATACCCCCCTGCTCTGCACTGTGCTTGATGTTTCGCTTCCATAGATTTTCCACGCTGGATTTTTTTTGTGGTGTCCATCATAAAGACGCTCGGCATAGTTGTAACCCACGACATCCGTTTCATCCGCACATTTTTGCGCGCCATCCCACTGCATGTAATTTGAGGCAATAGTCACCGCAGCATTTTTTTCGGGATCAAAGCGGCGGCAGATTTTGCGAAGGTTCTTTGTGATTTCAAATCCGTTCCCGGAATGTGTGTCGTAGATTTCGTTTCCCACGCTCCACATGATTAGAGAAGGATGGCACCTGTCACGCCGGACAAGAGCGGAACAATCCCTTTCGTGCCACTGGACAAAATAGTTTCCGTAGTCATAAATTGTTTTCGGTTTTTCCCACATGTCGAAAAAATCATCGTCAATGTAGAATCCCATGCGGTCCGCAAGGTCAAGGTAGCTTTCATCCTGGGGATTGTGCGACGTTCTGATTGCGTTCACCCCCATTTCCTTCAATCTGGAAAGCTGTCTTCTTGCCGCGACCAAATCAAATGCCGCACCGAGAATTCCAAGGTCGTGGTGCATACATGCCCCGTGGATTTTTACATGGAGACCGTTCACAAACATACCACCGCCAGTGAAATCTACAAACCTGAATCCAATCTGCCGTTCGCATGTGTCAACAATCTTTCCACCGGAAACAAGGCTTGTCTTCAATAAATACACGTTCGGGTTTTCATCATCCCAAAGCATTGGATTTTCAACCGAGGCACAGAAAGTTTCGGTCAAAACATTTTCGTCGTGACTAAACGAAACACCCATCGCCGGTGCAGGATTTTTTGAGACTTTTGATTTTCGTTCCGAATCAAAAAGAGAAAGCTCCTTTCCGTCTGCAAAAATAATTTTATGCTCGACAGTCATTCCGTCCACAGGCGAAAGAATTTCCGTATCGATTTTGACGCGCCATTTTCCGGCAAAGTCATTTTCTTTTTCGGGACAAGCAGAAAAATAAATTCCGTCATTGTTTATGCGGCTTTTTTCTGTCACAAGAAATTCCACGTCACGGAAGATTCCGGCACCGGAGTACCATCTTGAATTCGGATTCTGGTAGACTGCAATCAGTAGCACGGAATTTTTTCCTTCCGCAACAAAATCTGTAATCTCAAATTCAACCGTCGTGTAACCGTATTTCCAGACGCACGCAAGTTTTCCGTTCACCCAGACCGCCCAGTTCATGTACACGCCGCCGAAGCGGAGAAAATATCTTTTTTGGGAATCAAGGTCCAGCTCGAAATCTTTTTTATAAAATCCTACTGAGTTTTCATAAAGATTTTTTGTGTCATAAATCAGCCAGTCGTGGGGAACATTCACGTCCGTAAAATCAGTGTCGGAAGGAATCCTGCCATAAAAATCTTCGGGGGGAAAAAGGACAGGCTTTCCGTCTTCCAGCGGATTTTGATTTTCAATATGAGTCTTGGCAAAACGCCATCCATCGTTAAAAAGTGTGCGCATAAAATCACCCCGCGTATTTGTTTTAAATCACCAGCCACGCCACATAGCAGCAGGAAATGGTGGGTCCATAAGGCATTTCATCTGGATTCAATACTTTTTTATTGAAGCCACAGAATGGATAAGACTAGAGTACCGTCCAGCGAGCAAGTCCGCAACATTAGTTTTTAGGGAAAAAATTACCAATTTTTTTATGTCCGACCGATTGATTGTAGTGCATTCCTAAAAACAGAATTTTATAGATGTTTCCTATACGTCTTGACAAAAAGAGCTGATTGCATCCAAAATATTTTGAATGGAGATTTAAATGATAAAAAAGATTTTCACACTGGGCTTATTGATTGCACTTTCAACAGCGGTATTCGCGATAACTCCAAAGAACGACTGGCGGAACATGGGGACCGCAAAAAAACTGGAAGGAAAAACCTATGTGCTTCTTAGTTTTGTAAGCTACCCGGGAACTGAATGGAGTCAGGTGAACATCAATTCTGTCGTAGGACAGGTTTACTCCGCTACGGCATGGCTGACAAAGACCGCGGCAAAATATGGTACAAAGGCAGAATTTGAAATCTATTCACTCGGAAACTATGGTAACGACGGACTGAAAATCACCATGGCAGCCCCAGCCCTTTCCACCACGCTTGTTGATGACGCAATGGTCGCCGCAGGATATCCAAGGAACTACGATTTTGAAAAATATGTGCGGGAAAACACGGACTGCAACAACTGTCTGGTTCTTGTCTGCTCGAACGAAGCCGGAAGATGTTTTGCCGTCAACCACACAAAGGAGCTTTCGGACTGGAACAGAACTTACCTTGGTTCTGACTACAAACTTGAGGGATGCGTTATCTACCTTACAAGCATATATGACGGAACTCTGGTCTGGGCCTCGACAATCGCGCACGAGATGCTGCACTGCTTTGGCGCGTGGGACCTTTACGATGTCTACGGAACAAACAGCTACGAAAAGAACACTCTCCTGGAGCAATATTTTTCAAACAGCATAATGCGGAAAATCGACTACAACATTGACACCCTTGTTCTTGACGACATGTCCGCATATCTTGTTGGCCTTAGCTCAAAACGGGAGGACTGGTACGAGTATTTCCAGGTATACTAGGGACATCAAGGTTAACACTGAATAACCCGCGCTCGGACTATTCAGTATTTCCTTAGGGATTGAATGGAACAATTTTTTTGGGGGAAGACTCACACCCTTCCCTCGT
>DGGQ01000193.1 GCA_002392275.1 Treponema sp. UBA3870
GCATTCATGGCAAGAAGATTTGTCTGGCTTGCGACATTTGTGATTGCGACGTTCGCATCCTGCAGGGCCTTTGACTGTGCCTCAATCTCCGCGACATGTGCCGAAACCTTCTGCTGCTTTGATATTCCCTCGTTTGTGTTTTTTTCCAGATTTCCAAACGATGCCGCCATTTTTTCCACGCTGCTGTTCACCGAAGAAATGTTTCCAATCATCTGCTCCACCGCAACCGAAGCCTGTGCGACTCCGTGCGACTGCGTGTCAATCATGTGCTCCAGACTGTTGATGTTCTCCGCAATCTCCGTTACTGCGGCGGAGGTCTGCGTAACGGAATTGGACTGGTGTTCAATCTGGCCGCCGACACTTTCGATGTTCGACAGAATCTCGGTGATGGAGCTTGCCGTACTGTCAATGCTCTCCCGCAAATCGATTTTAACATTGGAAAGCTCGTCCTTTGAATTTTTGACATCCGAAACAATTCCATGCAGTTTGGCCATGAACTTGTTGAATCCGTTGACCAAATCGCCAACCTCGTCCTTTGTGCTTGCGCTCAGCCTCTGCGTCAAATCAGCGTTGCCCTCGGCAATTCCGTTAACCGCCACATCGACAGTCTTTATTGGTTTTACAATTTTTGTTGAAATGAAAATGGAGACCAGTATCGCGGCAATGAGAGCCAGAATCGAAAGCGTGATGATGAGCGTCAGGTTTTTGGTAAGCTGCGAGAAAATCTCCTTTGAACTTCCAACCGTCACCAGAATCCATCCGGCATCCTCGCTCACAATCTGCCCTGCAATATAATACCCATCTGGGGCATTGGTATCTATAAAAACCTTGCCACCGAACTTGGACTTGTATTTTGCAAGCGACTTGTATTCGTCAAAAAAATTCACGTTCAGAATTTTATTAAAATCATCGTTTGTAAGATAGTTTCCATCCGCGTCAATCAAAAACGACTGTCCGCGCTCCGAAAGTTTTATGTTCCTCACCATGTCGTTCAGCACGGAAAGTTTTATGTCCACGCCAACCGTTCCAGCAAAACTTCCATTCAGATGACGAACTCCGCTGCATATCGAAGTGACAAGCGACTGTGTTGGAATATCCATGTAGGGCTCGGTAATGAAAAGCCCATTGTTGTCCCTTCCGTCTGTAAACCATTTGCGCGAATATTTGTCGTAAGAGGCATCCGGTGTCCAGCCGCCACTGTAGTAGAACTGACCGCCATCGCTCATCTGGATTTCGTCCGCATAGTATAGCGCGAGGATTGAAGGTTCGCCGTTTATGAGAGTCTGGAAATCGTCCTGAAGTTTTTTCAGCTCCAGCTCCGTGTTCATAACATGGTACGCGCTGTCCTTGACCAGACGCATGGGGGTATCCAGAAATGCCGCGACAGAAACAGATGCGGTCTCCATTTGGGCATTTGAAAGTAGCCCCACATTCGCCTTTACCTCAGAAATCTGTTGCCCCAGAATCGGGATTGAAATAATCAAAACCACCGCAAGAACCATTGCGCTTGTGGCGGCGATGAGCTTAAACTTAATGCTTTTCATAAAATCTCCAAATAAAAATGCCCACCATCCATTCTCAAAATCGGCAGGCACTTTTTAATTCTGTCAAGTTGATTCTTAAATAATATCACACCATATACGCTTTTGCAACAAAAATTATCAACGACAATTCCGAAAATCATAATACGGACGAAGCCTGGTGGTAATCTCTGGAGACGCTTTGCCGTTTTGCCCGCAAACTTGGTAAACCGGCTTTCCGGGGTTTCATTGCTGCGCAAGCCGCACGCGGCCCCCTACAATCCGGCGTAGAGACCACCGGGACCATGTTTTACACCCGGAACTGGTCTATCTGGTCGCCAATCCTGTTGATTGAGCCGGTCACTTTTGTCGAGATATGTGAAAGAAGCGCGCTCGTTTTGTTCATCTCCGATGCGCCGCAGGACATTTCGTCTATTCCATCCTTTATCACGTTTGTAGCGTCCTGCAGGTTCCTGATTTCCTCAAGGATTGCCCGGTTTCCCACCGCCATTTCGTGCGACGCATTTTTTACCTCAAGCGTGCTGTCGTTCATCATCTTGAGAGCATCCACAATCTGACGGGAGCCTTCCTTCTGTTCCTTCATGGCCGAGTTTATCTGGTTTACAAGCTGGTCTGTCTGTGAGATTTTTTCACCGACACCCGCAAAACTTTCGGAACTTTCCCGCGCAGCAAGAACCACAGCCTCAATGGACTCCCCGATTTTGTGAAGCTCCTCGCTTATCTTGTGGGACTCCGCCGCAGAAGTTTCAGACAGCTTCCTGATTTCGTCCGCGACAACAGAGAATCCTTTTCCTGCTTCCCCGGCGTGCGCAGCCTCGATAGCAGCATTCATTGCAAGAAGGTTTGTCTGGCTCGCAACATTGGTGATTGCAACGTTCGCATCCTGCAAAGCCTTGGACTGGGCCTCAATCTCGGCGACATGGGCAGAAACCCTCTGCTGCTTCGATATTCCCTCTGTAGCCGTCTTCTCCAGATTTTCAAACGACGCAGCCATCTTTTCAACGCTTCCGTTCACCGCCGAAATGTTTCCAATCATCTGCTCCACTGCTACGGAAGCCTGCGAGACTCCGTTGGACTGCGTTTCAATCATCCGTTCCAGACTGTTGATGTTTTCGGCAATCTCCGCTACCGCAGCCGATGTCTGTGAAACCGAGTTCGACTGGTGCGCGACCTGTGCCCCAACGCTCTCTATGTTCGCCAGAATCTCCGTGATGGAGCTTGCCGTGCTGTCCAGACTTTCCTGCAAATCAATTTTTGCACTGGAGAGGTCGTCCTTTGAATTCTTTACGTCCGAGACAATTCCGTGCAGCTTTCCCATGAACTTGTTGAATCCGTTCACAAGGTTTCCAACCTCGTCATCCGTGCTTGACTTCAGCCTGTGGGTCAGGTCGGCGTTTCCCTCCGCAATATTGTTGACCGCATCGTCCACTGATTTTATCGGTCTGACAATCTTTGAAGAAATCAATACGGAAAGGAGGATTGAGACCACAAGACCAACCACCGCCATCAGCCCTATGAAAAGAATGTTGCGGCTCAGCGACCTGTAAAGCTCCTTTGATTTTCCGACGGTAACCATAATCCATCCGGCATCCTCGCTCACAATCCTGCCCGCAATGTAGTAGCCTCCCGGCGCCCTGGTGTCTATGAACACATCTTTCCCAAGCTTGGACTTGTAGGAAGCGAGATTTTTGAAGTCGTCATAAAAATTTGTGGTCTGGATTTTTTCAAAATCGTCGTTCGTGAGGTACAGTCCGTTTGCGTCTATCAAAAATGTTTTTCCGTCGTCGGTAAGTTTTTTGCCGCGAATCATGTTGTTGAGTTCGCTCAGGAAAATGTCAATCGCCACCACACCGCGGAACTCACCATTGTCCCTTGCGGCACAGGCTATGGTCGTTACAAGGGACTTCGTATCAAAATCAATATACGGCTCCGTTATAATCACCCGGTCGGATTTTTTTGCTGCCATAAACCAGTCGCGCGTTTCTTTGTCGTAATCGTTGTCTGGAAACCATCCGTCGCTGGAGTAAACCATTCCGCCCGCGCTGATTGGAATTGGGTCCGCATAGTAGAGGCAGTAGAGTGACGGGATATGCTTTATCACGTTCTCGAAATCTTTCTGCGTCCGCTCCAGCTCAAGATTTGCCCTGGTGACGTGCATGGCCATGTCCTCAACTATTGTTTCCGGTTTGTAGAAAAAAGAGTCTATGGAATCAGCCGTTGAGGAAATCTGGCTCTCCGCACTCTCCATGATGTTCTGCCGCAACACGTTATGCTGGTTTGCGAGCGTGGGGATGGCAACAATCAGGATTGCCGAGAGAATCATGCTTCCCGTTGCGAGAATGAGTTTGGCCTTTATGCTTTTCATAGAACCTCCAGGAGATTTACAGCCGGTTTGCAATGGACACAGTTTTTTGCAAAGCACTTGGAATGGGCGTACCAATTTTTATGGTAAAAAATTATACCACGGTTTATGTTTTTTTACAAATGGAAACCTGCTCCGTGGACAAAAAAAATCCGCCCGGATGGATGGACCAGGCGGACGGACTTTCTTGCAAAATCAGTTTGCAGGATTTTTCTACTCAAGCTTTCCGTACATGAAGTACCAGTAGCCGTAAGGTGAGTGCCATGTGTTCTTCAGGTTGCTCTTCTGCATCCAGAAGTCGTTGTAGTATGCGACAGGAGCCATTGCGGCATCGTTCAGGAGAACCTGCTCGGCCTTGTGCATCCAGTCGTAGTGCGCGGCGACATCGGTTGCCTTTCTTGCGTTGTCAACGGCGGCATCGAATTCCTTTGAAGAATACTTTCCGTCGTTGTTTCCGTTTCCGGTCTCGAAGAGGTTGACCATGTTTGAAGGATCATCCCAGTCATATACCCATCCGTTGCGGGCCACGTCAAAGTTTCCTGCGCGTCTGTCGGCTGTGAATGTCTTCCACTCCTGGATGTTCACAGTCATCTTGACACCAAGCTCTCCCCATGCTGACTGGAGATACTCTGCGACTGCCTTGTGGTATCCAGAGTCGTTTGTCATGTACTCGACTACAGGGAATCCCTCGCCGTTCGGATATCCAGCTTCGGCAAGGAGTTTCTTTGCTTTCTCAAGGTCTGCTGCGTAGTTGCTTGTGTTGAAGTGCGGTCCGTAGGTCTTGTTTGTGACGTTCTGGAATGATGAGGCTGGAGCTGCGTCAGATACACCTGGTCCTACAAAGTTGTCGGCAGGAGAATAGGTTCCTGTCATGACTGTGTTTGCGACATATCCACGGTCGATTGCAAGTGAAAGTGCCTCGCGTACCTTTGAGTTGTTGAAAGGAGCCTTCTGTGTGTTGAAAGAGATGTAGTAGGTTCCCATGATTGGCTCAAGATGGAACTCGCTGTTTCCGCGCAGGGATGGAATCTCCTCGGTTGGAACGTCCTTGATCATCTGGATTTCGTTCTGGTTGTACGCTGTGTAAGATGTGTTCGCATCCTCAATCAAGTGCCACACGATTTTGTCGAAAGTGATGTTGGCTGCGTCCCAGTAGTTCGGATTCTTCTTGAAAACAATCTGTGAGCCGTCGGTGAATTCCTCCATGTAGTAAGGTCCGTTGGTGATGTATGTCTTTGGATTTACAGCCCATCCGTCTCCGGCAGCGTCGATTGTAGCTTTCTGGACTGGAACAAGGACTGCGAATGCGGCAATCTTGTCAAAGAAGATGCAGGGGCTTGAAAGATGGACGACGAATGTGTTTGCATCTGGAGCCTCAACGCCAAGCTTGTCCAAATCACCTGCTGAAGCCTCGTCAAAACCTACGACAAGGTTCAGAAGATCGTATCCGTAAGGAGCGGCTGTGTTTGGATCTGCAACGCGCTTCCATGAGTAGACGAAGTCGTTTGCTGTAAGGGCAGAACCGTCGGACCACTTGAGTCCATTGCGCAGATGGAAAGTCCATGTGAGACCGTCGCTTGACTGTTCCCATTTTTCCGCAAGACCTGCGACCACATTGTTGTTGCGGTCAAACTTCAGAAGACCTTCGAACGCATGGAGAATCATGTTCGCTCCATCAACGGCAGAGTTCAGTGCCGGGTCGATTGTCTCAGGGGATGGTCCAACCTGAACGTGTAATACAGAGCCAGATGTGGCGGCTTTGGAAGAAGATGAGTCCTTCTTTCCATTGCAAGCGACAAACGAAAGGCTCGCCAAAGCAATAACAGAAACCAACGCAGTCAGTTTCAACTTCATATAATTACCTCCTGGGATGTCCAGCAGAAAAGCCGGGCATTCCCAATTTTAATTAAAATCTTCTATAAAATTAGTTCAGTTTTTCCAGATGATGACATGCAGCGAAGTGTCCCGGTCCAATTTCCTTGAACTCAGGATTCTCGGCGGCACATTTTTCGTCTGCATAGGGGCATCTGGTCCTGAACGGGCATCCGCTTGGTGGATTCAGCGGAGAAGGAACGTCCCCCTCCAAAACAATTCTCTTGTTCGCGCGCGCGGTCTTTGGGTCCGCAATTGGAACAGCCGAAATAAGTGAGCGCGTGTATGGATGCGCGGAATGAAAAATCAGCTCGTCGGCCTCAGCCATCTCAACCATGTGCCCAAGATACATGACTCCGATTCTGCTTGAAATGTGGTTTACAACCGAAAGGTCGTGCGCAATGAAAAGATAGGTCAGCCCCATCTGCTTCTGCAAATCCTCAAACATGTTCACAACCTGGGCCTGGATTGAAACATCCAATGCGGAAACCGGTTCGTCGCAGACTATGAACTGTGGATTTACCGCAAGTGCTCGCGCAATTCCAATCCTCTGCCTCTGTCCGCCGGAAAACTCATGCGGATAGCGGTTTGCATGTTCGCTGTTCAGTCCGACGGTTGAAAGCAGTGACAGAATCTTTTCGCGTCTTTCGGCCTTGTTTGAATATAGCTTGTGTATGTCCAGCGCCTCACCGATTATGTCGCCAACGGTCATTCTTGGGTCGAGCGATGCGTAGGGGTCCTGGAATACAATCTGCATCTTTCTGCGGTAGGGGAGCATGTCCGCCTTGATTTTCTTTTCGCTGTCAAAAATCACGTTGCCGTCGTAAACTATTTTTCCGGCTGTCGGTTCGGTGATTCTGAGAATGGAGCGTCCGGTCGTTGTTTTCCCGCATCCAGATTCGCCAACAAGACCAAAAGTTTCTCCCTTGTTGATAAAGAAACTCACATCGTCAACGGCCTTCACAAATCTACCGCCGCCAGCAGGGAAATACTGCTTTAGATGTTCTATTTCAAGAAGCTTTTCGCTCATGATTTACCTCCGCCAACAACTGCATCCGCGCTTCCAAGCATGGCCGCCTTTTGTTCAAGCCAGCATCTTCCATAGTGAACGTTGTCGCCCACCGCGGAACCACCAAGTGACTCGTATTCGTTTCTCACCGGCGGTTTTTCAAGGCATATCTTCATACAGTTGGAGCATCTTGGGGCAAAGCAGCAACCCTTCGGCCTGTTCAGCAAATCCACCGGCTGACCTTCAATCGGGACAAGACGTGAGTAGTCCTTTTCGTGGAACTTTGGAATTGAGCGCAGAAGTCCTCTGGTGTACTCGTGCTGTGGATTATAGAAGATGTCGTCGGTGGTTCCGTATTCAACAATCTCACCGGCATACATTACGGCAATATGGTCGCACATTGAGGCAACAACACCAAGGTCGTGCGTAATCATTATGATTCCCATGCCCAGCTTTTTTTTCAAATCCTGCATCAGTTCCAGAATCTGCGCCTGGATTGTTACGTCGAGGGCCGTGGTCGGTTCGTCCGCAATCAAAAGTTTCGGCTCACATGCAAGGGCAATCGCAATCATCACGCGCTGTCGCATACCGCCGGAAAGTTCATGCGGATACTGCTTGAGTCGTTTGTCCGGCTCGTTGATTCCAACCAGAGTTAAAAGTTCCCTTGCCCTGGCCTTTGCTTCTTTTCCTTTTTTGTCCGTGTGGAGCTTGATTGCCTCCTCAATCTGGTTTCCGATTGTCCAGACCGGATTCAGTGAAGTCATCGGGTCCTGGAAGATTATGCTGACCTCTTTTCCACGGATTTTGCGAAGCTCCTTTTCGCTCATCTGGTCGATTCTGTGTCCGTTGAAAGTGATTGTGCCGCCGGTGACTTTTCCGTTTTCGGCGTTCAGACCCATGACCGAGTATGCCGTGACAGATTTTCCGCTTCCCGACTCACCGACAATGCCAAGGACTTCTCCCTCTTTCATGTGGATTGTCACGTCGTTCAGTGCCCGGACTTCTCCTGCGGGAGTAAAAAATGAAAGTTTTTCGTGCTGTATGTCAACCAAGTATTCGTTTTCTGCCATGTTTTTCTCCAAATCCATTCCGGCCTATGACTTCAGTTTCGGGTCGAAGGCATCTCGCAGACCATCGCCAAGCAGATTGAAGCTCAGGATGATTATAAAAATCAGGAACGCAGGTGCGAACAGTTTTTCCGGGAAAGTCTGGAATCCGTTCAGAGCGGATGAAGCCAGCGAACCAAGGGAAGGCATTGGAGCCTGAACGCCAAGGCCTAGGAAAGAAAGGAAGGACTCCGTGAAAATTGATGACGGAATCTGCAAGGTGGTTGTGACAATCAATGTTCCGATACAGTTTGTAATCAAGTGCTTTCCGACAATCCTTTTTCCGCTTGCACCCAATGCCCTTGCCGCAGTGACATACTCGTTCTGTTTGAGAAGCATAATCTGCGAGCGGATGATTCTTGCCATGCCGACCCAGTAGAGGAGTGCGAATACTATGAACATGGAGACCATGTTTGGACCAAGCCTCTGAATCCACCCGAATCCTGGAACTTCTCCAAGCGAGCGGAGCGGAAATTTCAGTGTCTGGGCAAGAAGGATTATAATCAGGACATCCGGGACCGTGTAGATTATGTCAACGATTCTCATCATCACCAAATCAACAGTGCCACCAAAATATCCGGCAATTGCTCCGTAAAGTGAACCGATTATCAAAATCAGAAGTGAGGCAACTATTCCGACAGTCATCGAGACCCTGCCTCCGACCATCACGCGGATTGCATAGTCACGTCCGTTCTGGTCAGTCCCGAGGATGTGTGGGAAAACTTTTTCACCGTTCGCCTTCATCTCAAGTTCGGCGGCTGAATACTGCATTGGCCCAAGACGTTCGCTTCCCTTAATCTGCTGCTCGTATTTATATGGATAGAAGATTGGAACTATGAAACAGAAGACCACAATCACAAGGACAATCGTCAGGGATGCCATGGCGATTTTGTTTTTTCTGAACCTGCGGATTCCGTCCTTCCAGAAACTGACAGACTCGCGCATTACCACGAGGGACTGCTTTTCATCGTTGGAGGCGGGAATGAAGTCGTCCACGTTAAGCTGAAAGCTCAGCGGATTTTTTTTGATTTTATCTTCCATAATGGTCCCCTACTTTAGCTTGATTCTTGGGTCAACAACCGCATACATGATGTCAACAATCACGTTCATTATGATTACGAACACAGCAAGGAAAATTGTTGTTCCCATAATCATCGGGTAGTCGCGGCTTGTGATTGCTCCGACAAATTCGGAACCGAGGCCCGGGATGTTGAAAATCTTTTCTATAATAAAGCTTCCCGTCATAAGGGATGCAATCAGCGGTCCAAGGTATGTGATTACCGGAAGGATTGCGTTTCTCATTGCGTGCTTGAAGATTGAGCTGAAAGTGCTTACACCCTTTGCCCTTGCGGTGCGCATATAGTCCTGCCCGATTACGTCGAGCATTGATGAGCGCATAAGGCGTGCGATGTAGAACGTGGGATAAAGTGCGAGAGCCATGACCGGCATTATGTAGTGCGCGGGTGTGGTAAGTCCAAGCGACGGAAGCCACTTGAGTTTGGTCGCGAAAATATACATCAAAAGTGTTGAGGAAAGGAAGCTCGGTATCGCAATTCCACCGGTCGAAAGCACCACGAGGATATTGTCGGCAGCCTTTCCACGCTTGTATGCCGCGATTGCCCCAAACGGAACTCCGAACAGAATTGCCACAAGGATTGCCCATCCACCGAGACTTGCGGACACGGGGAACTTTGTGAAGATGATTTCGCTGACGGTCCTTCCACGTTTTTTGAGCGAGAGACCGAAATCACCACGGAGAACACCGCCCATGTAGGTCAGGTACTGCTGTCCGAGTGGTTTGTCCAGACCGTACTTTGCTTCCATGGCAGCCTGTGCCTGCGGTGTTACAGCCTTTTCGGAAAGAAATGGTCCACCGGGAACCATGTTCATAATAAAGAATGTGAGCGTCGCGACAAGGAACGCTGTGATGATGGCCGTGGCCACCCGTTTGATGATGTATTTTAGCATTGACTATGCCCCACAAGGTAAGTTTAAAACGCCGAAAAAGCCAGAAAACCCCACAATAACGACATTCTAACGTATTGTTATAAGTTATAATCAAACAGCTTTTAAGTCAAGGGTGTTTTCTAATAGTAAGTTTAATTAAAATATTAATATTTTAAAATTTTGTGATTTAATTAGCTTGTGGGTTTAAGTTAAAATGTCGCTTAACAGGCAACATTCTGGGCGGCGGAAGCTATCTGATTGCGCTCAAATATTTGAAACCGTTCTCCAGGTGCGATGTGGAAGTTGATGTCGATGGAAAAATCTACAGGTATTTTATGACAAACGACAGCAATGCCCTTGACTGCAAACTGAAGGAACTGAATTGCCTTCAACCAAAAGCGGGTGACTGGAAAGCCAACTACGCCCTTCACAAAAATGTGATAGACAAAATGGATGAACTTGGAGCAGTCTGGTCTCTGACAACAAGCCATAACGTGTCCATTCTTACGCGGCTCCCCAACATATTCCTAAAATCAGAGTCTAGTCGGCATTCCTCTTTCCCAGGTTTATTATGGACTCAATCACAAGGTCGGTGTTTTCGCGTAGGGACTGGGCGGCGGTCTCGACTTCGTGAGTTCCGTCTTTCATCTGCGCAAGACTGTTGAGGAATACAGTGTTTCCTTCGCTCTGCTCCTGCATTGCGTTTTTGACTTCAAGCTCCTGCTCCTTCACTTTGCCAGAAAGATTTACAACCGAGTCAAATTCCTGCTTGACGTAGCCCGCCTTGCTGTATGCGTTGTCCACCATGGTCTTTATGTTTTTCAGGACCACCCCAATCTGCTTGACCTGTTTTCCTGAATCCTCCGCGAGCTTTCTGATTTCGTCAGCGACCACCGAAAATCCCGCGCCAAATTCTCCAGCGTGTGCCGCCTCGATTGCAGCGTTCATTGCAAGAAGGTTTGTCTGGCTTGCGATTGTTGCTATCACACGGCTAAGTTCGACCAGCTGTGATGACTCGTTTTCAATATCCCCGACCAGCGCGGCCACTTCCGAAAGTCTTTCGCGACCTGTGTTTGTAGCCTCCTCAAGTTCATTTACGATTGCAAAATTCTTTTCGATGATTGAATTGATTGAAGAAATGTTTACAAGCATCTCCTCGATTGCGGATGAGGAATTTGCGACGTTCCTTGACATTTTGTCCGTAACGGAATTGAGCGACGAAACATTTTCTTTTGTGGAGTTCAGAAGGTTTACGCTTTCCTGTGTTATGTTTTTGATTGTTGCAAGGATTTCCTCTCCGTGGTCCTCCCGTGCCTTTTTCAGAACATAGTGGTGGCAGTTTTCCGGCTTGTTCTTTTTGTTGAAGATTGCGATTGCCATCTGTTCGCAGGAGACATATCCGCATGAGCCACAGTCGTACATGTCGGACTTTGAATATTTTCCCATCATATTGAAAATGTTTTTCAGCTCGGAGGGGCTTGGCATTTTTATAAGATTCTTGAACACGGAGCTTCTGTCTGTGTAGGTCCTTGTGTAGATTCCGTCCCGCCAGTATTCGTCAATTGTCTTGTTGAGCTTTTTGAGCGAGTTTTTTTTCTGACGCTCGTTTGCTGTATTCCATTTTTCCTTGCGGTCCTGTGTGCGTTTTTCGACATAGCTTTCAAGTTCATCAAGGGACATGTTGTGGTTTGTCGTTCCACCTCCACGGTTGCATCCCTTTTCACAGTTCAGGCAATCAACAAGGCAGTACAAGGGTTTCTTTCCCTGGCTCAGCGAGTCGTCAAGATTTTCCAGATAATCAAAGACCGCGGGCTGTCCCTCGATTTTTCTTGTGTGCGTTCCAATGCCCGGTACAAATCGTTCGGCAGTGCGCATGAGTCCGCCCGGAGTGGAGTAGAGTGTCCCTCTTTCCGCAGGTGGATTTTCGTAATCTGTCCGTGGAAATTTTCTCAAATCAATTTTGTTTTCTTCAAAATATTTTTCCAGATTTTTCATCGTGACGTTAAAATCGCCGCGACCGTTTTCGTCAAACTCACGTCTTTTGGCAAAGCATGGGGAGATTACCGCAATCTTGTGGTTCGCGTACTGTGGATAGAAATGGCGAATCATCTCGATGGTGTGGGCCATTGGGCTGTCGCTTTTTGCAAGATACTTTATGAGCTTTGGCCTGTAGATTTCAATAAACGAAACCAACGCGGGGCATGGCTGTGAAATCATCAGTTCTGGATTTTCTTTTTTCATCTGCTCCACGTAGGATTTTGTCGTAAGCTCGGCACCGAAAGAAACATCAAACACTGCGTCAACGCCAACCGATTTCAGCCAGCCGTTAAGTTCCAAATCCATCCCACGGAAATTGACCGCAACGGCAGGAGCCACAACGGCGACAATGGGTGTGTGTTTTTTCAGTTCGGAAATAAAAGCCCGAATTTCGACTTAATGGGAATTTACAAAAAAGGCGCAACTCGATAGAATTTTATTACCACAACAAAAAACAAAGGAGTTGCGCCATGACTGAAATCAGCCTAGAAACATGCTACACCATAGTGGGGTCTTTTTTCAAGCATTTTGAGGGGAATTTTCTTATCAATTTTCTTGTTGGGAAGTATTACGGAAAAAGGGGATTCCGGCGGAGGCTTACAATACAGGACACGATGGCCCTGAACATCTACAGATTCTACATGGAAATCCTCAACCTGAAGGCATTCCACCGATTTGTTAGGCGTTTCCACAGGGACACTTTCCCCGATTTTCCAAACTACGAAAATTTTCTGAAGGCCA
>DGGQ01000059.1 GCA_002392275.1 Treponema sp. UBA3870
AGCAGTAGTTGTACCGTCACCTGCAACGTCATTTGTCTTGGAAGCAACTTCGCGTACAAGTTGGGCTCCCATGTTTTCGAATGGGTCCTTAAGTTCAACTTCTTTTGCAACGCTTACGCCGTCCTTTGTGATTGTAGGTGCGCCGTATTTTTTGTCTAGCATAACAAGGCGGCCGCAGGGACCAAGCGTCACTTTTACGGCACGGGCAATCTGCTCCACACCGCTCAACATCTTTTTACGTGCATCTTCATTGTAAATCAACTGTTTAGCCATTTTTTAGCTCCTTATAAAAACCGTTTTGCCGGTATATTTTTTCCTTTATAAAAGAAGATAATAAAATCAAAGCGAATCGGCAAATTTTTTTTTGAGAAATTACAGATGTCATTGTCAGAAATGGGGAGTCAGTGCTGCGAGCCGTCAACTATCTGTCCGCCCTCGACAAGAATGCTTTTTCCTATTGATTCGTACCTGTTGCCAAAAATATCAGCCACAGTGAAAAAACAGACATAAAATCCATCGGGAAGCGCCGATTTTTCCACAACAGAAGATGAAGTGTAGACCGTGGAGCCATAGGGAGCCATAACCTCGTCCAAATCAACACCGAACTGGGCCGGGAACACAAATTCAACAAGGTCCCCATCCTCCAGATTCCTTTTTTCCCTGCCGATTGTGCCGTCCAGCGAATACCGGGGATACAGCCCATCGATTTTGAAACTGCCGTCCACAGTGTTTTGCGAAATCAAAAGTCCCGCGTAACATCCATTACATATTACAAGTGTATAGTAAAGTCTGCGGTTTTCGTTAGACTCCAAACATTCAGCCCAGACCGGATGGCCGTCAAGGGAAAGCATCTCGCCTGAGAACGTGGAGCCGTACATGGATTCGGAATCATCAAAATCAACCTTTCCAAGACTTTCCATGTGGATTACCGCCCCTGTTTTTTCTTCCATATAAAGCGCGCGGAAATCAACCGACGACAGAGCCTCAGAGCCGGAAACAATCTTTATTGAAAAATCACCATCATCGGAAGCGCCCTCCGAAAAACTCACGGGATGCATGGAACTTTTTTCCGCAAAAAAATGTCTCAGGCATGGAACCTTTCCGCTCTCACTCTGCCTCAAAGAATGGACCCACGATGGGGCTGCCCATGAATCAAGGGCGGCATCAAGATAGGCAAGATATGGACCGCACCCAAAGATTTCAGAATACGAGTCCATCTCCTCTTTTAAGACAGATTTTTGATTTTTTATAATTGATTTTGGATACCAGAACGAAAGACCCGACGCGCCCGAAAGATTTTCCCCATGGCTCTCGTAGACAATTGAATCGTAGAGGGCATCCAGAAGTGATGTGGAAGAGTCCCCAATGCCGTCCGATGCCAGAATCGCAAAATCGGCAAGGTCTAGCATGTTCGTATGCGCGGAATCCGAGTGGCGACCAAACTCCCAGGCCAGAGAGAATGCCCTTGACATGGCGGAAAAAGTCTCAATCGATGTGGCGGCCAAATCCATGCTGTCTGCGGCACGTGTGAATGACGAAAAAACCGCGCCCATTTTCGCAAGGTCAACCAGGGCCATGCTGTGGCGGGAAAGATTTTCACCTCCGGAAAGTTTTTCAACATAGCGGTCAAGCATGTCCATCCCCAAATCCATCGCGGAGGCCGAAATGTCCGAACTTAGGAATTCCGCCATGGAACTGTAGTCAAAAGCATCCGGCGGCAAAATCTCCTGCGAGCCAAGCATATAGCGTGCATAAGGGGCAATCGCGTAGCCGGTCTCGATGTTTGAGGAAAGTCCCGTGTCAAAAACAACAAGGTCCAAATCAAGCCCCGCATCAGAAAGCGAACGGGCAAGGTCCTTCACGGTCAAAGGGTCCAGCGAAAATCCGTCATGGCAGACTGCGTTTGAAACTGAAGACGGGAGCCCCCTGATTACAAGAGCAGTCCTGTCGCCCGCGTAGGATTTTTTTGCCCACTGTATAAAGGAAGAAAGAGATTCGGACATGGTTCCCAGGGATTTTTTTTCCATGAGGGATGCGACCGTTCCCCTGTTCAGCCTGTAGCGTACAAAATTTCCCCTGGAGTTCCTTGTCTGCACCAAAAAACGGAGCCTTGCCGATGTCACCTTGGACGCAATCTCCCGGAACATGGCATAGTCGCTGTGGCCGCCCGACAAATCAAGACCAGCGTCAAAAAAAAGTACGGTCCATGATTTTCCGTCCACGCTTGAGCGCGAATGGATTTTCGAGTAGAGTTCATCCCCATAGAAATCGGTCGAGTCGTCATAAAGCTCTTCAAAAGATGCCTCGTCAAGCGTCTGGGCACAACAGAAACCGGCAAATAAAAAGACCAGAAAAAATATATCTATCAGTTTAAAAATTTTACGTCCACAAGTCATAAGGCAAGATTCTAACAAATTTTTGGAGAGATAACAACCACATTGAAAAAAGTTAAAAAATCCTATAAAGTAGACGGACTATGGATTTGATAAAGAAACTCGAAGACCTTTCGGCACGATTTGAAAAGGTGCAGGAACTTATTGGCGACCCGGATTTGGTCAAGGACCAGAACAAGTACAAGGAGATAATGCGTGAACACAGGTATCTCACTGACCTGATGGAACTCTACGGCGAATACAAGAAAGTCCTTACCGGAATTGAAGAGGCGACTGTGCTGATTACAGAAGAAGAGGACCACGACATGAAAGAGATGGCCCGAGAGGAACTCAAGGAGCTGGAGGAAAGAAAACCTAAGCTGGAGGAAGACATCAAGCTCAAGTTGATTCCACCGGATCCTCTTGACGAAAAGAACATAATCCTTGAAATAAGGAGCGCGGCGGGTGGAGACGAGGCATCCCTTTTTGTGCGCGACCTTTGGGAAATGTACATACATCTTGCGGAGCGCAAGGGATGGAAGACCGAGACCATGGAAGTGCAGGAAACCGAGGTCGGAGGATTCAACAAGATAGTCACCTCGATAAGCGGAAACTTTGTCTACGGAACATTGAGATGGGAGTCAGGAGTCCACCGGGTCCAGCGTGTCCCCCAGACAGAATCGCAGGGAAGATTGCAGACCTCAACGGCAACCGTCGCAGTCCTTCCTGAAGCCGAGGAAACCGAAATCAACATCAGGCCGGAGGATGTCCGTGTCGATGTCATGCGCGCCGGTGGTCCCGGTGGTCAGTGCGTTAATACGACAGACTCAGCGGTACGACTCACCCACATCCCGACGGGAATCGTCGTAATCCAGCAGGACGAAAAATCCCAGATTAAAAACAAGGCAAAGGCTTGGACTGTTCTTCGCGCAAGGCTCTTTGATTTGGAGCAGAGCAAAAAGGATGCCGAGCGTTCTGCAACCAGAAAAAGCATGGTTGGAAACGGAGACAGAAGTGAAAAAATCCGCACCTACAATTTCCCGCAGGACAGAATCACCGACCACAGAATCAACCTGAGCCTCCACAATCTTCCGTCGTTCATGATGGGAAACATGGACGAAATGCTCGACGCGCTCAATGTCTACGCAAAGGAAGAGCAGCTTAAGGACGCATCCGAGCTGGACTCATAATGACCATAGCGGAGGCAAAAAAAAGGGGACGGGAAATCCTTTCGGGAAAAAGCCCATCCCCCGCCATGGACACCGACTGTTTTTTGCAGGACATCCTTGGCTGGGACAGGACGAAACTGCTTTTTGACGCTGGGCAAAATCTTCCGACCGAAATGGAGAAGGATTTTTTTTCCCGCATTGAAAAACGGCTCACAGGTCTTCCGGTCGCATACATCAACGGGCACAAGGAATTTTATGGAAGAGATTTCCTTGTCACACCCGACGTTCTGATTCCCAAACCCGACACCGAAATACTTGTGGAAAAGGCGCTTGGAATTGTCGCGGAAAAATACAAATCCACAAGGCGGCCTGTAACCGTGTGCGACATGTGCACGGGAAGCGGATGCGTGGGGCTTTCGATTCTTGCCTCATGCCTTGACGAAAAAATCACGCCGGAACAGCACCTCCCGATTCTTACCCTGGCAGACATAAGCGAAGCAGCACTGGATGTTGCGAAAAAAAACTACGCCCACCTTGATTTGAAAAAACTTGCGGCATCAGTCCATTTTTCACGGAGCAATCTTTTTGAAAACGTCGGCGGAAAATTCGATTTGATTGTCGCAAATCCACCGTACATTCCGTCGAACGAAGCCATGGAACTTTTGCGCGACGGACGAAGCGAACCGATTCTTGCTCTGGACGGGGACGTGAATCTTGACGGAAGCCCCACACACGCGGAGGACGGACTTGGCATAATCAGGAACCTGATTCCACAGGCAAAAAAAAGGCTCAACGAAAACGGCGTGCTGATTATGGAGACCGGGGAATACAATGCCGACGAAACCGAAAACCTCATCTGCCTTTCCGGATTCACCGACACCGAAATCTTTTTGGATTTGGAAGGTCAGAAAAGGGTCGTCATGGGAAGGGTTCCGAGATGATTTACTACCCCTCCAAATCCCGCATCATCAAAAAATCGGAGAGCCTTATGTGGCGGACGGTGCTGGTAGAAAAATCATTGTCGTCGTTCGTAATCAGGATTTTCTGCCGCGAGTTGTCAAGAAGATTAAGCGGGGCAAATTCACGCTCGTATGTGCTTTCCTCAACAACGGAATAGGCGACCTGCACAAGATATTCTTTGCCGTCTTTTGCAGCAAGAAAATCAATTTCCTTTCCATCAACATTGTACACGCTAAGCTCGTAGCCCATAAAGACAAGCTCGTTGTAAACCACGTTCTCAAGGTTGTGCGTAAGGTCAAAGCGATTGTTCATCTGCCGGATTGAATTAAAGGCAACATCCTCATCATAGAGTTTGGCATAAAAATCCAGACGCTTTTTTGCTTTGGTTGAATACTGCGGAATCTTCCTGATTGCATAGGCTTCCTCAAGGTGATCAAGATATTTCATAACCGTGTTGATTGAACACTCTATTTTCTGCGATTTCAGATAATTGAAGATTGAATTGGAGCTGAAGATTCTTGCGTTTGAGACAAGCACATAATCCACAAGCTTTCGGAACACTTCGTCCTTGCGAATCTTGTAGCGGCTGATTATGTCGTTTATAACGATGGTCTCGTCCAAGTCATTCAGATAACGGAGCATCTCTTCTTTTCCTGAAAATTCAAAACGCTTGGGGAAACCGCCGTACACAAGATAGTCGTTTATGGAAACACTCCGCCCAAGTTCCTCCGCATATTCAAGAATCTCCTTGTAAACAAAAGGCCTTATCGTGAACGAAACATATCGTCCGCTCAGCTCCTTTGTAAATTCCCTTGAAAGCAGCTTTGAGTTGGAGCCGGTGATAAAGAGCGAAAGATTTTTCAGTCTCAGTGAACGGCAGGCAAGGTTCCAGTTTTTTACGGATTGTATTTCGTCCAAAAAAACATACCATTTTTTTTCTGGCGCAGCTGACATTTCTTTTTCTACAAATTCAATGAGTTCCAAATCATTTTTGATTTTTAAGGAAACGGCCCTGTCCTCAAAATTCAAGCTGATGATTTTTTCACCACGAGAACTGATTTCATCCCGAATCTGCTCAAGGACAACAGATTTTCCGCACCGCCTGATTCCGGTAATAACTTTAATCAGGTCGCTTTCATAAAAGGGCCGTATTTTGTCTATGTAACTCGTTCGCTTTAACATGCTTACAGTCTACTGAAAACTTTTTCAAAATTCAACAAAGTTTTCACTATACTGAAAACTTTTACGAAAGTTTAAAAAGTTTTCACTATCTTATCTTTTGTGAGCCGATTTTTGAAAAATTGGAGTATAAAGCCTCATTTTTTTGAATCATTGGGCTTGATTGTATTGTTCCTGCAGGTCTTTTTTTATTTCATCCAAACGTTCAAAAACCGCAGTTCTGAATGAGCGTTGGGAGCTGGAAAGGAATGCATCCAGTTTTCGGTCAATACCAGTCCTGTAAAACACAACCTGCTCAATGCCACGCAGAGGATTCAAGTCTTCCGCAGTGATTTTTACTCCAACAATCCTGAGATTGTTCAATTTTTTCATTGGTTCCAAAAAATGCAAGTCGGCTATGACTGAGTTGTTTCCAATTACAAGCTCCTCCAATTCAGTGAGTGCAGAAAGAGGAGACCAATCCTTTATGTTTTTTCCCGCACCAGTTTCAAACCAAAGGCTCTTCAGCGTAGGACCCAAAACTTCAATTCCATGCAGGTCAGACAGTTTTTTCAAATAACACATCCTGAGTTTCCTCAATTTAGGAAGCCTGCAAAAATCATGGCAGTCCGGCATAGTCCCAAAATACAAATTGATTTTTTCCACATCAGGAAGCTCGCTCATTTGCTTCCAAAATGATGCGTAATCCTTGCATCCTGAACATTCACAGTCTTTTGATTTTCATATTCTTCCATAGATTCCTTCCACACTTTTCTTATTTCCCCCCGTCGCTTTGGACAAGGCGCGATTTAACTCAGATTATTTGCTATAAAACAGGGCCTGAATCGGGGAGAAACCCCACCTTACTTTTCTTCTTCTTCCTTGAGGCTTTCAATTACACGGCTGATGGAGTTTATGAAATCTGACAGTTTTTCCAAATCTTTGTGGATTGAAAGTTTATAGAAAATCTGTGTGCCTGTTTTTCGCGGGGTAATCAATCCCATATCCTTGAGCACTTTCAGATGATGCGAGATGGCGGGACGGGATAGCTGTGATTTTTCAGCCAAATCTGTGACGTTGATTCCGGCCTCCCCTGCTGCGGCAATATCCACAATCAGCTGCTGGCGGAATTCATCACCCAATGCAATGAATATTGGCAGACACGAGTGCAGGATTTCTCTTGTTCGGTGAAGTTCTTCTTTTGTTATCATTTTATCTTTCCCTATTATAAAAGGAGTTTATGGCTTTGTCAAACATGGCAAAATGATTTTTGAGTTACGCCTGATTTTTTTTTCAAAATTCTATTGACTATTACATGCGGAATGATTACATTTATTAACAAGTTTAACTGTTTAAGCGTTTGAACGTTTCAACTGTTAAACTTTTAAGCAAAAGAAATCAATTAAAAGGAGCAGCACTTATGAGTTTTGCAAAAAGATTTTTCAAACACCCGCCAGTAATTATCGTGCTTTGTGTGGTAATAACCGGTGTTCTTGGATTTTTCATCAAGGATTTGACAATTGACAACTCGATCCGTCAGTTTCTCCCGCAGAAGGACGCATCATACACACGTCTCTCAGAAACGGAGGAGCAGTTCGGCAGCATGATGGTCATAGGCGTAAGTCTTGAGGCAAAGGACGGAACAATCCTCACCCCCGAGTACATCGACGTTATCCGAGAGATTACCGACAAATCCCTTGAGCTGAGCGAAGTTTCCGACGTGGACTCCCTCACCCACATAGATTATGTCTGCGAGGAAGAGGGGGCTGTCTCTGCAAGCCAGCTTATTCCCGAAACTTACACCGGCTCACAGGAAGACATTGAGCTGCTCAAAAGCCGACTTAGCGAATGGGATGACATGTACAACCGTGTCCTTGTAAACGACGACATGACCGGCACCCAGCTGCAGATTACCCTGGCTTCCTACGACAAAGATTATGAAAAGGAGAGGGCTGCGGGCCTTGGCAAAAGAAAAATCCGCTCAGAGGCAGAGATGCAGGAAGGGGTTCTTGACGACGTGACGAAGATTGTAAACAGCGCCGCTGAAGGCCACAATCTTGACGTTAAGATTTACGGCAACCCGGTGGTGATGCAGAACTCCCGTCTTTTTATGCTTACTGACCTTACCCGCCTTATTCCCCTGGTAATAGTGGTGGTGCTCCTGTCGCTTTACTTCAGCTTCAAGACTTTGGA
>DGGQ01000003.1 GCA_002392275.1 Treponema sp. UBA3870
TCAAGCCGGACACGGTTAAATACAACGCGGAACTTTTTTTCAGAACAATAGCGGAAGGTCATGTCCCAAACATTCCGTCCATAGTTTCGGTCTGCGGTGGATTTGAACCAAGGCAGCTGTTCAGAATCTTCATGGAGTCGATTGTGAATTTCCAAAAGCCCATGCTGAATTCCGCGTCCGGATGCGAGGCTTCCGCAAAAGTTGTTGAGGCTGTGGGGCGGACAGTGAACAATGTAGGAATCTATAATCAAAATCCGGCCGCCGGTCTTGAGGAACTCGTCAGGACACTGATGCAGATAAACAGAACCTACGGCGGTGTGTTTTCAGAGGTCCTAAGTTGAAAGACTTTGTAAAGAATGCATACAAAAAAATCTCCAAGATGACGGCGGAGCAGGTTTCCGATTTGATGCAGTCGCTGATTTCGGAAAAGGAAAATTTGAGTTCAATCTTTGAAAGCCTTTCAACAGGTCTTCTGATTGTTGACAACTCTTGGCATCTTTTGCACCACAACAAGGCGGCGGAAAGGCTCCTCCCATTTTCATCCCGCCCGATTGATGGCGTCGAAGAAAAAATCTGGACGCACGTTGACAATGCGGATATTGCTAAGTATCTTGAAAGCTCCGCCGAAAACCAGCGGTCAGACATCAGCGAGGAATTCTCCATTTCGATTGGTGACACATTCCGTTTTGTCATGATAAAGATTGGCTCCCTTGTGGTCAGAACAAGCGGGGACGGAAATTCTGTAACAAACAGGGTCGCGGGTTCAATCATAACTGTGGACGACATCACGCAGCAGAGGCAGTCCGAAATCCTCCTGCACAGAATGGAAAGTCTTGCCGGCTTGACAAATCTTGCGGCATCCGTTGCGCATGAAATAAAAAATCCGCTCGGGGCAATCAGCATACATATCCAGCTTTTGCAGAAGGCTGTGGCAAAATCAAGAAACGGCGATGGTCTATTGCCCGATTCCAAATTTATGGAAAATTATCTTTCGGTAATAAACGACGAGATAGACCGGCTGAACAAAATTGTTGTGGACTTTCTTTTTGCTGTGCGTCCGGTGCAGGCGAACATACAGCTTTCAAATCCAGATGTAATTATAGAAAGATTTGTTGATTTTTTTAAACCGGAGGCGGAGAGCAGAAATATTCGGATTGAGCTGGACCTTTGCAAAAATACGCCACGGATTTTTCTTGATGAAAAACTTTTCCGCGAGGTCATAATCAATTTAATGCAGAACGCTTCTGCCGCAATCGAATCTATTGCTTCGGACACATTTTCTACGGATACCGGCAATCATCAAAATGATTTTCAGGGCATAATAAAAATAAGCTCCATGGTCAACAGCGAAAAATATCTTTTGTGTTTTAGCGACAACGGAACCGGAATGGACGAGGCGACATCATCAAGAATTTTTGAGCCTTACTACACAACCAAGGCGACCGGGACTGGACTTGGACTTACAACGGTCTACAAAATCATTAAGGAGTTCAGGGGGGACATACAGGTTCGCTCGTCACTCGGAAAGGGAACCACGTTTACAATTTCGCTTCCTGTTCCGCAAAACGGTGTCAAACTTCTGGAGGCCAAGGGATGAAATTTACAATCCTTATAATCGACGATGAAAAAAACATACGCGAAGGTCTTGCCGCGAATTTTGAGCTGGAGGATTACAATGTAAAGACTGCATCGAGCGGTGCGGAAGGTCTGGAGCTGATTTCACATGGTGACATTGATTTGGTTATAACCGATTTGCGCATGAACGGAATCAGCGGGGAGCAGGTGCTTGCGAAAGTTACTGCCGAAACTCCAGGGATTCCCGTTATAATACTTACCGGCCATGGAAGTATTGATAGCGCGGTTGATGCGATGAGGCACGGCGCGTATGATTTTTTGACCAAGCCGCTTAATCTGGACCAGCTTACGATGATTGTCCGCCGCGCTCTTGAGGGCAGGGAGATGAGTCTCCAGCACCAGAGTCTGAAAAAGGAACTTGAGGACAGCTCCGCGTTGAAGGGCATGATTGGAAAATCGAGTGCAATGCAGAAGGTCCAGCAGATGATTCAGAGGGTCGCCGACACAAGGGCAAGCGTATTGATTACTGGCGAAAGCGGTGTAGGAAAGGAGCTTGTGGCGAACGCAATCCACAATCTTTCGTCCAGAAAAAACAACAGCATGGTCAAGGTCCACTGTGCGGCTTTGAGCGAGACACTTCTTGAAAGCGAGCTCTTTGGCCACGAGAAGGGTGCGTTCACCGGTGCGGACAAAATGCAGAAGGGACGTTTTGAGCTTGCGCATGGTGGCTCCATTTTTCTAGACGAGATTGGTGAAATCAACCAGAGCGTGCAGATAAAAATTTTGCGCGTGCTTCAGGAAAAAAAGTTTGAGCGCGTTGGGGGCGAGCAGACAATCAGCGTGGACGTTAGAATCATTGCCGCAACAAACAGAAATCTTGAGGAGGAGGTCAAGGCTGGACGGTTCAGGGAGGACCTTTACTACAGGCTCAACGTAATCCACATAGAGGTTCCGCCGCTCAGGGACAGAAAGGACGACATTCCGCTTTTGATTTCGAGCTTTCTTGAAGAATTCAACAACGAAAACGGCAAGCACATAAAGTCGGTGGACTCCAGAGCAAAGGCCGCAATGTTCAAGTACAACTGGCCCGGAAACATCAGGGAGCTTCGTAACTGCATGGAGAGCGCGGTCGTTATGTGCGGAGGGGATGAAATCACATTGGAGGATTTGCCACCAACAGTTCGTGAGTCGGGCACGGCAGATTCAATTTCGGTTCCGCTTGGAGTGACTCTTGACGAGGCGGAAAAAATTATCATACAGGAAAACCTTGCGGCGAACAGAAACAACAGGAGCCGTACCGCCGAAATTCTTGGAATTGGAAGAAAGACATTGCAGCGCAGACTTACCGAGTGGGGCATGGAGGATGACGGGGAGAAATGATGGAAACAATCTACGACAGGCTAGGGGATTTGTTAAAGGAAACTCTTGACGCTGGAAGTGTAAAATTTGTCAGGGTGGAAATCCCGGAGACGGAAGGCGGAAGCCAAAACAAAAGTGGGACTCAGGAAAAAGAGCGCGAAAATGAAAGTGCAGAAAAAAAGCCCAATGAACGGAAAAAAGAATTTGAGGATCCTGCTGATTTTGTTTTAAAAAACGAGCGGCCAAGGGAAGAGTATCAGACACAGCAGACCGGGACAGTCTACCATTCTTCGGATGCCGGAAAGTTTTCACAGAGGGAGTACATTCCAAAATCCTTTGTCTATAAAAAGCTCACCCCCGAAGTCGAAAACGCATACAGAATTCTCGACATACCCACCAGCTCCACCGCGGATGAAATCAAGAAGGCGTACAAAGAGAAGATAAAAAACTTTCACCCGGACCGCTACGACGGAAACGAGGCACTTACAAATCTTGCGACCGACAGGACACGGCAGATTGTTGAGGCATACAAAATGATTTCAAATTTTCTGGAGATTTAGGGACCAGCTGATTAATACACGAAGCATTAATCATCTGGTCCCAGCAATTTCCGTAATTCTTTATACTGTATGGAATTACTGCGAAATTGTAGATGTTATTGTTAACACTGAATGAGCATACAGGGTATGCTACCCGCTTTCGGATTATTC
>DGGQ01000195.1 GCA_002392275.1 Treponema sp. UBA3870
GAGTAGCGGATTTCGTCTGCCTTTACAACAGCGGAGTGCATGAGGAAAAGACGTATCGCGTCAGCCCCAAACTTGTTGATTGCCTCAACCGGGTCCGTGTAGTTGCGGAGTGACTTGGACATCTTGCGTCCGTCGCTTGCAAGAACAATTCCGTTTACGATGCAGTTCTCAAATGCGGGCTTGTCAAAAAGCTGTGCGGCAAGAACCGTGAGCGTGTAGAACCATCCGCGAGTCTGGTCAAGACCTTCGGAAATGAAGTTCGCGGGGAAATGCTTTTCAAAATATTCCTTGTTCTCAAAAGGATAGTGCTGCTGAGCATAAGGCATGGAGCCAGATTCAAACCAGCAGTCAAAAACTTCCGGGATGCGTTTCATCGTGCCTTTTTTGCATTTCGGGCATGTGAAAGTGATTTTATCGACAAACTGCTTGTGCAGATCCTCCGGGTAAGTTCCGCTCAAATCCTTGAGTTCCTGTCTGCTTCCAACGCAGATGGTATGCCTACAGTCAGGGTCGTCGCATCTCCAGATTGGGATTGGATTTCCCCAGTAACGGTTGCGGCTAACGGCCCAGTCCCTTGCACCTGCGAGCCACTTACCGAAGCGGCCCTCCTTGATGTGGTTCGGCTGCCAGTTGATTTTGCTGTTCGCACGTAGCAACACATCGTGGTAGTCCGCGACCTTGACGAACCATGAGCCAATTCCACGGTAAATCAGAGGGGATCCGCACCTCCAGCAGTGTGGATACGAGTGCACGATTGAATCGCGCTTGACAAGTTTTCCCTCGTCCTTAAGTCGCTTCATGATGTCCTTGTCGGCATCCTTTACAAAGACACCCTGGTAGTCCGGGACCTCCTTTGTGAACTTACATTCAGCGTCAATCGGCTCTACGTTCGGAACTCCGCTTCCCCTGAAAACCTTGTTGTCCTCCTCACCGAATGCCGGAGCGATATGTACGATTCCTGTACCGTCCTCGGTTGAAACATAGTCGGCGTTGAACATTCGGAAAGCACCCTTCTCGCACTTCTGTCCGCTCATTTCCTCGCAAACCTTCGGGTCCCTGAGCTGGGCGAAATACGGGAAAAGAGGCTCGTATTCGGCACCGACAAAATCCTTACCCTTGTGGCGGTAGATAATTTCGTAGTCGGATTCGTTCTTATAATATGCGGAAAGCCTTGCTTCGGCAAAAATATAAAAATCACCGCTCTGCTTGTCAAAAATCTTGACGTAATCAATATCGGGACCCATGCAGAGGCCAAGGTTGCTCGGAAGTGTCCATGGGGTTGTCGTCCACGCAAGGAAATAAGTCTTTCCGTTCGACATGTCTGGGTCGGAAACCGCTTCGGGGGCCTTTGTAATCTTGAAGCGCACCGTTACGGTCTGGTCCTGGACATCCTTGTATCCCTGGGCAAGCTCATGAGTGGAAAGAACAGTGGAGCATCTCGGGCAGTAAGGAAGGATGTATTTTCCCTCGTAGATGAGTCCCTTGTCCCAGAGTGATTTTGCGACCCACCAGATTGATTCCATGAACTCTGGATTCATGGTCTTGTAGTCATTGTCAAAATCAACCCAGCGACCCATGCGTGTGATTGTCTTTCTCCATTCGGCAGTGTAGCGCAGAACGGACGCCTGGCAGGCCTCGTTGAATTTGTCTATTCCGTAATGCTCAATCTCGTGCTTGGAGTTGAGGCCCAGCTCCTTTTCTATCAGATTTTCAACTGGAAGACCGTGGCAGTCCCAACCAAAGCGACGCTCGACCTTTTTTCCTTTCATGGTCTGGTAGCGCGGAATGATATCCTTGATGGTTGACGGAATGAAATGTCCAAAGTGCGGCAGCCCCGTGGCAAATGGAGGACCATCGTAGAAAACAAAATCCTCCGCACCTTCCCTCTGGCTGACTGATTTTTTGAAAATGTCATTGTCCTGCCAGAATTTTAAAACTTCCTCTTCCTGCTTCGGGAAATCAACTTTTGGGTCAACCGGTTTATACATACAATCCTCTCAAATGGCATAAATAATGCAACAGTATACCACAACGCACTCTTTTATGCAAATACGGGCGCGGCTTATGTTATGTTTAACGCCCGGCAGTCCACTTTTTTTCCTTAGAACTTCATGAGGCTGTTTTTGGGAAATCTCCATTCAGGTGTTACCAGCTCAGCGTCATCAACATAATACCACGGGCTGATTTTTTCAAAACTTTTTAAAATGTGGAAGTCCTGCGACGGCATGTAGCTCTGTCCAAGAAGCATAATCTTTTTTCCTGTGGAACTCTCCTCCGCGACATCAAGAACAAGAACCACATGCCCAGGTGTTCCGCCCTGTATAAAAAAATTTCCCGGCTCAATGTCCGCAAGATCCGCCCTCTTTGATTCATGCGACAGCGACAAAGTTCCGGCATAGGTGTAGACAGTTTTTAGGTAGGAATCAAATACCTCCCTCACGTATCCCCTTTTGTATCCGTCCTCCCATTCCACATCATTACCGGATGCGACCACCCGAAGACCGTCCGCGTATTTTGAAAATGGAACCAAAAGTCCGTTGGTCAGGTGGAACTGAATCTGGTCGTAAAGCCCGGAGGAATAAAGATATTCCGCTCGAATTTTTATCACCGCATCGGCGCACTGGATTAAATCCTGATTTAATATTGGCATGTCAAAAACTGAAACATGGACGGAGCCGCTTTTTTTCCTTCCGTCGTACAAAAGAACCGGGGAGCCAAAATCCTTCAAAGGAAAATGACGAAGATATTCCGCAAACGAGCCTTCGTCGTATTGATTCCGCACAAAACCGTCGGGAACATCAAAACGAGAAACAATATCGGAGCCGGATTTTTTTACAAGGCCGGAAGATTTTGAATCTCCAGCATCTTCCAAATCACGAGGCCCATCGTTGGGTTCAATTTTTTTTGTCAAATTGAATTCAACAAAATTTCCAAGCTCGTCGGAAAGCATAAGACTTTCGCCATGCAATTCGTATTTTGAATCACCAAAATGGGACAGAAGGAAGGGCGCATTTTTTTCCGCAGCCGAAAAGGGTTTTGTCTCTCCGGCAAATGAATACGTTTCCGGCTCGAAGTGAATTTTTTTTGAAGAAAGCGTGTAGACTCCGCTGACCATGTAATCAGAATCAGAGGCTGCTATCGATTTTTCCAGATTCCCGCGGGCATCATCATCAAGCGGACAGTTTTCAAGGAACTCACATTTTTTGAATTTCTGGACCAGTCTTTTTGTAAACCTTCCTTCAAGTCCAAAATCATAAACAACGGTCTGGTCCATAAAAAAATATCCGAACACGGAATCCTTGTCGTCCGGGTAGCTCAGAAGTTCCGTCCTGATTGTGCGGACCGACTCCCATCTGCCAGCCACATTTTCCGTGGAAACTTTTTTACCGCACGAAAAAAATCCCAGAAAAAAAACGCACGCAAAAAAAACACAAATCCTTTTCATCAAAGATAAATCCCAAGCCGTTCGACTTTTTTCTTGAATGTGTCAAGCGGAAGAGCTGTTGAAAAATCCCTGCCCGAATCACGGATTACGAACAAAAGATTTTTGTCCGACTCAATCAGCATCGTCACTATTTCCGGCGAAAGTTTTGATTCCATCCTAATCTGGATTGCGCTCTTTCCGTAGCTGTCCACATAGATGGTCGTGTGCGAAAGCGGATAGATTTCATCACCAAGCTTCAGTTCCAGATTAAGATTTTCCATGGCATTTCTGTTCATGCCATCCATCGCGACAGTATATTTCAGAGACGAGTCAGAATCAAGACCGGTGGCCGAGACGTGCATAGTCAAATCAATACTGAAAAAAGGTATGTCGCTGGTTTTTACTTGGACCGGATTTGTGTAGACAAGATTTCCACCCTTCTGCGGAAAAACTATGACATCAGATTGGGTCCGGCATGAATTAAATAGAAGAATTAAAAAAAATGCCGCGCAGTAAAATATTTTATTTTTCATAATGTTCCAATTTTTACCATCCCAGCCAAAATGGTCGCCCAAAATGGCCGGGGTGGATTTTTTAACCATTTTGATAGCAATGGTATCGAAGTTATTTATTACTCACCTGTCACGATTGTCTGCTTTCCAACCCAGACTCCAAAGTAGTTGAAGGTCTTTTCGTCAACCGTTGAAATCTTTGTGATTCCAGATTCTCTTGCGGCACGCTGTATTGAGTGGTCCCCAGTAAACGGAATCGGAATCCAGCCGAAAAGATATCCGGCGGTGGCTGTACCGACTTTTGATCCAACCTCGTTGGAAGTCGCACAGATAGGTCCAATGCTGGTGCATCCTACAAGTAAAGCCGCAGACAGAACGAGCGGCAAAAGTTTCATGACTTTTTTCATAGTCAATCCCCCTATATTTTTTATTGGAAAATAAAATTTTCCGTGGCTAAAATAATACCCCCCCCCC
>DGGQ01000182.1 GCA_002392275.1 Treponema sp. UBA3870
ATTGGAAATGTCAAACGTTGATTTGACCGAGCAGCTCACCGACATGATTGTAACCCAGAGGGGATTCGAGTCCAACGCAAAGACAATCCAGACCGGTGACTCAATGCTTGAGACCGTAATCAACCTCAAGCGCTAAATAAGGTAAGATGACATTCGGGGATTTTCTCCGGGTGTCCCACAAATAGCAGCTTCCTGAAGTGTCCTTACTTTGGGAGGGTCCAGGATGATGACTGCATTGAAGCTGCATGTCATTGTAGTAACACTCCATTTGGCCGGATGAATCTTTGGTTTGTCCGGTCTTTTTTTATGTACGCGGATGGTATTGAATGACAAAGCAATTTTTTTCTGTTACATTGATTTTTGGAGGCTCGTATGAAAAAAGTGGAATTTTCTTTGCCACTATACTTTTGATGGGGGGCTCACATCCTGCGAAAACTTTTTTAACGGATCAGAACTGAGGGCCGAGATTGAAAATCAAGTTGCATACGCGAACGCCAGTGCCTACACAATCCGCGTGGACTACCCGGAGAACAGCGGAATCATAAAATCCCCCGCCGGTGGTGAGGTCTCCAAAAAAGTGACCGACGTTTTTGCCGTGAGATTTGAGCCCGCGAGCGACCGTGAGTTCATCAGATGGATGGTCATGGACTCGGTGACAGGAAATGAGGTTACGGATGATAGGTATATTGAATTCTCATCCCTTACTTTGCCCGAGACGGAATGTACCTTCAAAAAAGCTCCTGAGAGAGAGATGATGCTTAGCCTTGAGCCGGTGATTGTCGAGCGTCCCCAAATTCTTTCCTACACACCACTTTTTAATGAAAACGGAGTGAACAAGGACTCATCCATTCAAGTGATTTTTGACTACGACTTGAATGAGGACTCAATCTACTTTACGGATGATGAAATCGGAAAGTTGGAAAATACATACGGAGTGACACTGCTGCCTCCTGTAAATGTTAACGGCAAGGAAAGATGTTACGGCTATCAGAAAGACGGAAAAACTTTTTTCAAGAACATATCAATCAGCGATAACGAGACCGGGGAGAGCTTGAACGACTGCTTTTCCGCACCAAGATTTGAGAATCCTCGTCGGCTTATAGTCTCCGTAAAAAAGAATTCCGGTAATGTGACGCTCCCCTCGTGGACGCAGGTTCTTGTCAGCATTGAAAAAGGATTCTTCTATAAGGTTGATGAAAAGCCTGTATGCATGCCGGCAGGAAAAAAATGGATCTACCAGGTGACGGACTCGGTGGACACGACTAGCCCGGGAGTAGTGAGCAGTGACGTGAAGCTTGTGACATCCACCGGGACAAAGGCCCTCACGGCACTCTCTTCGGTTCCATCATCGCCGTGGAGCTCGGCATCCATTCCCTACGCCAATGTCAAGCAGCTCAGCATAAACCTCAAGGTGAAGGACACGGGAAGCGGACCCGCCGACAGTTTCCTTGTCAATTTCAAGAGGGTCGGAACTTATGATGACGGTACTAAAGATGGCAGTTATTGGACTACCACGACGGCGAGGGAATATCCGTCAAAATTCGTGAGCTACCAGAGCGTGATGGGAGAGAACGCGGAATGCAACAAGACGATTGATTTCTCCGACCTGAACCTTGCCGACGGAGTGTACGCCATCTCGCTGGAGTTCAAGGACAAGAGCGGCAACTCAACTGTATATCCCTCCAACGGAGACAAATTCTATTTCAACATTGACACAAGGACTCCATTCGCTGGAGAATTTAACATTACCAACGGAAGTGGTTTCACCACCGATGATGGTACATTCCTTGTTGTTTATTGGTATGAATCATCCAACACCGGTGATTATGCGTGGGTATCCAAGGATTTGAAGGCCACCATAAAATACAAAAAAAGTACAGCCTCGTCCTATACAACGGTCACACTGTCTCCTCCTCTTGTGTATGGTGATGGGGCTGATTGGAGTAAAATCACTGGACTTGAATCTGGAACGACATACAATCTGGAGGTAAGTTTTGCTGACTACAACGGACATACCCTTCCGTCAAAGAGTTTTACAGTAAATACAAGTTCTACAAAACCAAATCCTCCGACAAACCTGAGGGAGAGGAGCTTTACGCCAGCGTCGGGCTCAACACCTGCGAAAATCACTGTCATGTGGGATGAACCCACTGGGGACTTCGACAGTTACTACCTCGCTTTTTCTTGGATGGTAATGATTAATGGCAAACCCCGAGGTAAAAGCTCATCAGTTACACTTCCCAAAGGTACAACATCATATACTCAAGAAATTACAGGCGACTTTATTACAAACTTTTCTGGTATTGATCTAACCATATATACACATAAAGATGGTAACCTCTATGATAGCGATCCGGCTTCTAAAAATTTCATGCATTAACTAACGGAACGCCTTTCCATCTCGCCATCCCTTGCCCCTTGCCCCGTGGTATGTGTGTGCTTGGGGTGGGGGATTCCGCTCCACATCGGAGCCATAGGTGTTAAAAAAACTCAATCCAGAATGTGTTACCATGTAGTTTTCTCATTTCCCCATTGAATCAAGAGGTACTGAATCTCTGGTGGAGACACATGTTGATTTGACAAGATATGAACTTTATTTTATTCTATATATTATGTTTGTTTCAATCGTTATAGATCCGGGCAGCATTGACAGCGCCAGTTCTCTGGTGAATCTGCTGACCAACACTGGGTTCAAAAAAATCCAGAGGTCCTGCTGGGAAAATCCAAAGGTCACGGAAAATGAGCTTGCGGATTTGAAGAAAGACATTGACAGAGTGACCGACTACTATGATGTCATACGCATCTACCAGTTTCCTTTGAACGGGATGTTCGTAATCACGGAGCTTAAGGAAAAAAAGTGGAAGAGATGCCAGCTCAGTGCCGCCCCGCAGAATGGAAAGCCACGTCCGGCAAAAAAATAGTCCGGCGGGTTTTTGATTTTTACTTGATTTTAATTGATTTTATGGAGTGTGAATTGCTATGCTAGAAGATTTGAAGATGCCAATCGATGAGCTGAAGGAAAATATCATGGACGTATGGGGGCGTCTTTGACCCGGACGAGATCCGCAGAAAGATTGCCGAAAAGGAGGCCCTGACCACAGCCGAGGGTTTCTGGGATGACAATGACAAGGCAACCCGCGTTATGAACGAAATAAAGCTGCTGAAGGGGCGTGTGGAGCCATGGGAGCAGCTCATAAAGGATGCCAACGACATGGAGGACCTCTACGAGCTTGGCATTGAGGAGAACGGCCAGAGTGTTGAAAAGGAGTTAAGGGAGCTTTACGAAAAGACCAACGCCGAGTACCAGCACCAGAGCATTTTGAATCTGCTTTCTGACGAGGTGGACAAGAACGACTGCTTCCTTTCAGTACACGCAGGGGCCGGTGGAACGGAGGCATGCGACTGGACTTTCATGTTGAGCCGCATGTACCAGCGATGGGCCGAGCGTCATGGATACAAGATGGAGGTTCTTTCACAGGAAGAGGTCGAGGGTGGTCTTAAATCAATCAACATGAGGATTTCGGGCGACTATGTTTATGGCTATACAAAAGGTGAGGCTGGTGTCCATCGTCTTGTCAGAATAAGTCCGTTCGATGCAAACGCGCGCCGCCACACCTCATTTGCCTCGGTCTATGTGTTCCCGGTGCTTGACGACAGCATAGAGGTGAACATCGACCCAAAGGATTTGCGCGTGGACACATACCGTTCTGGCGGAAAGGGTGGACAGCATGTCAACAAGACTGAATCGGCTGTACGCTTTACCCATATCCCGACAGGAATTGTTGTTGCCTGTGACAGCGAAAGGTCCCAGCTTATGAACCGTGCCACCGCCATGAGCATTCTCCGTTCCAGACTCTACGAATATTACAAGGAGCAGAAGGAAAAGGAGAACTCCAAGTTCGCCGGTGAAAAAAAAGACATATCGTTTGGCAGCCAGATTCGCAGCTACGTGTTCCAGCCGTACACCATGGTAAAGGACCACCGCACAAAGTATTCGGTCGGAAACATCCAGGGCGTAATGGACGGTGACATTGACGGCTTCCTTGATGCATGGCTTTCCGTCAAGTGGAAGGGTGTTCCTGTTGATTCTGGAGATGACGACGACGATATTTAAGGCCAAGACTGTCCGCTTTCTTCCAAAATTTCTCTTGATTTTTGTCCTGCTTTTTTCGTGGGGCGGAGTTCTTTTTGCTTCGGACTGGGTTCTTGCGGCTTCCCCGTTTTCCTTTACCCAGACTGGTCCAAAAAGTCCGTTCCAGGAAAAGACAAGGGAGCTTCTCCCCAAGATGATTCTGGAGCAGATTGGAACAGGCGACATGAGGCTTCCCCCAAGGAGCGAGATGCTTGACAGAAAAATAGACTCGCTCAGGAAGGACAGGCAGTCCCTTTTCCTTCAGCTTTCCGCTGCCATAAAGGAGAGGGACAAAATCTTTTTGCAGGAGTCCAACCAGAAAAAGCTCCAGAAAAAAATCGCCGAGCAGGAAAAAAAAATCAAGGAAATCCAGGACAAGATAGACGCGAACATCGAGAACGTGGACAAGGCCGTGCGGCAGATTGAGGAGGAGTCCCTTGAAAATGCGGAGGAAAAAACAAATCTGTGGCAGTCTCTAGCGTCCCTGTTCAGCGCGAAGGAAGAAAAACTTGTTCCAGATTCCGTTAACGAGCCGATAAAAATCTACCACGAGGATTCCGAGACACTTCTTTCCCCGGGCGAGGAAATATGGTCCACGGGAATGGAGAGCCGGGACTTTGTAAACTTCATGTCGGGCGAGGGCGTGAACGGATATCTGACTGGCTCGCTCACTTTTTATGGAAACTATTTTTCTGCTGCTGTGGAGCTTAGAATCTACCCGGACGGAAAAAAGGCTGGGTCCATAATCGAGGTGGGCAATGTGGACAACATGGTTTCAGTGGCAAGAAACATAACCCAGTATCTCCGAACGGTCGTAATCAACAGCGCGCCGGTCCAGCTCTATTTTGACATCAGCCCGGAGGATGCCGCGAAGAACGCGCTTGTGAAAATCGATGGAACGGTTTCAAATCTTTCGGGGAACAGTCTTTCGGTTACGGCCGGTCTGCATACAATCAGCGTGGACAGTCCCGGGTTCGAGTCTCTTGCGGTGACATACAATTTCAAGAATTCCACAAGCTTTTTTGTCCGAATCCCCATGTATGTAAAAAGGACGGGGCAGTTCAATATCTACCTAAACTCGCCGACGGACAGCACTCTTTTTGCCGACGGATACAATGTTGGAAACGGAATATACGGTGGAACCATAACAATCAACGGCTCCCCAGTTATCGGTCAGATTCGCAGGACCGTTCCAGTTCCGCCGACTGTTGACGAGGAGGGAAACGAGATTGCTTCCCCCGACAAAATATTCACGTCCTTCTATTATATTCCGATGGATTTGCAGACC
>DGGQ01000001.1 GCA_002392275.1 Treponema sp. UBA3870
CAAGCAGTGTATACAGGTTCCACTTTTTCATATCGTAAAGTTTCAGAACATCAGGACTGAAAGTCAGCGGCTGATATTCTGTACCTTTACCCAACACCGCAACACGGTTTTTCATGCCGTGTCCATATTTGGAATCCCAGGTTCTTGCAAGAATCTCGGCTTCCGTCTCTGTTAATACCTGGTCTGTTTTTAATAAACCTTTTGGAACACCTCCTTCTTTCAAAAGACCTGTATTCTGCTTTGACGCTAACAGGTCCTGTTCCACTTCAAGACCTAAGCTCACAAGTGGACTAACGCCTCTGTATTCATTCCATGGGTTCCAGTCCTTAAAATGAATCAGCTCATCAGGAAGAATGAAAATCGGTTTTCCGCTTCCTCCGTCCGTATACACCCATTTTGTTACTTTGCCGTCGTTTACAACGTGCTGCATATTCCTTGGATTCAGGATGTAGATTTCTTTAGGAATCCCGCAGATATAATCTTCACCAAACCACCAGAACGCTTCGCCGTCCAAACTCCACCAGGCACAAGTCTGTTTCCACAAGTCAAAACGGCTCATTGTTTTATTCGGATAGCGGAAGAGTTTTGCAACCTCGGTATCCGTAACAGCTCCGCCGTCTTTCCTTATCTCAAACTCAGCTCTTGCCACATTGCGGGCAAGAATATCCACACACACCGAAGCCCAGGAATGTTCAAGATAAGGATCTGTACAGGCTTTCTTTTCAGGCACCGCAAAGTCCTCAGAAACATCGGTGTTGTTCACTTCGTTCATGCTTCTAAGCTTTTTCCCCCTGAACAAGAAGGACTTCAATTTCATAACAAAATCCCCATATATATAATTGCTTTCGATATGCAAAAATAGGCAATCATTTCAAAAAAAATTTTCATTTTTTTCAAAATTCCTTAAAATAATCACTATACAAAAAGCCTATACAGTAATTATCGCCTTATTTCATCACAATTCCGCCCATACAAGGACTAAAAATTGCATAACGCATTGCGTCCATGTAATGGTCGTTTACCTTTACAATCTGGTTGTTTTCATCCCTCGCATAATCCCAGATTTCACCAAGAACACCGGTGCAGTCTTTACAGACAAAGAACTGTCCGCGCTCAATTTTTGCAATAATAAAATCAATTCCTGCATCCACGCTGTTATTCGCTTTTACGCCTCCCGGAACTTCCTGTATGCGTTCACCGCCGGCAGGGTCACAGTAAGTTACAAAGCTTTCATCGTACCAGCCTTTAGCAGTCTGATTTTCCACGCTTGTTTTTGTCGTTATGTTAAAGCCGCCAAAGTCAGCGATAACATAAACTGTTTCTCCAACCCAGCCAATTTTCACAGCTGCAATATGAAGTCCAAAGTCCTGTCCGCCAGTGTAGCGGTCAAACTTTTCTGGAAGCTTGTCACGAGTAAGAATCATTGATTCTTCAAACTTCTCGTAAACGCTTCCTTCCGGCTTCACCCAAAGACCATCACGGAATCGTGCTTTCTGTTTTTCCGGCATGTTATCCAGAATGTCAGAAATGTAATCCGCGTCTAAGTTTTCAGCATTATCCGCAGGGTTCAAAACCGCAGAAACATAAAGATCAGGCTTGTTCAGCTGCTCGTCAGTTCTCGGCTCAATCTTTCGGATAAACACCTTGTAAGCCCAATGCATAGGGCTACACGGATTGCAGTCATAGAAAAACTTATTCTTGCAGCCTTCAACCTTCATCGCTAATCGCGAGTAGGCAGTAGTAATTGCAGAATAAGAAATCTGGCTTACTTCGTTAAAGTAAATCGTCACATATTCGTGACCCAAAATCCTATCAACCTGTTCCTTGTCTCCAAGGCCGCCAATCCATATTTCAGAACCATTCCAGAGTTTTATAACTCCGTCGTGTACATTGGCTTTGTAATTTGCTGCCCCGATTGTTTTATTCAGCCATGGAAGTAAAGTCTCATGAAGTACAGAGCTTCTGGCATCCTTCGCACGGAAGCGGCAAATTAAATGACGGCTACCAGGATAAGCACACGCACGGAAAATTATTGCCATTACAAGAACGGTTGTTTTTCCCGAACGCGAACCGCCAAAAAGTAGAATATGCTTTGCAGAACTTTTCAAAAGTTCCAGAGCTTTTTTCTGTACTTCCGTCGGCTTAAAAACTTCTTTCGTCATACGCCCTTAAACGAATCAACGAAGCTTATAGCAAGTTCGCCTTGTACAGGTGCTTTGCCAGCTTCTTTGTCCGCTCCGGTTATAAACGAATCCAGCTTTGCGGAACGCTCAAGCAAATCCATTGCGCCATCCGCATCTAGCTTTTCAGGTTCAAGAGTTTTAAGGCGTTTTGCCACAAGCTCGTCAAACCCGTTAAGCATTTCCATCTGTCTTTTGCGGCGCTCAACTCGCTCCGCTAAAAGCTCTCTTTCTGTCTCCTTTGCGATGTACTCATCATAAGCAGCGGCTCTCTCATTCCACCGATAAAGCCGTGCATATCGAGCCCAGGAACCATATTTCTTAGGCTCAATTCCGTTCAACTCCATACAAGCTTTTATACTTCGCTTGTAACCCATAGCACGAAACA
>DGGQ01000047.1 GCA_002392275.1 Treponema sp. UBA3870
ACGGGTTCGAGCCCCGTAACTCCCGTAAATTGACACTCGATTTTTTTTCGGGTGTCTTTTTTATTTTAAAACATTCCACCCCACTCTCACATCATTTTTAATCTTTTGGGCATAAAAAAACTTGCCGGAATTATCTGCACGCCGCAAAGATAAACCCAGCAAGCTTCAATTTATTTTTTATAAGTTCTAGTGATTTTTCAACTAATTTTGCAAAGTCAAATCTCCGTCCTTTATCCAGCCGATTTTGCGGAAGAGTTTTCCGAACGCCCATGTGAGAACAGCCGGAAGAACAAAGCTAATCAACACAAGGCCAATCCATTCCATTGCTCCCGGAACGATGGCCGTTGCTCCCTGTGCGACCGCTGACTCAACCGGCGAATACCAGCCGGTGACCATTCCAATCTGTCCGACAAGTCCGCATGTTCCCATTCCAGAAGAAACAGCCGCTCCGTTCATCTGAAGTTTGAAAAGGCATGTCGAAACCGGCCCCGTGATTGCTGATGTCAAAATCACCGGAATCCAGACTTTTGGATTTTTGATTATGTTCGGCATCTGGAGCATTGAAGTTCCCAATCCCTGGGAAACAAGTCCGCCCCATCTGTTTTCCTTGAAAGACAAGATTGCAAATCCGACCATGTTCGCGCTACAACCAGCGACGGCAGCTCCACCGGCAAGACCTGTCAAACTAAGTGCCGCACAGATTGCCGCAGAAGAAATCGGAAGGGTAAGGACAATTCCCACAATCACGGAAACGATTATTCCCATCACAAACGGATGCAGGTTTGTCGCCCACATAATCAGGTTTCCGACAGAGCTTGCTCCAAGGCCAATCCACTTTGCGGTCAATACTGCAAGAAGCACGCCAGAAATGATTGTCACAAGCGGAGTCACAAGAATATCGACCTTCGTTTTTTTGGAAACAAGATTTCCAAGCTCACATGCGATAATCGCAATCACAAGGACAGCAAGAGGACCGCCCGCACCGCCCAATGTGTTTGCAGTTGCACCGACTGCAGCCAGTGAAAAAAGCACAAGTCCCGGAGCTTTCAGCGCATAGCCGATTGAAATTGCCATGGCCGCACCTACAACATGAGCCTCTGACGCAAAATTACCGGCATCGACAAGGAACTGGAAAACAACATTGTCGCCAATCTTGAGCAAGAGTTGTCCGAGTGTCTTGATTATCGTACCAATCAGAAGTGAAGCAAAAAGACCCTGCGCCATTCCGCCCATCGCATCCACCAAATACCTTTTCACGTATTTGTTCATAACTACTCCCGCCGTATGGAAATCCGCACGGCAATTAAAAAAAATTTGGGGGTTGATATACTTGGTGATGTGGTCTTTGCCGTTCATCGCAAACGTAAAATCTAAAATTGGATGGAGTCTAACAAATTTCAAAACAAATGTCAAAAGGATTTTCTTTACAAGTTACCTTACATTCGTTACATATTTTTTTTCTTTAAATTTCCTGTTTTGCAGGTATAATGGTATGTATCATGTTTAAACAGAATGCGCGAACTTGACATATCGTCCGTATTCGGATTGTTCAGTATTCCCAAAAGATTTTAGGAGAATTTTTCAATGACTGACTTGACTAGGATTATCAGTATTTCATCACTGTTTTTTTTATCTTTATTTTGTTTTCAGGCAGGAATTTTTTTGTGCTCAGGACATAAGTTAAAGCAAAACGGCAGACGGACGCTTGTTTTTATTGAGTTCTTCACCGGGCTCATGCTGCTTTTTGATGCCCTTGCTTACTCTTATCGTGGAAACACAAGTTCGGCGGGCTACTACATGGTACGCATCAGCAATTTTTTTGTTTTTATATGCAATTCCTCAATTTCTTTTTTTGTTTGCTTTTATGTCTGCGAATTCATAAAACGGTCGCGCCTAAATTTTTCTCTCCTGCTAAAACCAAAATCCTCCATAAAAAATGGCATTCCCATTCAACTTTTTATAGTCATCTTTTTCTGCCTTGTCGGAATCACTTTTACGGTCGTCAGCCAGTTCACGGATTTCTTCTATTTTTTTGATGAAAACAATATTTACCACAGAAATACATTTTATCCACTAAGCGTCGCGCTTGGACTTCTGCCGGGTCTCATCACTTTCACAATGCTTCTGCAGAACAGAAAAAAATCGTTCCGAAAATCTGCTGCTGAACATTCTCCCAAAAGAAATCGCAGAAGAACTTACCGCCCATCCCGACAGCATCATAGCAAAGCAATATCCGAATGTCACCGTCCTTTTTACAGACATCGTTGGCTTCACAAAGATAAGCGGAGAGATGAGCGCAAAAGAAGTTGTCACCATGCTCAACAAAATGTTTTCCATGTTTGATGAACGGGCCAAACGCGAAGGCATTGAAAAAATCAAGACAATTGGAGACGCTTACATGGCGGCAACCGGTCTTACGCAAGAAGGAAACAACGATGGAGCCGCCAAGATGATTCGTTTTGCCCGTGGTCTCCTGGAAGATGTCCGCACATTCAACGAGAGCTCAAATGCAAAACTTTTAATCAGGCTTGGAATAAACTCTGGTCCGCTTGTTGCCGGTGTTATCGGAAAAACAAAATTCATTTATGACATTTGGGGCGACACTGTAAATGTTGCAAGCAGGATGGAAAGCACAGGCATTCCAATGAAAATCCATGTGACGGAAAATACAAAAGCCCAGACATCAAGTCTTTTCCAATACAGCGAACATTCAGAAATCGATGTAAAGGGAAAAGGCATGATGAAGACTTATTTTTTATAATGGAAAAAACTAGTCCAAACGGGTTAGCACTTCCGACACGACAAATCCTTCCGCCGCATCCAGATTTTGAATCAATGTGTCCGGGCAAAGAACCGTCCTGTCCTCCGAAATAAATATCGCTGGAGAATCAAAAAGTGAAAAATATATTTCCGGTCCGAGCAAAAAAGCTGATGTGCTGAGTGCGTCGGCTTCCATTGATGACGGGGAAACTATGGTCACGCTTTTGTATTTGTCGTCTCCGGGAAATCCTGTTTTCGGATTCAGTATGTGGTGGTAGAGCTTTCCGTCCTGAACAAAATTGCGCTCGTAGATTCCGCTTGTCACCACCGAAAGATTTTCTCCGCATGACAAAAGAAGCGCGGGGGAACCTTTTTCGTCAAACGGATTTTTTATTCCCACGTTCCACGGCGCACCGTTTTTCTTTTTTCCCCACAGGTAGATGTTTCCGCCCAGATCGATTATCGCGCAGTCAATTTTTTCTTCGGACAGGATTTTTGCAATCTCGTCTGCGGCATAACCTTTTGCAATTCCACCAAGGTCCAGCGACATTCCTTTTTTTTTGAGGAAGACTTTTTTTTGATTTCCGTCCTCCGTAATTTCGACCGATTTGTAATCAACAAGCGGAAGTGCTTCATCAATTTCTGATTGCGACGGAACTTTTTCGTGGTCCGTATTGATTCCCCACAACTTTACCAGCGGCCCGATGCTTGGGTCAAAAAAGCCGTCCGTTTTTTTTGCGAACGACAAAGCCGACTCAAGAACGAACGCGACATCATCATGGACTGAAACCGATTTTTCCCCGGCAGATGAATTCACGAGGCTCAAATCTGATTCGGGACTGTTCACGTTGAAACGAAAATCAATTTCATAGAGGCGTTTGGAAATTTTTGAATACAGCCTAGAACTTCCCTGCTCAAACGCATTCACAAAACAAGCCGTGCCCAAAAACTGCGCGGACAAAGGGGACTCCATTTTTTTTGTGCATCCGAAAAATAAAAAAAGCGGTAAAAACAAAAAAGAGATTTTTTTCATAGGTTAATTTTTTACTCCACCGGCAAATCAATACCATAATATGGAGATTCTTCATGAACTTCCAATATATCATGCAATGGTCTATCGGAATATTTTATTATCTTTTCACGATATTCAAACCGTGTTTTTATATCATTTATTTCTTCTCTCCGCTTTTTTGAGATTTGTAAAAACTGCTCTTCCTTATCAAGCCCCAAAAAACGACGATTCAATAAACTTGCGGCAATTCCTGTTGTACTGGCCCCTGTAAAGGGATCCAGAATCCAGTCATTTTCTTTTGTCGAAGCAAGGATTATACGAGCAAGAAGCGGAAGCGGTTTTTGAGTCGGATGTTTACCACAAGATTTTTCCCATTTTGCAATCGCAGGCAAAGTCCATAAATCACGCATTTGCGTACCACCATTGATTTCTTTCATCAGCTCGTAATTGTAATAGTGCGTGACCTTTTTGTTTTTCCTTGCCCAAAGAATGAACTCTGTTGAGTGTGTGAAAAACTTGCAGGAAAGATTGGGCGGCGGATTTGTCTTTGCCCATGTTATGCAGTTGAGAATTCTGAAATTTAGTTCATTGAGCATCTGGGCGACCGAAAAAATGTTATGATATGTTCCGCTAATCCAGATTGTGCCGTTTTCCTTTAATTTCTCACGACAAAGCGAAAGCCATTTATAATTAAACTCATTGTCTTTCTCAAAGCCCTGAGATTTATCCCAATCGCCTTTATTTACACTGACTTGTTTTCCGCTTTGGACTGAAATTCCTCCATTTGAAAGAAAATAAGGCGGGTCGGCAAAAATCATGTCGAACTGGAAGCTGATGTTTGGAAGTAATTCCAGACAGTCGCCTTTTGCAAGAGTAAAGTCTTTATTTTCTGATCGATAGTAAGCGTGAATTGAAATAGCGTCACTCCTTTATCTGTGTGTTGCAGTAGAAATGATTTTGTATAAATCTTGATGTGCTTTTAATTGCTCAAGTAAATTCTTGAACATATAGGCTTCATGGTAGTTTGTCTTTTCTTGAATCATCAAGAGTTTTGCAAGTAGAATTAAAAATTTAATACTATACTCGCCATGCTCAGCTAATTCCTGATACTGATTAGCCTCGTTATTAACTTCAGTAAGTAATTTATTTGCTTCTAATAATTCTGAGCGCTCGTTTTCTGACAGCAAAGGTGTTACGGAATTCCAATACTTTAGCAAGAAATCTAGGAATCTATTAGTCGCCTCCGGGTTTTCATGTTGCTTAATCAAAATATCAACTGCCCAGTGTATATGTTTTGGAGTTCTTGCTCGTGTCCATTCGCAATTTATCAGTTGTTTGTAGCGAATAAGCATATCAAATTGAGACAAAGTACCTTGATAAATTCCAATTTGAAAGTGGTCATTTACAGGAAATTGTGTAAGCAAAGAAAGAACCTTTCCATTCAAACTAATTGTTTCAGGCATTTCTCTTGTATTCAATCTTCTCTCCTATTTGAAAACTTTTTCCATCACGCCAGCTTCCATATCTTGTATGCAGTAGATATGCTCCATAACGTCAAAAGTTTCTTCCAGATTGTGACGCGCACTTGTCCACCCATTGCCGTCCGTGAACCATACGAAAGTCACTCCCCCAATCGTATCGACTTCCTGAGCAAGCGTTTTATAGCTTCTGGCCGTCTCATTCAATTTTGAACCACCACTGCCATAAAAATTAGTTTCAACAACATAAATTTGATTTTTGGTTTTTACGACATAATCAAAACGTTTTTCCATTTTGCCCTGATTCGAAATCGCCGACAAATCTACATTCCATTTTTCCGAGATTTCGTGAATGTACATTTCCTTGAAATAATTTTTATCTTTTTCAAATCCGGCTTTTCTTATAAACGATTCAACCAAATCCTCCATAAGATGACCGCCACGATTTTTTCGACCGTTTGAATCAAGTCCTGTCTCAACTCCTGTCACATAATCAAGAAGATTACCTATCAAGTGGTTCTGGAGCAAATCAAACAGTCCAGATTTTTCCATGAAAGTTGAATATTCGGAAACGGGACAGACTTGTGTTGCAAAGTCAAACTGACATGTTCCGTGTTCATCAGAAACTGCAATTTCAGAATTTCTTACCGCAAGCAGAATTGGAATACATTTCAATGTTTCCGGGTATTTTTTTAAAATCGACTCAAAATCAGATTTTATATTTTTTGAGCCAATAAGAGAATTCAAAATGTTCAGTTCAATTTTGATATTCTCAACATTGCCGTAGACTTTTTCGAAATCAACGTAATATGAGTAAGTCGCAATACTGTCGCGAAAAGTTGACAGCCAAGTTACAAAATCTCTTTCCATCGGTTTATTCCTTTAAAGTATAAATCTCTTACTTCGTGCTTTCTTAACCTCTGACGGAGGTTTCAATAAGTCAGGATTAAAGATAACGGCATCAATATATTTAAGTCCCATTTTTTTAGCAGCGGCAAGCCTATGCTGGCCATCTCTTAAATAATATTCGTTGTCAAGGGTTATAGGTTCCCATGCTTCTTTGTGGAAATAATACGCTATATTATCCACTTCTGAGGGAATAACCTCGTTGCAGAAACTAAATCGCGATTTGTCAATTGATATTTTTGAAATATCAAACCTATGAAGAATCTTTCCCCATTTTGAAAAGGATTGTTCTAGGAATTGTTCAACAGGAATGTAGTCAGGTTTAGAAAAATTACTTATCAAAATTTCAGAAATTTTTCCTCTGCCATTCCCTTTTGAATTTATTGCCCGTGCAGCATATACTCGTTTTATTTCGAAATTTTTGTATAAATCATCAAAGAAATTATCATCTACATCAGTATTTTTTGGGTCGGAATTGCTTGCAACGACTTTCGCGCCTTTTTTTGATATTTCCTCGATGAAGTTTCTAAGCTCAATCTGTTCTTTATCTGTAAACCCATTTTCAGAGTATGAGGTAAATGCCTGAGTTTGTGTAAGCGGCCGATAGGGTGAGTCAATATAGACAAAAGTTTTATTATCGATAAAAGATTTACATTCTTTGTAATCTCCAATTTTCATTTCTACATCCTGAAGAAGTTCTGAACAAGCTTTTAAATTTTCCTCGTCGCATAAAAGAGGATTTTTTGCTTTGTTAAACGGAACGTTAAAAAGACCTTTAGAATTTACTCGATAAAGACCATTGAAACAAGTCCTATTCAAAAAGAAAAACTTTGTTGTATTTTCAATGGGGTCGAGATTCTTCTCATTGTATCGTTCGCGAGCAGCCATGAAGAAGTCTTTTCTTCTATCTTCCGTTTCAAGCGCCAAATACGCATTCTCTATATCCATCAATGACTCTATTAACTGTTCAGGGGTATCTCTGACAGTTCGGTAGCATGTAACCAAATCAGGATTTATATCATTGATAATAGCGTGTTGGATATTAGGATAACGCTGAAGCATATAGAAGAGCATTGCTCCACCACCCACAAAGGGTTCTATGTACGTTACATTCTCCCAATTACCAAAGTCAGCTGGAAGTTGTGCGTCCAGTTGTTCAATGAG
>DGGQ01000077.1 GCA_002392275.1 Treponema sp. UBA3870
TTGACGCGCTTGGCGGGCAGATGGGAAAACTGATTGACCGCTCAATGATTCAGTTCCGTCTTTTGAACAGAAGCAGGGGTCCGGCCGTACAGGCTCCACGCTCGCAGGCAGATAAAATTGAATACTCAAAGCTCGCAAGAAAAATCCTTGAGACCACCCCGAATCTTTCCACGCTGATGGACACGGCAACCGAAATCATAACCGCCGCATCCACAACAGCCCTTCCTCCAAATTCGGACTCTGCGGCAGAAAAAGGTACAATACCCGGAGAAAACCGTGGATTCCATACAGCGAACCTGACCGATGCTGCAAAAAGTGGAATGAGGCAGATAGTCGCCGGAATCAAAACCGAAAGGGGCCGCGTAATTCCAGTGAGGTCCATAGTCCTTACGACAGGAACATTTCTGGGCGGACGCATTTTCATTGGCGAATACGACGCACCATGCGGAAGACTTGGAGAGGGAGCCGCGATTGGACTTACCGAGAGTCTGAACCGGCTTGGCTTTACGACAGGAAGACTAAAGACCGGAACACCGCCAAGAATCCTGCGCCACACAGTTGATTTTTCGCATCTGGAAATTCAGGACGGCGATGCGGACATAATTCCCTTCAGCTTTGACGATGAAAAAATTGAGCGCACGATGGTCCCCTGCCACATGGTCTACACAAACTCGGAAACCCACAGAATCATCCGCGAAAACATTGGACGCTCACCGCTCTACTCTGGAAAAATCCATGGAGTCGGACCAAGATACTGTCCTTCAATAGAGGACAAGGTGATGCGCTTTCCCGAAAGAGAGAGACACCAGCTTTTTGTGGAGCCGGAAGGACTGGAGACGGACGAAATCTATCTTAACGGTCTTTCGTCATCTCTCCCCGAGGAAGTCCAGGACGCATTCTTAAGGACCATGACGGGATTTGAGACATGCACCGTAAGCCGCCCCGGATATGCCGTGGAATACGACTATGTTGAGCCTACCCAGCTCTACCCCAGCCTTGAGACAAAACGTGTTGCGGGACTTTTCAACGCAGGTCAGATTAACGGGACATCGGGATACGAGGAGGCGGCAGGACAGGGACTTGTTGCGGGAATCAACGCGGGACTTTACGCAAAGTCGCACAAAAATCAACACGGACCTCTCGCTCTTCCACCGCAGGATTCCGACCGCGCAAAACAGATTAAATCGGTGGAGGAAAAATCGCCAAGGGAGATTCCCGAATACGAAAGCCTTGTTCTTGGACGCGACGAGGCATACATCGGTGTGCTGATTGACGACCTTGTAACGCTTGGAACAAAGGAGCCATACAGAATGTTCACGGCACGCGCGGAATACAGACTCAAGCTGCGCCACGACACTGCTGACAGAAGGCTCAGGGAAAAAGGCTACAGGGTCGGCCTTATCACGAAGGAGCAGATGGACTCCACTCTTCTGAAATACAGCCACATTGATTCCGCGATAAAATATCTGGAGGAACATCCAAACGCAAGCCGCCCAGAAGATTTTACCGAAGCGGAATGGACTGTAGCACAGGAAGATTTCAAATACAAATACTATATCGAAAAACAGGATGCAAGGGTCGCAAAGCTGCACAGGATGGATAACGCAAGGATTCCGACAAACTTTGACTACGGAAAAATAGTAGCACTAAGCTCGGAGAGCCGCGCAAAGCTTGAAAAGGTCCGACCGACAACTTTGGGACAGGCATCAAGAATTTCTGGAATCAGGAACAGCGACATAATGCTGCTCATGGTATACCTCCATTAAAGGAAAGACATTATGAATAGAAAGAAACTGATTGCATCAGTCTTTATGATTTTCACAAGCATCGCGCTAACATTCGCCTACGGTGACAAGAAGATTTTAATCTGGGACGGAGTTCAGGCAGATGGTGTCCACAAAAATTCAACAAAAATGTTTATGTTCGCACCAAAGGACGGACAGAAAATCTACAGCGACAAAACTCCTGCCGTAATAATCTGCCCGGGCGGAAGCTACCACCACCACGGAATGTACAACGAGGGCTCCGATGTCGCAAAATGGTTCAACTCAAAGGGATTCACAGCCTTTGTTCTTGAATACAGGACCAGCTGGTTCGGACACCAGTACCCCGCAATGATGAAGGACATCCAGAGGGCAATACAGATTGTGAGGGAACGCGCGGACGAATATGGAATCCAGGCAAACAATCTCGGAATAATCGGATTCTCCGCCGGTGGACATCTTGTGACATGGCAGGCAGAATACTGGTCTCGCATCAATTTCCTTTCGGAGATGGGAATCAGCACAGATGTTTCCCTCAGACCCGACTGGGTTTGTCCCGTATATCCTGTTGTCTCGATGCAGGACGACATCTACCACAGCTGGTCGAGGTTCAGCCTTTTCTGGACAAAAAATCCAAGCCAGGAACAGAAGGACATGCTCTCTCTTGAAATGCAGGTTCCCGACCAAATGCCGCCGGTTTATCTTGTCGCATGCCACGACGATCCTGTTGTAAAATTTGAAAACAGCCAGCGGCTCTACAACGCGATGAAAGCAAAAAAAATTGACGTAACTTTTGCGGAATATGAAAAAGGTGGACACGGATTCGGTATGCTCAACAACGCATTCATGAAACGCACCCACTGGAACGAAGATCTCTACGCATGGCTTGTCGAAAAAGGATTCGCAGAATAATGGAAAGCACTAGGCCGCATTTTTTTTCACCAAGATATTTTATCCACGACTTTGTGAGAATCACCTCATTTCTTCCGGGATTCCTGTGGTGGAGGCCAAAGCACATTTATGAAAACCAGGCCGCGAAGAAAAAAATAAAGGGTGGCGCGCTTTTGATTTCAAACCACATTGGATTTACGGACCCTGTTTTTTTGATGTACGGATTCTGGTATCGCCGTCTATATTTTGTCGCCCTCAGAATTTTTTTCAACACAAAAGTAAAAAATTTCTGGTTCCGACATTTTCTCTGCATTCCGATTGACAGAGAGAACGTGAGCATGGAGACATTCAGGGAGATTGTCGGACGGCTAAAGGAAGATGAGATTGTCGCAATCTTTCCCGAAGGAAAAATCAATGTTGAAAAACAGGGGCTACAGACTTTTAAATCCGGCATGATACTGATGGCGATGCAAAGCAAAAAACCAATCCTCCCGGTCTACATCCAGAAAAAAAAGGGAATCCGGCACAGACTCCTGATTGTGGTTGGAGAACCGATTAAAATTCCTGAAGGAACGGTTGGACTGAAGGCTGTTGAAAATGCGACACAGGAACTATACAATAAAGAAAGCCACCTGCAAAATCTTGCGGATGAATATTACGGAAAAAAATAATTCAGATTTTATAGGAGAAAAACAGCGATGACAACAAACGAGGTATTCAAAAAATACACCGACGAAAAAACCTTTAAAAGAATTGTCGAATACGATTCCATTTCCCAGATGTGGAAAAACTGTCTGAATGAATTTGGGAACCAGAATGCGGTCTGCTATGACGGAGAGCACCTCACGTTCTCACAGATTGAAAATGATGCAGCAAGATTCAGGAGCGTTCTTAAAAAAAATGGAGTTGAAAAAGGCGAACGTCTTGGTCTTCTCTGCGCAAACTCTTATGATTTTGTGAAGGCATTTATCGCAATCACGACGAGCGGAAATTCTGCCGTAATCATTCCGGCCCACCTTGATGAAATGTCCGTATTCGGCTGCTCGATGAAACTCGGAATCAAAAAAATTGTCGTGCAGGATGCTCTTGAAGAAAAAACAAAGCTCGCAAAATCAAAAGGAATCCAGGTCATAAAGATTTCGGAAACAGATTCGGAATCAACACAAATGGTAGAATCAAATGCGAACGACGAATGTGTTCTGATGTTCACTGGCGGAACCACTGGAAAAAGCAAGGCCGCAATTTTGACAAACGGAGCGGTAATGCAGGGCGCAATAAATGGCTGCTATGGCTACAAGGATGTTTTCAACCAGAGATATATTTTGGTCCTTCCTCTTTCACACGTTTTTGGACTCATCAGAAATTTGATGACATCGCTCTACACTGGAAGCGAAATTTTTATCTGCAAAAACAACAAGGACATGTTCAAGGACATAGCGACATTCAAGCCGACAATTCTTGTTTCCGTTCCGGCACTCATCGAGATGGCTCTGAAGCTTTCCAAGCAGATGGGAAAAAACATGTTCGGTCCGGACATGAAATGCATTATCGCTGGAGCGGCGGTTGTTCCTCCGTTCTTGATCAACGAGTGCAAAAAAATTGGAATAAATCTTTTGCAGGGCTACGGTCTTACCGAATCCGCGAACCTTGTTTCTGGAAATCCAGACAGCCCGGAAAATCCAGAGTCAATCGGATTCCTCTACCCCAACCAGGAATACAGAATTGAAAACGGCGAGCTTTGGTTGAAAGGAAAAAACATGTTCAAAGAATATGCGGGCGAGCCGGAGGAAAATGCAAGGGCATTCCAGGATGGATGGTTCAAGACGGGCGACCTTGTGCGTATTGATGAAAAAGGCTACCTCTACATCACAGGACGCATAAAAGAAATAATTGTGCTTCCAAGCGGAGAAAATATTTCACCGGCAGAGCTTGAAGCAAAATTCAACGAGCTTGATCTTGTTCAGGATTCCCAGGTCTTTGAAGATATTGATGAAAGAGGAAACCACTGTCTTGCACTCGAGATTGTTCCACGTCAAAGCGAAATGGAAAAAATTTCCGCAGAAGACAAAAACGGATTTTTAAAATCAGAGCTGGACAAAATCACCGACAGTCTTCCATCGTTCCAGCGTGTATCAAAAATCACTATCCGGACAAGCGACTTTGAAAGAACTCCAAGCATGAAAATCAGGAGGTACAATAAATGCAACTAAGCCGAAACGAAATCAGCGCAAAGCTAAAAGAAATTCTT
>DGGQ01000136.1 GCA_002392275.1 Treponema sp. UBA3870
ATCCGCAGCAAATCTTTTCCTTGAAAAATATGCAGTTCGGGGTTAACATGGTTTTATAGGGAAATACCCTCACGTTTTAGGGGAGAATCGTTTTTTACAAGTTTGTTCGCCCCAAAAAATCCAAGGATAAAAATGCAGGAGGTTTTTGTCTATGAAATCACTGAAAAAAACTTTTGTCACAGTGGCAATGGCGGCGTTTCTTATCATAAGCTCTACACTTATTTCCTGCACTACAGAATACAATCCGGAAGCAGCGACTGAAGAGCCAGGGGAAAATCCTATCGTTCTCAGCGTGGCGATTCCACAAAATTCAAGCTGTGTGAACCTGTACCGCAGGGAGGTAACTAAAAATGGTTCCTCGTACACTCCGGTAAATGAAGACTGGGAACATATTGCCGGCGAAGGATTTGATTCAAACTCACCAGACTACGCTTCCAACAGGACAAAAAGTTTTAAGGATCTTTATGAAGTGAAAAAGGACAGCTGGTATGAATATATGGCTGTTTATGAATATGAAGGCAGCGACCCTACGGAAACACAGATTGGCTACCACAAAAGCGGCTACAATGGTGCGGAGTTTCCAAGCTTTAATGCTCAAATGACCTGGAATCAAGACACAAAGACACTTTCCATTGCAGACAGTTCTGCCGTTGAATGGAAGAACAATGAAAACAATTCGCCGGAGCTTGACTGGTGGATTGAATATGCCTACAACTATAACAGGATTAGATGCAGTTTCAGTGAAAGTCGCCACAGTGAAACCATACCCAATGACCAATACAATGAGCAATTCCATTCCGGAAAAAATATTCTTACAGATGTCATTTTTAATTTTAAACTAAGTGGCGATGATTTTTTCTGGTATTCAAAAAATTATGATTTAAGCAGATTGGATTATACAAAAATTGTAAGTTCAATTACACGCCCTATTGACGTGCCTCCCGCAGACAACGTTGGTATCAATCTCTATGTCACCACACCGGAAGAAGTTCAGCAGACCCATATTTTCAGGAAGCTCCATTCTGACCCGGAATCTGCCTACAGGGAAATCGGTTTTTGCAATGGCAATTACGGTGAAAAACATTTTACGGATTATTATTATGAATCAGAAAAAAGCTATGATTACAAGGCCGTCTTCACACTTTCTGACTGGACTTCCAAGCTCGACATGGATTTAGGAACTGTAACGACAACTTCCGAAGGCTGGACAGAGCCAAATTTTGGCACCGCACCGGTAATGGTCTGGAATATTTCTGCGGAAACACCTCTCTCGATTACAAACAACCCGACACTTACAGTACCGGATGGAGCCGCTTCAAAATGGGGCAATTATACATGGGAGCTTACTTTCTCGTATAACTGCAATGGAAATGAAGCATTCTGGCCGGCCTACGTATATGACAATGAAAACCACCTTGCTGACACTGGAAAGAATGGATTGGAAAACTGGCAAGAAATCTTGAGTTCTGATTCAAATAAAAACAATATGACAGAATGTCTTATCCGTATTAAAGATGAAGATGCAAACAAAATCTCTCAGACGATTGCGCTTTATCAGAATAAATACGGATATGAAAAAGGGACTGTCCCTACATGGGCTGTGGAAAAACTTCAGAAGTAAAAACATTGCGGAAATCAAGGAATTCTGGTAAAATGAACCGATTAAAAGGGGGCGCATTTTGAGTACACAGCCAGGAAAAAAGGACGATGCAGATTTCATACAGTGGAACCCGAAATTTGAAACAGGAATTCCCACGATAGACGCGCAGCATAAAAAACTTGTCGCGCTCTGCAACAACCTGCGTTCGGCCATAATGAAAAACAGCTCGCCGGAAGGACTCAACTGGGAAGGAAGCCTTGCCTCCGCCCTACGCGAATGTACCGACTACGTTCAGACCCACTTCCACGACGAGGAAGTTCTGATGAAAGCCGCGGGATACGATGGACTTGAGAGACACAAAAAAGAACACGAAGCTTTCACCCGGAAGGTTCTTGAAACCGCACAGAATTTTTCAACCATATCCGTGACAGGGGCGATACAGTTCGTGAAATTCCTCTACGACTGGATTCTCTCCCACATAGCCCACGAGGACATGCTCTTCGCAAAGCCGGTCATGGACTACTACAGGGCAAACAAAGACCGCTACCCGTCCCCGCAGAAGGAAAAGGAGTTCAGGATTTTCTGAAAAAAAAATGACCGCAGACAAGCGTTCCAAAACAAACGATGCCTGCGGTAAAAAATTGCATATTTTATAGAAGAATCTTATCCAAATCAGATTGAAAGCCTTGCCGCAATACCATACTCGTTCTGAAGAGGATCAATAAATGGAATCACCGTAAGCGAAGCTGTGTTTGAGTTCAGGGCAAAGTTGAGAGCTTTGTTCCATTTATGAGAATACACCCACGGACTAATGAGCGCGTAGACGGCAGCACCAGCATAAATAATTCCACCAACTGGTGTCATATTGTAAGCTCCGCTAGTCGAAGTTGAAATCATAAATATCAATGAACCTGCCTCCACAGCCGTTATTACTATCCCGGAAACAATGTCACCCTGCACCCAGGAACCTACGCCACAGGGGATGAGATTAAGAAAAAAAGGACCGACACCGTTCTTCTTGTAGTTTTCGTACAATGTTTCCTTCTGCGAAAGAGTCAATGACGGAGAAAGCGCCATCACCTGGTCCTGCACATCAAAAATCTTGTTGTTGTCAAGCAGCTGCTTTATCTGGAGAAATGCATCCTGATTTCCGCTTGGATTCGGATCGACAGCCGCGACCTTTGTTGTATTTGTCACCGATGACTTCTTGTCGCTGATACCAAGTTTTCCCGCCTTGAACATCTTGGACTCCTGGTTAAGATTTGTAACGGATGTTACCTCTTCGCCCCTTGAAGTCTTCACGCTCACTCCCGTAATGTATACCATGTAGTTACCTTTGGCCTCGGCTTTCTTAATCCGATAGTAGACATCCGCAACATAGGTCTTCTGTCTTTCCTCCGCAGCCTTGTCCGCGTATTCCATGGCACTTGCACCCGGATAGTTCAAAGCGTACCGTACCGTAACAATATCGTTCCCCAGTTCCGGGATAGTCACCACGACATTTATGGTCTTGGATTTCGCATCGTAATTGCTGTTGTCCACCTGGTTCGACCGAATGGTAAAAGTTTGCCTCAAAAGCTGCTGCTCCAAACGATTGCGCTCATCCTGCAGAGTTTTTTTCTGCCCGCCCAAATCATCAAGTTCGGAAGAATATTCTTCAACCTTCTCACTGTATTTATCCTTTGCCTCCGCATCAATCTGGCTCTTAAGTTTTTTTACCTCGGCTTTCCAGTCAGTTTCAGAGAGGTAGCCTTTTTTATAATAGTCGTCAAGCTTTTTCTGTCTCTGAGTCATCTGGGTTGTACGGTAGGTCTCCACATAGTTGTTGATTTCCTGCTGGATAACGTCTTCCTTTTTGGAAATTGATTCAATCTGGGAATCATAGGAAGCAATCTCCAGTGTCATGGAATCGGGTGAAAGCCCCGACTGCGCAGACGCAAATCCTGAGAGTGAAAGTGCGAGCGCGAGGGCCATAAGGAACTTTGTTTTTTTCATTTTATCCTCCAAACATTTGATTTATTCGTGACAGTTTCCACAATGCCTTATATTTTGTGGATATTTCCAATATTACAACAGATAAATGGATTTGTCCACTAAAATGCGGTAAAAATAGGAAATTTCCACAATTATGGTTGTATGAATTTTTGGGAACGAGTTGATTACGAACGCGACTACCGCAACATCGACAGAAAAAAACTTGCGCACGAAGCTGGATTTGATGTCTCGAACATAAGCAAGGGAATAAAAAACGGAAACATTCCGTCAGCTGACACAGCCGTAAGGATTGCACAGATTCTTGGCACAAGCGCGGAATACCTTGTCACCGGAAACAATCCGAAAAATGAATTCGGGTCCCAGCCGGAAAAAAATCCCCCCGAAGATTTTGAAACGCTCTTCATCCGCTACAGAAAAATGCTCTCCGAACTTGAGTCGCTCGACACCACAAGCCGGGATGCGGTCATCGAGCTGATTGAAAAACTTGCGGCAGCAAAAAGATAACCAAGCGTTTCCACCCCCTCTCATGTACTTCGAAAAAGATGGAAGGTCGTCAAATTTCGCAATAGGGGATTTTGACATTTTCCAAATCATGTAATACAATATTTTCCGATGAAACAGGGAATCGACTACCGTTTTCATCGGATTTTTTATTTTCAGAGGTAAGACCGATGTACATAAAGCGTACCGTCGAAAAAACGATTCTTGATATGGGCAATTCATTCCCCTGCATTGTGGTTTACGGTCCAAGGCAGGTCGGAAAATCCACGACGCTGGACTATGTATTCCCGGAATCTTTCCACAGGGTAACCCTCGATGACATTGAGGAGCGGAAACTTGCCTCCGAAAATCCGAAACTGTTTTTGGAATCAAATCCATGGCCGGTGATCATTGATGAAATCCAAAAAGTTCCAGAGCTGCTTGACGAAATAAAAATCAAAATCGACGCACAAAGAAGAGTATGGCTCAAAAACAATGAGGAACGCAAACTCATGTACATCCTGACAGGCTCCAACCGTTTTGAACTTCAGCAGGGAATAAGCGACTCGCTTGCAGGACGGTGCGGGATTGTAGAAATGTCATCATTCAGCCAGATTGAAAAAATCCAGGAGGAAAGCCGCCTTTTCACACCAAAAATCCATGAACTGATTTCGCGTGCGGCATCAACGAAGATTCCGTACAAATCAAGGAGCAAAATCTTTGAGGAGATTTTCATGGGTGGAATGCCTGACATTTGCACGGGCGTATCAGAGCGGGACATTTATTTTAAATCATACGTTAACACATATATAGAAAAGGATGTAAGGAAACTGATTTCCGCATCAAGTGAAACTCAGTTCCGAAATTTCATTTCCATCGTTGCATTGAGGACTGCGCAGGAACTACATTATGAGGAAATAGCAAACAATGTGGGAATCGATGTGAAGACCTGTAAAAAATGGATTTCAATTCTTGAAACCTCCGGAATAATCTATCTTCTTAAACCGTATCTTGCGAACATTTCAAACAGAATCATCAAGGCTCCGAAAATGTACTTCATGGACACAGGTCTTTGCGCATTCCTCTGCAAATGGCCTAACGCAAACATGCTTGAAAACTGCGCCATGGGAGGTGCTTTTTTTGAGACATTCATTGTCAGCGAAATTGTAAAAAACTTTTTCGCATTCAACGTGGAGCCGCGCGACTATCTTTTTTACTACCGTGACATTGACCAAAAGGAAATAGATCTTCTTTACGTCAACGAGGAAGGAATCTACCCCATAGAAATCAAAAAAGGAATTTCGCCGAAAAATCCCACAAAGAATTTCAGGGTGCTGGAAAAATACAAAACGGAAATTAAAAACGGCATCGTAATTGACTGCTGTGAAAAAATCCGTGCGCTGAATGAGAGCTCATATTGCTTTCCCGTCCACCTTCTTGGCATCTAGAAACATGTTCAGCGCAAAAACTTTTATATAAAACCAATTGACAATAGTTTGAAATAAAACTATATTTCTTTTCAGCAATTGCAATAGGACATCTCTAAAAATTCATTTTCAATGACTTTTTAGAGATGCCTGCGAGTTAAAAAGCCTGAAATTACAGTCTTTTTAACATCGCATTTTCATGGTTACCTCTAAAAACTG
>DGGQ01000070.1 GCA_002392275.1 Treponema sp. UBA3870
GGCGAAAACATAAAAAAACAGTTCTCCCTGCAGAAGATAAATCCATACCCATGCTCGGGGGGCGGCGACGGATACAGCGAGGATCTTCTTGACAGCAGCAACAACTGGATGATGCGCTACACACGCAAGGCAACAGAACGAATGGTGGAGCTTGCCAACAGGTTCCCCGGTGAAACAAGCCTCAAGGCACGTCTGCTGAATCTTGGCGCAAAGGAGGCTTTCCTTGTACAGTCGAGCGCACTTCCAAAGATGATTCAGGAAGGACTCTGCCCGGATTTCGCGAGGGAGGAGTTCAAGCGGGACATACTATCGTTCTCGCAGGTCTTCGATGCCCTGGCAAGCAACTCCGTCAGCACGGAGTGGTTGACCAAACTGGAGAAGGACCATCCCCTCTTTCCATGGATGAACTACAGGATTTTCAGCAAAAAGAAATAAAGCAATCCCCAAAAAGCAAACCACAGCGCAGGGCAAAAAAAAACGCTCTGCCAGTGGGATTAGTGGGAAAAGCTGACAGAGCTGAGTGGGAATCGTTCAACATAAATAGTGGATTTACATTGAAACTATAAGCGAGTATACACTATATGTAGGGGCATGTCAAATTCTTTTTAAAAAAAATTCAAAAAAAATCAGGTTCGGACGGCATCAAGCAAAAAAAATCATCCTGTCCCGGAGACTGCCGCACCATTTTCAAACCCGCTTTCCGCCACTACGCTTCCGCTCCGGCCCGCCTTACGCCGGTCTGCCTTCGGCATGGCTCCAATCGGGCGTAATGTGGGAGAACCCCTTTCCAAATCAGTGCCACAAAAATCTCATGTTGATGGTATACCACACCACCTGCTGTCAGCAGGGCAAATCATCCTGCAGATTTTTATCGCATTGGACAAATCTACAAGGAGGTGTATTATAAAAATTCAAAAAATCTGACCGGATGAACAAAAAAATCCCCACACCTACAGGCATGGGGAGCAAATTTCTTCAATTCAGCTGTGCGGAAATCTATTTCGCAATCTTCGATCCACGCGGAAGGACCATGCGCCTTTCGGCAACGGCATAGCTTTTTTTGGCGGCGACGGTCTTTTTTGTGGCAATCGAGGCGGATTTCTTGGACTTTCTTGCGTTCTCTTCCTTTTTGGCAACAGACTCCGGAAGCGGATTCTTTCTCGGGCGGCCACCCTTTTTTCCATTGAGACGGGCTGCGGCACTTTTTTTCTCGCTCTTTGTTCTTCCCATAAGCGACGCCGCTGTCACCGCGCTGGATATTTCCTCGGCCTTCCAAGCTGAAATCTTGTCGGGATTGTCCTTGAGAGAGGCAACCTCGGTCAAAAATTCGGAAGCAACCGCAAATTTTGTGTTGATATTGTTCATAAGGATGGCGTTTCTTCCGGGCTTTATTCCCGAAACTATTTCGTTTATCTGGCGAACAAGGTCCATGGCCATATCGGCAAGGTTCTCGACGCATGAAAGGCAGCTTCCGGTGTTGATTCTCTGGTGAATCTGAGAGACACGGTAGGCCTCCATCTCCTCGGCGATAGCGTTCTCCTCATCACTATAACCAAGCTCAATCTCCTTGGAATCCTTCTCAAAACTGTAGCTAAGAAAAATCATTGAGATTCTGAGACCGATGGACCTAAGCCTGTTCAGCTCGTCCATATCGACATTACGATTTGCGCTAAGAAATTCGACCCTGTCCGCAAGACTTTTTTGAAGTCCACGCAGTTCTTCGAGAGTAACTTTCATAATTGATTCCCCTTTCCCTTATTTTTTATCCCTACATATAACATATTTTATAACCCGAATTTTGTAAAGACGGGAAAAGCCCAGTTTTGAAAAAAATTTGCAAATTTTCCTTGTGTCCATTCCAGGATGGAGTTGTTCTAGAATCGGGGACCAAAAATGGTCTGACCCCACAAATTGAAGTTTTTGACATTTTATTGTAGGATTAAACATCAGTTTTTAGAGATGCCCTATATGCGGTGGTCCAAAATCTTACGATATTGTAGTTAAGGGAACCTCGAAAAAATTCAATTTTTAGAGCTTGCCTTAGCACTGAATAATCCGAAAGCTGGTTACTCAGTGTCAACTATAAAATCCGCAATTTAGTAGTAGGGAGGCCACGCATTTTACAAGGGAACGGTCCCCAAGGGATCCGGAGGTTTTTTCTATGGGAAGGATACGGAACTGCATAATCAAAATAGCCGCAATCGCATTGGTTTTCTCAATGCCAAGCCCCACAAAAACATGGGGTGCGGATTCCGATGTCCAGGAGCTGATTAACGACTACCCCTACTATCCCCGATTCTTCAACGAGACCATAACAAAAATCTACAGGGCGGCTGAAAAAGGTGATTTCGAGGCAGCGGCGCAGGTTCTCCTTGATTCCGACAACGGAACTATGGCCATTGATTTTATGAAATCGGCGTTCACAAATGGAAACCACCAGGACGACACCCTCGCAAAGGTCGAAGGATTCTCGGAGCGTACAAAAAAGAACATTCTCTCGTACATTTCGCTTCAGGGACAGATTTCCGATGCGCAGCTAATTTTTGTCGGCGAAATCAAAAAGAACAACCTCAAAAATGCAGCGACAGACCTTGACAGAACCATGGACTCCCTAAAAAAACTTGTGGAACTGAAAAAATCGCTCCAGGACGACACGGCGGATGCCACCACCCTTTTCAATGCAATGAAGGCGACAAGGGAGGTCCAGGACGCAAGCTACATATCCTACGCAATCAAATTTGTGGAGGGAACGGGACGCACGGAGAACACTGGCCTTCTCGGTGTGATGGGCATGCAGTGGAACCAGATTGAAAAGGAGCTGACAGACTGTCTGCTAGAGAAGGCGGCTTCCATTTCTCAATCAATAGCGACCGCCCTGGACAAGGACGACATACTAAAATACGGCTCCAAGTTCACGGAAATAAGGGATGGCATTGACGCTCTGAACACAATATCCCCGATGCTCACAAGAATCACGGATTTTGGAGACACAATGGGATTCAAGGCTGGCTCCAAGTCGCACGAGCTTGTCTCGCAGTACAAAACATCTACAGCGGCCGTGGCACAGATGGCACAAAGGACAGAGGAACTTATCAACATGGCCACCGAAATCTCCAGCCAGATTCACGAGGTCGATGACTTCATAGACAAGAGCGTCGCCGACACCGCGCAGGATTTGCGGGACAATCTGGACAACATCTCCCAGTTCTACCTGCAAAAGTCCAACAGGTTTGCGGATTATGTCAACCGGGTGGACAGCCTTACCCACGGAACATGGATTTCGGAATTCAAAAAGCTGAAGGAAAAAAGGCCCCAGCTGGAAAAGTTTATCAACTCATACACGGCGGCATGCGGCAAAATCTCCAGGACATGCAGCGAAAAGGCATCGGACACAACCGTACAGGCGGGAACAAGGCTCATATCGGCGGGAAAGCAGATGTACGTCGAAGACACTGAAAAATACCAGGCAATAATGAGCCTCATACCGGATGCCTCAAACGAAAACGCAAAACAGTATCCGTCAAAGGTTCTCAACAGCATCAACACGTTCAGGCAGAGCATGGAGCTTGATGTGCAGGCACTTAAAAAGGGGGCCGAACTTCTCTCGACGGGAAGCCTCTCGCAGGTCAGCAACATCCAGTACATGCAGAGAAAAATCAGGGAGTCGGTGGACAACATACAGAAGCTGAGCGCGCATACGGACTCTCTGATTTTGCAGGCAAAGGCACAGCAGAAGGAGGCTCTCCAGGCGCAAAGCCAGATAGATGTCTACTACAACAGGGCCATGTCGGCATTCAGCAGGGGAGATTTCACGGAGGCAAGGAACAATCTTGACCGGGCATCCTCGCTATACAATTCCGTAATCGACAGCCTGAAAAGGGACGCGGAGATTCAGGAGAACACCTACGACAAGATTGCGCAGCTCAAGGTGGCCATAATCACAAAGCAGCAGCCCCTTCTTATGCAGGAGATACGAAAATACAAGGACAGCGCAAAGACGGCATACTACGCAGGAAATTTTGACGACGCATACCAGCAGATAAGCATAGCGGACGAGACGATCAGAAGCTGGAGCGTATTCATGGACATGGACGTGCAGACCGACGAGGAGCTTGAGACTCTGAAATCCAGAATCAACACGGCCCTGGAAATGAAAAGCGGAAAGGAGCTTTCACCGACGGACCCGCTCTACCCGGAAATGTCTCAGATTCTGTCAATCTCCAACCAGTATTACCAGAATGGGCAGAAGCTGATTTCGGAGGGAAGGACCGGCGAAGGAAAATCCATGCTGAACATGGCAAAGAACAAGCTGAACGAGCTGAAGATTGTCTACCCGAGGAACCAGCAGGCAAACCTTCTTTCCATGAAGATAGACCAGGTGCTGGACCTGAAACAGTTCAACGAAAATTTCAAGACAAAAATCGATGAGCTAAGGAATGTGAACTACAGCAGGAACGACTCAACGGCGCAGGAAGCATACTCCGATTTGCAGGACCTGTACGCCCTGGAGCCAAAATATCCGGGACTGTCAGAACTAATCTACCAGGTGGAGCTTGATTTGGGACTAAGGAAAAAGGTTGTGGACGTAATGGAGATAAAGCCAGTGGAGACTCCCCAGATTGCCGCAAGCGAGGTTGTGATTCTTTCTGCGGCGGACGAGGCAAAATATCAGCAGGCCATCAACTATCTCCAGAACGGCAACGTAATCGCGGCCAAGTCAAATCTGCAGGAACTTTTGGCAAAACCGTCAAACCAACGCTCCGCAAAAATACAGAAGCTACAGAAACGGCTTACGGACATGGGATACTGAAATGCAAAAAAAATTTTTAATATCGACGGCAATCCTTCTGACAATCACGGCGGCAAGTGTCTTCGCCCAAAAACTTTACTGGGACAATCCAAGGGTCGTCTCTCAGGCAAACATTGACTGCCGTTTTCCGTCAACAGTTTCGGGAAAAACAAAGAAAGCAAAAATATCCGCTGCATTCTGGCAGGAAATTGACAACGAGAACAAGGAAATCCATCTTTCCATAAGCACAACGACAAACGGAACATCATGGACGGCTGGAAAAAGATTCGCCGGTCCATTTGTATATTCAGGAACGGTTCCCGAAATCTATTCAGCGGCCGAAAACGACAGCGGAAAAATTGCTGTGGCAGTGTTGACCGACATAAACGAGATTTCAGTTTACACAAGCACGGACGGCTCCACGTTCAAATGCACCGCGCTACCGGAACAGGAGCTTCCACTGGTCGGTCCTAGAATCTATGCGACATCGGGCGGCAGCTTTGTTCTGTTTGCCACGCTTGGAAAATCTGAATCACTTTCGCTTGTGTACGCGACATCAAGAAACGGAGAGGACTGGTCGAATTTCTCCCCATTCACATTCTCATATCCGGGCGCATCAAATCCGCTTGCACCTTATGTCGCTCCAGTAGCCGGCGGAGACATGATGGTGTTCCAGGCGCACTACTCGTCCGGCGGAAGATACACGTTCCAGATTTTCTCATCCATGTCCAGGGACAACGGAAAAACATGGACCGCGCCTGCCCTTGTGACTTCGGACGGAAACAACAACCAGAGACCGGTGGTCATATCGTACAAAAAGGAAATCTACCTTGCGTGGGAACAGTCCATGTATACGGGCATAGACTCAACAATCTGGGTCGCGAACATAGGGACTGACGGAAAACTCAAATCCGGCAGCGGGGAATGTGTGAGTCCCAGGGATGGAAACTGCATCCACCCGGAGATGGTTGTCCACAACGAAAGGCTCTACATGATTTGGTCGGACAGGCAGACCGCGAACAACAGGGTCTACATCACCCGGAAGCTGGACCTTTTCTGGGACGACCCATCCGTGCTGATTGAAAACGTTTCGGCATCGACATACCCGGTGACTTCGGACAGGGAGCGGGAGCTTTCATTTGTCTGGCAGCAGGGAGGAACAACCGGAAGAATTGCCATGCTCTTCAAGGATATCCACGCAAATCCACCGAGGATTATCCCACGTAATTTTGCGGACGGAAAGGGAGGCACTGTTGACACTGTTTCGGCTGCGGTCGAAGAATCAACGGACTCATCAGGAATCAGGGGATTTTCGTTCATCTACACCAGGGACCCGAACGAGGAGCCGCCGGATGACATCAACACATATCCGCTGGAAAATGTAATCGAGGGAAAAGCGGACGAGGACGGTCTGTGGTACTTCAAGGCAAAACAGGTTGACTATGCAGGAAACTGGTCCAGAACAGCGGTCGCGACATACAGAAAGGATACAACCGCCCCTCTCAGGCCCAAAATCAACCTGCCGGAGATTGACGAGAACGGCCTCCTGAAAAAAAACACGTTCACAATCGGCTGGGAACCCTCCCCCGAGGATACGGACGTGGACGGATACACATGGGCACTGCAATACATAGATTCCATACCGCAGAGTCTAATCGTGAACGCGACCCATCCGCTAAGGCTCACCCCGGAAAGGATAGAGGAAATCAAGGCCACCCTTCTTGAAAAAAATGCGGAAAAAATCGAGGAGCTAAAGACACCTCCAAGATACATGAAGGGCGACAGGGAAAGTCTCTCCGACTCATTCACGAACAGAAGGAACGGAGTCTATCTTTTCACAGTGGCGGCCATTGACGAGGTTGGAAACATAAGTGAGGAGGAGTCCGTGGTTCTCTTCCTCAACAAATACATACCGCAGACATATCTGACAACGATAAGCGCAACGCCAAACGTGTTCGGGGATATAGCCCTTGAAATCTACGGCGGCGGATTCACATACGAGGGGACCATATCGGCTGTTTACATCGACGCTGACGGAAAGGCACCCTACGACTATGTTCTTTCCGCTGGGAAAAATGATTTCAGGGTAGCGTCCGACAACAGAATAACGGAAATGACCCTGACAAAGATTGACGCAGGCGACTACTATATTGGTCTTGTGCATACCGACCGCGGGCTTTACATGACAAGGGACAAAATCCTTAAGGTAAAGGACTTCGGTACCGTCAAGCCGTACAAGGAATACAATTTCGTGCCAAAATGGCTCACAGATTTTATGGGCACAAAGAGGCGCGTGGACATAACGCTGATAATTGTCGTGGTAGTTCTGGTTCTTGCGGGATTCGCGACCGTCATCGCCATTAGGGGACTTTCAAACACGGCAAGGGAGGCCATCACCATAAAGGCCGAAGTAAAAGCACTGATTGAAGGAGACATTATGCCAGAGGAAAGAAAAGCAAAGCAACAGACCATAAACAGGAGGGGTGTGAGCCTTAGGGTCAAGCTGGTGGCATACACCATGTCGCTGATTCTGGTCCTTGTCGTGGCTCTAGCAGTTACGCTTGGTTACATCATGATACGCAGAGAGGAAAGGACACGCGCCAGGGGTCTGGAAGAAAAGGTCCACGTAATCCTTGACGCACTCTCCAGCGGTGCAAAGGTCAACCTCCTCAACGCAAGCACGAACCTTCTCGCGCTGAGCGACCTCACAACAGAATCCGAGTCTCTTTCGGACGCAAATTTCGCGACAATCACCGGTAACTCGGAGACCATA
>DGGQ01000160.1 GCA_002392275.1 Treponema sp. UBA3870
ATGGAAACAAAATCAAGAAGGCCACACCTTCAATGCCGGTTGAAGTTCTTGGTATGGAGAGTATGCCGAACGCCGGAGACCCGTTCCAGGTAACCGAGTCCGAAAAGGATGCTCGCGCTTTTGCCGCAAAACGACAGGAGCTAAAACGCTACGAGGATGCCAAGGCATTCAAGAAGGTTACTCTGGACAACCTCTACTCCACAATCGAGCAGAAGGAAATCAAGGAATTCAAGGTCATCATCAAGGCAGACCTCCAGGGTTCCGCCGAGGCTCTCAAGAGTTCTCTGGAAAAACTTTCGACAAGGGATATCCGTCTTTCCGTTATCCATTCGAGCGCTGGTGCAATCAACGAGAGCGATGTCACTCTTGCGGCTGCCGATGAGAATGCAATCATCATTGGATTCAATGTGCGTCCTACACCAAAAGCCAAGGCACTTGCGGATCAGGAGAAGGTCGAAATCAGAAAGTACAACATCATCTACAAGTGTGTCGAGGAAATCACAGCGGCCATGGAAGGAATGTTGCAGCCGGACACCAAGGAAGAAGTCACCGGTATGCTGGAGGTCCGCAACACGTTCAAGGTTCCGAAGGTGGGTGTCATTGCAGGATGTTATGTCACGGACGGTATCATCAAGAAGACCAGCAGCGTGAACGTAATCCGCGATGGTGTCGTCAAGTACACTGGAAAGGTTTCGTCTCTCAAGCATTTCAAGGACGATGTTAAGGAAGTCAAATTCGGATTCGAGTGCGGTGTCGGCATTGAAAACTGGCAGGATCTCCAGGTCGGGGACCAGCTTGAGGTGTTTGAATATGTCGAGGTCGCAAGGAAGCTCGGAAAGACTCTTGCTGAGGAACAGTCTGAAGCGGAGGCCGAGGCTAAATCTGAAGAATCGGGTGCGGACCAGGAGTAAAGATGGGGCAGTATAGATTGGAGCGTCTGGGTGAGCAGCTTAGGGAAGAGATTTCATCAATGATTTTGACCCACCAGATTAAGGATCCCAGAGTAAACGAGTTCATCTCCGTCAACCGTGTGGAGGTGGCAGGCGATTTGGCTTACGCGAAGGTCTATGTCTCGTCTTTCATGGACGACAATTCCGTTCGGAGAGCCGTAAGGGGATTGCAGAGCGCGGCTGGTTTTATCCAGTGCGTCATTGCAAAAAAACTGACCATCTATAAATTTCCCAAGCTGACTTTCATTGCGGATTTCAGCATGAAGGAAGGATTCAAGATGGTCCAGACCCTCAACGCTTTGGAAAAACAAGATGGCCAAGCCCAAGAAAAAACAGAATAACCCTGTCCCCGGTCTAATGCTCTATGCAAAGGTTCCGGGGCTTACAAGTTTCTCTTCGCTCTGGAGCATAAAGCATTCCATCGGGACCGAAAAGGTTGGCCACACTGGAACGCTGGATTCTTTTGCGGAGGGACTTCTTGTTGTTTTGAGCGGACCACTTACCCATCTGGTTCCGCATATAACAGGCTTTAGAAAAACATATCTCGCGGTGGTCTGCTTCGGTATTGGAACCGACACGCTGGATCCAGGAGGACGGATTAATGGAAGGGGAGATGCGGTGGAAAGGGATGCGCTTGAAAATGTGCTTCCAAAATTCACTGGAGCGCTTCTTCAGGTTCCCCCGGTATACAGTGCGGTCCATGTTGATGGAAAACGTGCGTCCGATTCTGCCCGCGATGGAAATCTTGTCGCGCTGGAGCCAAGGCAGGTTTTCATCTATTCAAACCGTCTTCTGGATTTCCGTCCTGCAGATGAAAACGACCCATGCTCATACGCTCTTCTGGAAATCTCATGCTCAAAGGGAACGTATATACGTGCGCTCGCAAGGGACATTGCCGCGGAGCTTGGTACGGTGTCACATCTGAGTGCGTTAAGACGGACACAGGTTGGACCTTTCAAACTTGAGGATGCCGCCTGCTACGGAAGATTGAAAGAATTTACTATAGATAATGCAATCTCCAACGACAGATTTTTTGCGGACTTGAGGGACAATCCACCCGAACTTGGCGCAGAAAAAAAACGGACACGCGACAGTGATGAAACCGTCCGGGAGATTCGGAGCCATCTTCAAAAATTTTCACCGGAGCTTGCGTTTACATGCGGACTCAAGGTTGACATCCTGAAGCCGGAATGTGAGAGGGCATATCTTAACGGTCGTCCACTGCATGGCGGAATGTTTCGACGTGTTCCCAGACCCGAATCAATGCCGGAATGTGAATGGAAATGCGACAGGGATGTTGCTGTTTTCTATGGCGACGGCTCTTTTGCCGGAATGATTGTGCTTGGCGAGTTCCGTCTGTCTTATGGATTTGTTGTTCCAAAACGGCCCGCGATAAAAATATTTTCATGGGAGCAGATTGCCGGCGGCGAGTTTCCTTATGAATGGAGGAAGGCTGGGTGCGCAATCAGCGTTGGAACTTTCGACGGTTTCCATCTTGGACACAAGGCTCTGGTGGAATCTATTTCTGAAAGCGGAGGTCTTGTCAAGGGGCTTGTCACTTTCAACAAATCCTACAGCTCCTACAGCGACCAGTCTGGTGGAAATGTGTACAGTCTTTCGCAGAAGATTTCCGCGGCCGAATCCATGGGGCTTGATTTTGCCGTGGTGATTGACTTTTCCCCCGATTTTGTTAGAATGGATGGGCAGTTGTTCTTGTCCGTTCTTGTCGAGAAATGTGGAATGCGTTTTATTGCCGAGGGACGTGATTTCCGATGTGGCTACAATGGTTCCATGGATATGGATGCGATTGAAAAATTTGCCGCCGAAAAAAATGTTGTCGTGAAAAAGCTTGGCGACGTTCTGTGCGGTGGCGAAAGAATCAGCTCGTCCAGAATCAAGATGGCCGTCCAGTCTGGTGATTTTTCTCTCGCACGGGAGATGTTGGGAAAGGATTTTTCCTACGACTGCTCGTCCCTTGTTTTTGAAAAAAAGTCTGCCGGGATTTTTTCCGCAGATGTTTCTGACGGTGGACAGATTCTTCCAAAGGATGGTTCGTACAATGTGACCCTTGTTTGGAAGGACGGAACAAAAGCGGATGCAATCTGCCGGATTTTTTTTGACGGCGACGGCTCAAGGTGCTTGGAATTTAATCTCAACGATGGTATGATGGATTTCATGGCTCAAGTTCCATCGATGGCTTGTTTTAGATAACAATGCTGCATTTGCAATTCCTGTTGTCCCCCGGAGTTTTGTTGTACTTTGGGACAGGGCCTCGGGGTTTACATTTCAGCATGGTGATATAATTTTAAGGAGAATGCTTATGGCACTCACAAAAGAAACAACAACATCTGTTGTCAGCAAATTCGGTGCAAACGACAAGGACACCGGAAGTACAAGGGTTCAGATTGCTCTTCTTTCTGAACGTGTAAAGCAGCTTACTGCACACTGCAAGGCTTTCCCGAAGGATACGACCGCTTCCCGCAGTCTTCTGAAGGTAGTCGGACAGCGCCGCAAGATGCTCAAGTACATGCAGAGCACAGACCTTGAAGGATACCGCGCCCTGATTAAGGAGCTTGGAATCCGTAAGTAGGACAGCATTAAAGGCAGCCCCGCTGGATTTTTCCGTAGGGTTGCCTTTAGTGTTTTTTGTAGATTTCGCTAGTGCGGACTGGACGGCCGGCTGTTCAAACGGTTTGTCCTTGTGGAAATCAATAAAATTGAGGAATCAAAGAATATTATGGTAGAAAGAGTAACAAAAA
>DGGQ01000040.1:0-3641 GCA_002392275.1 Treponema sp. UBA3870
CAGCGTGTACAGGGAAACATGGTCAGGATTGTAGGAAAGCATGGTCCCAAGCGATGAACAGAATTCATCCATTGTCTGTGAAGGAAGGCCGGCCATGCAGTCAAGGTTGAGTCTACCGCTCCAGTTTTTTTTAACGGTGTCCAGGGCTTTCAATGCTGTATTGGATGAGCATGACCTGTGTACAGAACCAAGCGCGCGGTCGTTCAAAGACTGTATTCCAAGCGAAATCCTGTCCACACCGGAGGAACGGGCGGAATCAAGCATCCCAAGTGAAAGCGACTGCGGATTCATTTCAACTGTCGTCTCGGATGGAAAAAGTCCCGGATCCATGCCGCTTTTTACGCCGGAAATCAGTTTGCACAGCTGTTTCGGTGTTAAAAGACTTGGAGTACCGCCACCAACATAGATTGTACTCATCATTTGTATGTTTAACTTTTTAGAATAAAAGAGACTTTCACTGATTGCGGCATCGATATAATCATCCGGCACACCGCCATCACCAACCGGAACCGAAAAAAAATCGCAGTAGTCGCATTTACGGGTGCAGAACGGTATGTGGATATAGAGGCCTGTCTTTTTTTTCATCACGCAGATTTAGAAGAACCTGAACTTTTTGAACGGGAAATATTCCATGACAACCTTTCCCCTGATTCGCGAACCGGAAACTGGACCCCATACCCTGGAATCGGAGCCCTCAATCCTGTTGTCGGCAAGAACAAAATATTCCCCCTCCTTCAGCGTAAACTCATCGCAGTCACCAATGGAGCCAAGCCCATCCCATTCTGCGGGTACAGAATAGATGTGCGTGTTGTACCCTTTTTTGGCCCTCTCGTACTCGGAAAGAAATGTGTTGTCCTCGGGAGTCTTGACGTAGGCAACGTAGTCCTTTATGCGAACAGTGTCACCCGGAAGACCAATCACGCGCCTGATGGACGGTTTTCCAGACATTCGGTTTGTGTAGCCGAACGGACAGAACTGCTGCAGGGTAAAAAACTCGCACAGCTTGTTGATGACAACCTGCCCCGCGCCCAGCTTTTCATCATCCAGACGCGAAAGGTAGACAACATCACCACGCTCAGGATTTCTGTCAAGGGGAGTAACGAACACCGCACTGTTTTTAGGAATGTCGGAGTCCATGGAATCTGACCTGACCAGAACCGGGAACAGGATGAAGTTCAGGAACATGGTTATAAAAAAAACTACAGAAACGATAAGGCCAAATGTAATACCCAGCCTGTGGTTCCGTGCTCGCCTCATTTCGAAGGAATAGTCATAAACACTTTGTTTCATTGTAACCTTTATAATATCAGATAGGTTAAATGGTTGCAAGGACCCCATGGGCTATGGACTTTTAGCCCCTTAGGGTTTATTATCTATAGTGTTATGGAAGAAGGTCGCAAGATTATCGCACAAAACAGGAAGGCATATTTCAACTATTCCGTGGAGGACAAGATTGAATGTGGAATAGTTCTGGTCGGAACGGAGGTCAAGTCGGTCAAGGCAGGCAACGTGTCTTTCGCCGACAGTTTCGCGCTCATCGAAAACGGTGAGGTGTGGATTCAGAATTTCCTGATTTCGGAATACTCATTTTCGTCGGTGTTCAACCATTCGCCGGAAAGGAAAAAGAAGCTCCTGCTCCACAGGGACCAGATAAAGAGGCTACAGAGAAAAACCGATGAAAAAGGATATACACTGGTTCCGCTGGATTTTTACCTGAAAAACGGAATCGTAAAGGTGACGCTTGGAGTCTGTAAGGGAAAAAAGCAGTTCGACAAGCGGGAGTCCATAAAGGAAAGGGATGTGAACAGGGATATCGCCCGCGAATTCAGAAAGGACATTGGCGGATTATAGGAGAACTTGGAGAGCAAAATGGCACTGAGAAAAAGACTTACCTTATTTTTAACAACGGCACTTATGGCATTTTTTGGAATCCAGTCCGCCGCCGCCCAGAAGACCGTGGATTTTTTTTCAACAGTTTCCTCGTCCGAAGACACCGACATGATAGACATGACCACAAATCTGTTCTTCACCCAGATGCAGGGTCTTGACGGATACATAGTCACGGACAAAAGGGACAGGGAATTCACCGGAACAGGCGATTTCACAGCCGACCTTGCCTTTTTCGCCGAGATTCAGGAGATTGAGGGTGGATGGATGTGCACACTGAACACAGTTGACAGACAGTCAGCCAGGGCCGTGCAGGAAACAAAGACCTACGCCTCCTACTACAAGATTCTTCTTGACGCAAAAAGTTCACTGGAAAATGTATTGAACAACATAGACAGCCAGTCCTCCGAAAAACAGGGAGGGGATTCGGGAAGCACATCCATGCAGCTAAATCTTGACACCCTTGCTGGAACATGGACCGGCGACAGCCTTATCGACAAGATTGTAATACTCCGTGGCGGAAAGGGATTTGTGATTTTCAAGAACGGGGCAAGCATGAACATAACGGTCGCAATCAACGGAAACGCGGTGACAGTCATACAGAAGGGCCGCTCCAATGCATCTTTCTATCCGGAACTCACACGCGAAGTGGCACTTCAGAATGCGGCCACGGCCTCACCAATAAGATGGGACCTCAAAGTCATTGATTCACAGAAGATGACGGGAACAAAGACAACTCTCGCCGAAGACAAAAAAAGCTCCACCGGCGCATCCGCAAAGACAAGCGAAGTCGAGTGGACAAAGATGGAGTAAACGGAAGCAAGGTTCGCAAGCCACGGTCGTATGTTCAAAATCCACGGAAATGGATATGGCGCAAAATCAGCATGAAACCTATTCGCTATGCTAGATTTCCACGGCCCCGCGTCTGAGGATTTTCAACTCGCCATCCACCATGGAGACTATGGTTGAAGGAAGCGCATCCTTTTTGTCTCCGTCGCAAACCAGAAGGTCCACATCCCCGGAGAATTCTTTTTCTATCTCTAAAATCGAATCAAGAACTGGGAATCCGCTTCTGTTTACGCTTGTGCTGAATATGGGCGCACCAATTTCCGCTATCGCAGACCTGAGCCATGGGTCTCCCGGGCATCTAAGCGCTACGGTTGCAAAATCATCAAGATATGGGGAATGTTTTTTTACATTGACAATCACGGTGAGAGGCCCCGGCCATTTTTCAAGAAGCATGTCTGGAATTCGGTCATCGCTGAAAAGCCTGAAATCTTCCGGGGCGGAAATTAGCTGGATAAGAGGCTTTCCCTCGTCCCTGCCCTTGATTCTTCGGATTCTGGAATCACTTTTATACGCTGGCCGCCCCTCTATGTCAACCACAGCGCTGAATCCATACACGGTATCCGTCGGAACAATGGCCACCCCGCCCGACTTCATGCAGGATATAAATTTTTCTGCCGAATCTATGTCGCTTTTACTGCACGTCATAAACAGGTGCCCTCTCCGTTCCAGATTCCTTGCGTCCAAAAGAAATTTTTCCGCGGCTGAAATCAACAAGGAGGAGAACAAAATATGTGAAGAAGAAAATCACAAGCCCCACCCCCTTGCATGTCTTTTCCGGAATAAACTCAGCATCAACGTGCTTCAGGACGGTTCCGGCATCGTAAATCTGGTTTTCATGTGGCTTAAGACCGCTGATTTTCATAAGCTTTTCGCCCTCGTAGATGTAGCCCAGACCCTTGGCATAC
>DGGQ01000040.1:3737-10107 GCA_002392275.1 Treponema sp. UBA3870
GCGAGAGCTTTATGTTTGTGTTCTGAATCTCGTTTGCGTTCGCGCTCAGAATCATTTTCTGCTCGGTCATCTGGCGGGTTGCCCAAAGACCGTCCCTTCCCCCGACAAAGGAGATGACCACATAAAAGAAAGTTCCTATACAAGCCGCTATTAAAAATCTACATCTAATCATGGTACTTATATTTTCGGAAAATTAAACTTAAAAATAAGAAAAGAATCGCCCCCAAATGGATTCAAGAATTTTAAGAATTCTGCCGATGGAATTATAGTTAAAGGTGTGGACCGAACGGCAAACAGGGGTGTGGGGATTTGCCGTTGCAGGGATTTCACTGGAAAATAGCATAAGAGGCTTTGACTTATGGATAATACTTCAAAAATGAACAACGAGCTTGACCAGTACGGTGTATGGATCAAGACTCCCCCACACAACGCACAGCTTGCGCCCAACGAAAACACACCGGAACAGAAGTCAGAAGACGGCAGCAGCGAAATAGACATCTCAGAATTTGATTCGCCGGACAGCGAAAAGGACGGAGAGAAGTCGGAGGCGGATTTTTCAATTCCCGATGACCTTTTTTCCGAGGACCTGACACTGCCCCCAATGCCCGACCCTGACGCGGAGGTTTCAGCTGAAAACAAAAGTGACGAAGCCACGGACGAAATCCAGGCGGAGCCACCAGTTGACACCGCCACGGACGAGGATTCTTTTAAGGAGCCCCCTTCCGAAAATCCAGAGCCGACACCAGACATTGATTTTGAGGCAATCGCAAACCAGCTGAACGAATCCACAGCGGAGGAAGAAGCCGTAACCCCTGAAACCAAACCAGAGGCCCCGGTTTCGGACCTTGCGGACGGAGAGATTTCACTTGACGCTTTCCTTGATTCTCCAGACGGAGAGATTTCGGTGGACAGCTTCCTTGGCGACTCCAGCTCGGACACAAATCTACAGCCAGACGGTGACATCTCCCTTGACGCCTTCCTTGACGCATCCGACTTTGGCGTTGGACCGGAAAAACAGGAAAGCACGGCGGAGACTTTCGAGGAGCCACTTGACATAGACCTGAGTTTTGAGGACACAGCTCTGGAGTTTGACGAAGGGGCCGACTCGGATTTCAGCGACCTTGACGCATTTCTGGAGGACTCATCCGACTCGTCATCTTCATCCACATCTGTTGATTTTGAAAACTTTGACGCAATGTTCGACAATATAGAAGACAGCGCACCAAAGGCTGAATCTGAATCAGCTCCAAGACCGGCAGCAGGAGAGGCTTCGTTCGGAGAATCAGAAAGTGTTGACCTTTCCGAATTTGGACTTGCGGATGAGGACAGCGGAAACATAAAAATCGGTACCGAGGAAAAGGCAAAGGTTCCGGAAAACCAGGACTATGAGCTTAACATCGACGATAACGCAATGGACTCAAGTGAAATGGGAAGCGAGGCCACCGAGGACAACGTGGAGATAGAGCTGGACTCAAAGGAGGACGAAAACAAATCGCTCAAACAGGATGAGTCAAACCCATACTCCGCTCCAGACAACGACTTTGATGTGGACTCGCTCTTCGATTCAATAGTCGATGAGACAGACCCCTCCGCTCCGGCAGCCCCTGTCGAAAAAAAGCCTGAGCCGTCGAGTCCTGTAGAGGAAAAAGCGGTTGAGGAACCAAGCGTGCCAGCAGAGGAAATCGCAGCCCCGACCACAGAAACAGAGAATGTGGTTGAAGCAACAGAAGATGTAGCTGCGGAACAAGCTGATGTATCAACCGAACCATCAGAAATAATAGAAGAAAAAGAAGATAATCCTGTCGAACCATTGGACGCGGTGGTTGAATCAATTTCCCTGGACGAAAATCCATCGGAAAATGTCGAGTCCACCGAGGAGCAGACGTTTCCAGAACCAGCGGAAGCAAATGAAGCTGTAGAACCAGTGGAAGAGACGGAGCCAGTCGAATCTAGTCCCGTAGAAGAAAATCCGGTCGAGGAAAATCCCGCAGAAGAGATTCCCGTTGAGGAAAATCCCGTCGAAGAGAGTCAAAGCCAGGAAAGTCCAGCCGAAGAAAATCCAGTTGTGGAAAATGACGGACCGGATTTTGAGGCTCTTGAGCAGGAGGATCTTTCCATAGATAGTGTAAACTTGGACAGCGACACAGATTCCGCTATTGAAACAAATGGCGCAATGGATGATAATAAAGAGAATGTAGAGGAGGATTCCATGGCAGATGTTGAAGTAGACTCTGTGGCTTTGGACGACTTTATGGGTAGCGAAGGTTTTTCCGACCCGTCAATCTGTGAGGGAAACCGCTCATACTCCCCGGAGGAACTGGAGGAGCAACGTCGTGCAAAGAAACTGGAGGACTCGAACCTTGTGGTAGATGCGACCGAGGGAGAAACATCAAACGACGTGGTTGAGGACGAGGAAGTTTTTCCTTCCCCATTCTACTCTCCGCTGGTAGAAAGCGAGGGGAAAACCGCTCCATCGTTTGAAGATTCCGACAGCGCGAATGACGAGGACGAAGAATCTGATGGCGACGGTGTTTTCGATCTGGATGCCGACTCGATTGTTCCCGCAGACATGAGCGATCTGGACTATGACGAAAATACTGGAATCAGACCAGCAGAAAATTCAAACGAAATAGTTGCAGAAAATGAAAATACAGGTGATAATATAGATAGTATTGATGATGGCGTGGAGCCAGAAAATACTAATCTTCCTGAAGCTGCAATTGAAACGGCCGAAGAAAACAAAGATACAATTCCCGATGCTGGAGAAGAACAAATGGATACCAACACAAACGATCAAGTCTCCGAAAATACAAATCTGATAAAACAGATTGCGGCAGAACTTTCATCCCTCAGAGAGGAAATCAATGAGCTGAAGAGTGAATTCGCTGAGTTCAAGAACGGAAAGTCAGCCATCCCTGAGCCTGTGCCGTCCGATTCTGAACCCGAAAAGGAATCAGGATTCTTTAGCGACATGGATGACGATGACACAATCGCACTTAGCGGCGACGAGCTGTCAAACATCCTTAGCAGCGCGGAATTCACCCCCGCCGAAACAGAGGCAGCAACCGAGGAGCCGCTCTTTGGTTCAGTCGAGGATGCGGCGGCAGTTCCTGATGAGGATTACGACAACAATCTCAAGGTGGACTTCGACAATGAAAAACTTGAGGAGCCAAACCTTGACGACGTTCAGCTGGATGACACAATAACATCAGCGGACGAAACTCTTCCAACGGAAATCGATGTTCCAAAGGTTGACGAATCATTTGACGAGCCGGCCATGGACAGCGAACCATCTGTTGAGGAAAGTACGGAAGAGTCTTTCGAAGCCCCTTCCCTTGATTCAGAAACCGAAGAGTCCGAGACAACAAGAGAAGTCGCCTCCGATGAGGAGCCTGTTCTCACAACAGAACCGGAACTCACCGAAGAAACGGAGACAGAATCCACCGAGCCCGAGCAAGAGAGCTTTGAGGCCCCAGAGCCGGAGGTTGAATCCGTTTTTGAGCCTGAGAGCAAAAACAGCGAGTCCATTGACGCGCAGGTTGACAACTCAATCACCCAGGCCGACTACAACTATCTTGCCGAGGACGAAGCCGCGCAGGAGACTCCAGAGGAGGACGAAAAGCTTGAGACCGGAATCTCCGAGGAACCAGTCAACACTGTGTTCAACAAGTGGGAAGCCTCAAATCCAGAGGGTGAAGAAAATCCTGTCGAGGAAAGCGTTGAGGAGGATTTCCAGGAGCCCGTATCAGCAGAGATTGCCCCGGAGGAAACCGAATCCACAGCGGATGAACAGCCAGAGACATTCGAGGAGCCTGTTTCTGCACCTGTCGATGAAGCAGTCAACGAGGAACCGGTGGCCGACTCAATTGAATCAGAGCCAAAGCCAGAGGAACCCGCCCCATCTTCAGGTGTATGCTCAATTCCGGAAGAGATGAAGCAGGAAATCAAGTCCGTCCTTGCCTATATGGACCAGCTGCTTGAGAGTCTCCCGGAAGACAAGATTGCAGAATTCGCTCAGTCCGAACAGTTCAGCACATACAAGAAGCTCTTCAACGAGCTTGGCCTGTCCTGATTTTTGACCGGACCTAAACGATGGAAGCCGCATCCCGATGGAAGCAAATCCTGTGGGACGCGGCTTTTTTTTGCCGATTAAAAAAGTATGAAGATTGAGCTAATTAAAAAGGAAGGCATTCTGGACACCGTGTCCGTTGACGGAATAAAGCTCCACTCGGCATATTCACCAGACCGCGAAGCCCAAAGATTTGTTGACTCGCTTGAATGTCCGTTCACTCCATCCCATGTACTCGTTACAGGTCCAGCACTTTCATACTGCGCTGATTTCCTGCGGAAACGATTTCCAAAGGCAAGACTATGCTGCGTCCACTACGACAGCTTTTTCACAAAATATGATGGAGAGTGGGACAAATCCTTTGTGTACAAAAAAGATTCTTGTCCGTCCCTTTCAGCGGAAATCTACAACTACATGGGGGAAGAAGGAATCGGGTCGTGCCTCTTCGCCTCATGGAAACCATCGGAAAAAGTTTTCACCAACGAATACATCGGAGCCTGGAGCGAAATAAAATCCGCCGTAATCAAGGGTCGCAACGTTCTTGCAACAATGGCATATTTTTCAAAACGCTGGACCAAAAACTCAATAAGATTCTGTCTCCTTTCGAGCAAAAACGCATACATACAAAAAGGTTCCGCCCCGGTTGTCGTGTGCGCGAGCGGCCCAAGTCTAAAATCATCAATACCAATGCTGGTTGAAAACAGAAAATCTTTTTTCCTGATTGCAGTCTCGTCCGCCGTAAGACCTCTGCTGGAAAACAAAATAATCCCGGATCTGATTCTTTCGACCGATGGAGGATACTGGGCTAAACAGCATCTCTCGTTCGCAATGGAAAACGACTACGACATACCGCTTGCCCTTCCACCAGAGGCCGCATGTTATGGAAAAGAGTTTTCACAGACTGTAGTTCCTCTTTCCTATGGCGACGGATGCGGGGAGGATTTGCTGAAGGAATGTGGCTACCCCATGACACGTGCAATGAGAAACGGGACCGTAAGCGGAACAGCAGCAAGACTTGCACTGGACATAACGGACGGAAATGTTTTTTTCTGCGGACTGGACCTTTCCCCTTCAAGAGGATTCACGCACACCCAGCCAAACGAGCTTGAAGAAACAAACTCAACAAAGGATTTCCGGCTTGCGACAAAGGAAACTCGTCTAGCCCCCTCTGGATTCCAGTCTCCCGCGCTCAACACATACAGGGACTGGTTTTCATCGGCAGATTTTGGTGGACGGCTTTTCAGATTGAGCAACGGATATCAATATTCAAATTCCCTTGGAAAAACCAGCGACGTTGACTGGGACTTCTTCAAAAAATCATGCACAGGAAAACTGCCCAAACCAAACCTTGTATTCACCGAAAACAAAATCGGGACGGCGGAGAGAAAAACTTTTGTCCTGGACGTAATCAGAAGGCACCTGCACGACGAGGAATGGATAAAAAACATATTTCCGTCTGAATACATCGCCATGGAGCGTGCAAAGGGAACGAAGATTGAAAATGATTGTGTCCAGAAAATCGACGAGAAGATTCGGACGTTCTGTCTTGAAATTGAAAAATATTTGGGGAGCCGCAAATGAAACTTTACTCGGGAACCGTGGTATCAAAGACAGGCGAGCTTGTTCCGCTATTTTTTGATGGGAAACCCATGCACTCAAAATACAATCCCGCAGGCGAGGGCGCGTCATTCGCAAAGCAGTCCACCGGTGGATTCATTGTCGTGGCAGGGATTGGCGGTGGATTCCATCTCGAAGCGCTTCTTTCATCAATCGACGGGGATTCTTTTATCCTTGCGCTTGAGTCCGACAGCGAGAGTCTTGATTTCTGCCGCGGTCTTCCAAAAATCAAGGAGCTTGAGAAATCAGAAAAAATCGCGCTATGCTCCACCGAAAACTTTTGTTCCGAACTTGAGCGAAGATATTTTCCGGCAGCGTACACTTCCTTTTCTTTCATAGCGCACAGGGCCTGGGAGGACCACGCACAGACAATCTGCTCCGGGATAAAAAAAATGGTGCAGAAAAAAATTGATTCACTGTCCGGAGACTTTTCGGTGCAGTCACATTTTGGAAAAATCTGGCAGAGAAATATTCTTGTCAATGCACGGTCTTTGGACGGAGCATTTCCAGACAGAATCGATCCAGAAAAAACAGCCGCCATTGTTGCCGCAGGTCCAAGCCTTGACACGAGCATTGAAAAAATCATCAAAAATCCAGATGGGTACACAGTTTTTTCAACCGACACGGCCTACGGTGTGCTGATTTCGCATGGAATCATCCCGGACTATGTTGTTTCAATCGACG
>DGGQ01000048.1 GCA_002392275.1 Treponema sp. UBA3870
CAAACTGAACCAGCTGCTCATCTGTACGGTGGTAGTAGCGTTCGCCTTTGTCGAGCTTTGCGATTTCTGCCATTTCTTCGGCGGTCAGTTCAAAGTCCATGATGTTCAGATTGTCTTTGATGTGGTCAAGGTTCTTGCTTCCCGGAATCACCACAAAGCCCATCTGAATGTGCCAGCGTAAAATCACCTGGGCGGGAGTTTTGCCGTATTTTTTGCCAAGTTCAGCAAAGACAGGTTCCTGAATCAAAGACTTGTCGCCGTGTCCAAGAGGGTACCAGCTCATCAATTTGATACCGTACTTGTCCAGAGTTACGCGCAAATCCTTCTGCGTAAAATATGGATGGGCTTCCACCTGAATGAATTGAGGAGCAACCACCCATTTTCCTTCAAGCTCTTCTATATATTTGCCTTCAAAATTGGAAATGCCGATGGAGCGGGCTTTTCCATCGCGGAGAGCCTTTTCCAGCTGACGGTAACCTGCAAGCCAGTTTCCTACCGGCTGATGGATATTTTTACTCAGCCACGCTTGGAATGGAATGAAATACATAGAGATGATTTTTATCATGCTTTCAGAACTTATGACTGGAAGAGTTGAATAATCTTATTTTGCCCTATACAGCACACTCGGTCTGCCACCGGTCTCATAGTTCATGTCCTGGACTATCGTTCCCTCTTTCACAAGATAGTTCATGTAGTTTCTTGCAGTGACAATTGAAAGTCCCAGGCTTTCCGCAACCATATCCGCGGTGTGCCATTTGTTTGATTTTTTGAAATAGTCCAGAACAAGCGACAGTGTTTTTGGCTGGATTCCCTTTGGACATTTTTTTTCTTCAACATTTTCCTGCGGACCGTTTGAAATTAGAGAGTCTATCCTGCTTTGGTCCAGAATCTGATTTTCCTTGAGGACTTTGATTTTTGAAACAAATTTTTCAAGGGAAACTTCAAAGCGTTCATAGGCAAAGGGTTTTATAAGATAATCCAAAACCCCAAGATGCATTGTGCTTTCAATAGTCGCGGTGTCGTTTGCGGCTGTCACCATTATCACTTCGGAATCCACTTTCATTTCGCGGATTTTTTTTAGCGTCTCAATTCCATCCATCAACGGCATGAACACGTCGAGCAGAATCAAATCAACAGAATTGTTTTTCAAAAAATCAAGAGCCGCCTGACCATTTCTGCATGACAAAGCAACACAGAAATTTGGATTTTTGGAAACATACTGTTCGTTAATCATTGCAACCATTGGGTCGTCTTCAACAATCAAAACTTTGTAAGCCATTCGTCCACCTACTTATTCTGCAATTTTACCATAAAACATGTTCCGTTTCCAATCTGTGACTCAAAAGAAATTGTGCCGCCCAGACTTTCAACCAGCTGCTTCGTGTGGTAAAGGCCAACGCCACGACCGGACCCTTTTGTGGAAAATCCGTTTTCAAAAATCTTTTTATGAAGGTCATCCGCAATTCCGGGTCCAGTGTCCTTTACAGTAATCAAAAGCTCGCCGGGTTTTGTGAACGCACCAAAAGTTAGTTCCTTTGTTTTGTCAAAAGACGTGTCCATATTCATTGCGTCCAGAGCGTTGTCAATCAGATTCCCGGTGACAGTCACAAGAGCTTCGGAGGGAACTGCAATATCGGATGAATTAAAACACGTTTCTTCCTTCAAAATAAATTTCACATTACATTCGGATGCACGGGCAATTTTTCCAACAAGCAGGGCCGCAAACGACGGATTGTCAATGGTCTTCATTATTTTGCTGATTGTCTCTCGCTGGATTATGGAAATGTTCTGGATATACGAAACCGCCTTGTCATATTCCTGAATCTGAATCAGGCCCAGAATCACATGGAGTTTGTTCGTAAAGTCGTGATTGTTTGCTCGCATGGAATCGACCAAAAACTTTGTCCCCTCAAAATCCTCGGTGAACTCCAGAAAATCCTTTTTGATTTTTTTGAAAATGTATGTACAGACAGCAAGCTCCAGCAGAATCGCCACAACGACCACAATCAAAAACAGGCTTATGATTCGCTCGGTGACATTTGCAATAGAAGATTTCAGACGGATTGTCATCAAAAAACCAAGGTACTCGCCGGAACCATCGTAGAGTGCGCAATAAGACCTGCGTTGCGGACCAGACGGACCAATGTCGTTTTCGGTATAAAAACCTTTTGCGTGCATGGAAAAATCCGGGTGGGTTCCATCGTACTCCGTGTTTATGAGATTGTGGTTTGAATGGTAAATTCTCACATTGTTCTTATCAACAATCGACAGCACATCAACATCAGGGAGTTCCAGCACAACCGCATCCATATAGGTGCATAAATCCTTGCGCGAAAAATCTTTTGTAAAACTATAGAGCCTCGAAATCAACCGTGAAGTGTCCTGGAGGATTTGGTCCAGCGCATTGTCGTTCGATTTTATGTTGATTATTGCACCACCGATTGTCAAAAGAACAGTCACCGTGATTATCAAAATCAGCTGCGTCCGTTTAATCTCTTTGCGGATTGAGTCAAGTTTTCCCCTGTTATTTTCTTTCGTTTCCATAATCAATATTATACCACACTGCGCGTCAGTATAAAAGCCATCACATTCCCGTTATGCCCCATTCCTACATACTCAGTGTTTTCTTAGACTTTTGTAAGTAAAAAAAATTTATTGGGAGAATTTATTTTTTAATCTTTCAAAAAATTGTTTATTTTTTTTGACGCGCTATTATAGAGCCATAAACGAAATACAAAAGTTTCGACGATTTTACGAGGAGTTAAAAATGGAAGTCGCACATCTTTTTGAAGCAGTAATGTTGATTTGTTTTGGTTTTTCTTGGCCACTGAATGTCATAAAGGCATACAGAGCCGGAACCGCAAAAGGAACAAGTCTACCCTTCATTATTCTGATTATCACCGGATATATCGCAGGAATCACCGCAAAGTTTATCAACAAACAATACAATTATGTTCTTGCTGTCTACTTTCTGAACCTTGCAATTGTTATGACGAATATTTTTGTCTACATCAGAAATAAGCGCCTGGACAAAAAAGCAGGCGCAAAGGAAGTGGTTAAAAATATAAAAATTGAAAATGCTGTAGAAGTAAAGGAGGACAATATGACTAACTACACCAACTCTCTGGACGAAATCATCAACAGGAAAAACACATCTGTTGAAATGAAAAACTCGGTTATTCTTTTCGGTGGCTCTCTGGACAAAAAGATTCCGGTCGCAGAACTTGCAAAGTCTTTTGACTTCAACTTTGACATCTACAACAAAAGCGAAGATAGACTTTCAATTGCTGATTCAGAGAAATATTTCCAGAACAAGATTGCAGCTCTTCAGCCGGAGGGTATGCTGATTCACATTGGCGACATGGACTACACACTTTTCAAGAACGACCCCGCAGCTTTTGATAGAAACTATCTGAACCTTCTCGCTGGAGTTAAGGCAGTAAACAAGAAATGCAGAATCGCTCTGGTTTCTGTCGCAAATCCAAACGCAAGCAAGACGCTCGCAATGATGAACGCACACATAAAAGCAATTGCAGAATCAGAAAACGCAGCGTACATAAATCTGGAGAACGCAAAACTCTGGAATCCGGAGGCAACAAAAGCAGCTTCGGAATTCGCCTACAGCATGGGACTTAAAATCAGGAAGCCTTTGCGCGATGTAGCCGAAATCCTTTACAGCTATGCCTTCCGTAACTTTGACACCAAGCCAGTTGACATATTGGCAGGTTAAAATCTTATAGCAAGATTCCCCACCTTTGCGACGGAAGAAAAACAGGATTCTTCCGCCGCTTTTTTTTTATACCAAATGACAATATTTTTAATTTTTAATATAATTATCGCGGTAGTAAAATGAAGAAAACTGGCGATACAAAAAAAAAGTTCCACATTCCGCTTCCCATAAAAATTGTTTTGGGAATCCTTTTGTTTTTTATTCTGGCACATTTTGCTTTAAAACTTGTTCCGGTCGAAGGTCTTGATGAGTTTTTAAATCAACAGTACAGCACACGTTTTTATGACTGCAACGGAAAACTATTGCACATTCTGCCGCTGAAAGATGGACTCCGAAAAGAATTTTATCCACTAAAAGATTTCCCAAAAGAGCTTGTGCAAAATTTTATTGAAGAAGAGGATTCCGCATTCTATCATCATCCTGGAGTAAATCCAGTTGCAATAATCAGAGCGGCAAAGCAAAACAAAGAGGAGGGACGGGTTGTAAGTGGTGCATCGACAATCACCATGCAGCTTGTCCGATTGATTCAGCCTCGAAAGGAATCTGTTTCGGTCAAAATGAAAATCAAGGAAGTGTTTTTGGCTCTGGTTCTTGAAGCAAAATTTTCAAAGGACAAAATCCTGGAGCTTTATCTTAACAACATTCCGTTTGGAAATCTTGCGGATGGCGTTGGTTCTGCGGCACGGACATTTTATTGCTGTGAACCAAAAGATTTGACCGAAGAGCAAATGAAGACCCTTGCAAAAATTCCGCGCTACCCTTCAAAATATGCACCCGAAAAATCTTTTGAATACCCATCGCTCTGTCCCCATTTTATCAATTATGTTAAAAAACAGTACGCACAAAAAAAAGAGACCATCCCCAGTGACTTGAGTCTTTCAATCGACAGCGACTTGAATGAGTCAATCGAAAAACAAATGCAAAGCAAGTTGTCCGAATACGCAAAGGCACGAATCCACAATGGAGCTTTGCTTGCAATCAATAACCGCACGGGGGAAATCATTGCCTGGGTTGGAAACGCATCTTTTTTGGATGACGAACATGCTGGACAGATTGATGGAGTTTTAACGCAAAGGCAGCCCGGTAGCTCAATGAAACCATTTTTATATGCGCACGCCCTTGAATCTGGATTTGAGCCATGCATGGTTTTGCCGGATGTGCAGCAGGATTTTGGGACCAACGGTGTCTATGTTCCCTTCAATTTTAACAACATGTTCAACGGTCCGGTCCGAATGAGAGTTGCGTTGGCATCCAGTCTGAATGTTCCGGCTGTCTATGTTTTACAAAAAGTTGGAATCGACTCGTACATGAACCGTCTTTATCAACTTGGCTACGATTCTTTGATTGGGACCAGAAGCGGTACGGGTCTTTCGCTTGCCCTTGGTGCGTCCGAAGTCAGCCTTTACGAAATGGTCCATGCGTTTTCCGTTTTCCCGAACGACGGGCAGATTTTGAAGAACCTTAGTTTTAAAAAGGCAAATAAAAATCAAAAGGTAGATTTTACAAAAGTCTACAACAAGGACACGGCTCGGATAATATGCGATTTTTTAAGCGACAAAAATGCACGCTCGCTTGGTTTTGGAGAGGCACGGGTTTTTGACACAAACTATCCGTCGATTTTTAAAACAGGGACCGCAAATCAGTTTCAGAACATCATCGCACTTGGCGCGACCACAGAAATTACTGTGGGTGTCTGGATGGGAAACTATGAGGGTGACACTGTTATCAATTTGACTGGAAGCTCCATTCCGGCATTGCTTGTGCGCGAGTTTTTGGACCGCCTTACAAAGACTTATGGCTACAGCGATTTTCCTCAGCCAGAGCTTTTTGAAAAACAGGAAATCTGTACCCTTTCTGGAATGCGGGCCAGCGAAATATGTCCATCGAAGACTATGGAATATGTTTTAAAATCAAAAGTCTCTTCATCAACGCAAACATGCAATTGGCACTATCTAAAAAATGGAAAAATACAGATTCAGTATCCAAGCGAATATCAGCACTGGGCAAAGAGCAACAACATGGCGGGGACAATCAGCGAATCAAAGGGAAATCTGTCAATAAAATTTCCACGCAACGGTGCGGCGTTTCTTTTTGATCCATCTGTTCCGGCAACATTTCAAAAACTCCATGTCATTGGAGCGGGAGAACAGTCTCAATCTGTCACCCTTTTTCTGGATGGTCAAAACATGGGTACAGTTCGGGGACTTTTGGAATGGGACATACCGTTGACAAGGGGACACCACACTTTGGTTATGGAAAGCGATGGACAAAGGGCGTTTTCTGAATACACTGTGGAATAGACTTTTTTCCTATGCAAACGGTATTACTGTTAGATTTGTATCCGGATTGATTCCAAATGCCTGATTTTCTTTATCACCGCGGATTTCTGGATTGGTCACGCAGATTGAATCATAGCGCTTGAGATTAAAAAATCCAATTTCCTTTGCGCGCGGGTCATCCTTTTTTGCAGAAATGGCAATGCGTTTTTTGCCGTCGCACATTAAAAACCTGACGCGCCCTGATTTGTTCAACATTCCATCTGAAACAATTTTCCCTGCGACGGCTGTATTCTTTGTTTGTATGGCTCCAGATTCAGTGGGCACAGTTTGGTCCATCGGACTCTTTTTGAAAATAAAATACGTCATTTTTACGGACTCCCGGTCCAGTCCCGCGTTTTTGGATATGGACAAAATGGGTTCAAGCGGTTTCCAATTGATTTCCGCATGGCATGTATGATTCGGACCTGCTTTTAACGCGGGGCAATCGGCTTGTTTCTGGCATGGCGAGACCAGCGAAAATCCGTTTTGAATCAGGCGGTCGCGGAGTGACAAAAGATTGCGGCTGGTTTCCAAAAGGGCCGGCTCCACCAAAAAAAGAATTCCACCGTCGGACAGATTTTTTGAAAGCGAAAGCAAAAAGTCCAGCCGCCTTTGATTTGCGTCCGGTGATTTTTTCCAAAGCTCGTTCAAGGCATGGCTCATCACAATTATGTCGTACTTTTTTTTAAGGGGAGGAAATCCCTTTTGGAAATCGCAAACAATTTTTTCCGTGGGAATCGATTTTAAATCAGCAGAAAAAAACTGTGCCGCCAAATCCACCGCTTTTGAGCTGTAATCAACAAGAGTGACAGAAATTTTTGTGGACGCATTTTGTAAAAGCTGGTCGCAGAGACTTGTTGCAGCTGGGCCGGGTCCGCACCCCAAATCAAGAATGTTAATTTCCCGCCCCCCCAGATTTTGAATCTCAGGACAATTTTTTGCTGCCCAATAAATCTGCATATATGAAACCGGCCAATAATATAGAAGATATGCGCCCAGCTTGGACGTGTTTTCCATATACCCATCACCAACTAACGTTCGTTTGCCTGTAAGTCCTCTCTGCAAACTCAAAAGATGTGCAGAAACTTCTGCAAGCTCTTTTTGACTAAGCGGATTTTGTTTTTTGTTTTTCCTCCACATAGAAATCAGTGTTGGAATATGCTTTTTTAACAAACTATCGTTAGTTAGCATTTGCTTTTTCCGCTAGATTTCAGACACAGGAATATGGTAAACCGAATTACAGTTACGGCAGCAAATCTCCAGCGGGTCGGGACCATTTTTCTTTATATCATCCAGTTCCTGTTTTGGAAGATTCCGAATGTGATTCAGATAAAGTTCCTTCGAGCATGGACAGTCATAGTAAACATTGCGCCGCACTGCAATCGACGGTCCAAACTCCCTAAAAAGACCATAGACCAAATCCTCATTTGTGTGTCCCTCGCTGAACCAGGTTCCAAGGGAAGGTGTTGTTTTGAACGCAATCTCCAGTTTTTCAATCAGCATCTCATCAGAAAGATTTTTTTCGCTAAAAAGCCCCTTGCCTTTTGTTCCTCCAGTTCCAGGCATGACCTGTAAAAAGAGGCCACCAGCACCGATGACCCGACCTTCCTTGTCCATCTGTATGCCTGTGTTGAAAGCTGTTTTAATCTGCACACTCTGGTCAAAAAAATCAACCAAATCTTCGGCTATATTTTTTTTGTTTATGGAAATTGAACTTGTGTACGGTGTTTTGTCTCCTTCAAAAAGAGTTGAAACTGTCATCGTGCCTGTACCCAAGAAAGGTGACAGATTCCAGTTTTCAAGCGGTTTTTCAACAGGGATGTGGTCGTTAAAAAGATAACTGCGAACATACCCGGACGAATCTGTTTCCACCGAAAATCCCTGTGCCGGACCGTCAACCTCGTATCTCCAAGTCAAATGTTCGCGTCCCTTGAGAGTTGGCAAAAGCATGGCCCCACAAAGAGATGCCTGCCCCAAAATCATGGTCTCCAGAATACCGGTCTTGTGCTGGGCGCGCATCTGATTTACAAAGCGTGTTCCATGAAAAAGCGCACCACGAGCACGTCCGTCGCACAAAACAAACACAACCATCTCGTCTTTCGGAAGCGCGTTGATTTTACTCACCAAATCTTTGTCTTTAATTTCAGCTCTAATCATATTGGTTTTTAATATAGATTATTAGCCCTTCAAAATCAATCCATAACCGTTCGTCCGCCCCACTCTTTTGACATGGATTTTTCGTATGCAAGCGTTGCGTCAAAGTCGGCTTCGGGGGAGCAGTTTTTTTCTATTTCAAGTGCGGTCTGGTGGAGTCGTCTTAGGCATTCGGATTTGTCGTTGTAGCCCATTTTGGATTTTTCAATGCAGTCGCCCAGTATGCGGATTGATTCGTCATAGATTTTTGTTGGAACTGGAAATGGGTGTCCGTCTTTTCCTCCGTGTGCAAATGAAAATCTTGC
>DGGQ01000086.1 GCA_002392275.1 Treponema sp. UBA3870
CTAAACAGAATGTGCGTTATGCGCAGCAGCCTTCCTGACTGCGGTTTGTTCGCTCGCAATGCTCCCTCACCGCATAACGTACATTCTGTTCACCTGCTAAAAGAGAAAGTAAAAAATCCTTTCTGAGAACCGGTAAAAGCTCCCGCCATTTTTACGACAGATGTAAGCGAAGGCGAACAGAACACTCATTATATGAAAAATTTAATTTGTCCAAGATGTAATGGTGAATTAAAATTAAGAAATGGAAAGAACGGTAAATTCTACGGCTGTTCAAATTATCCAAGATGTAGATTTACTATGCCATATTAAAACTTCGTAGCCGACAAAACTTTGTCACAAAAGTTGCTATTAGTGCTTCTGCGCCACTCGTGTGCTGTCTTTTGTTTTTCTTTTACTCTGTTGGCCTTTTCTTGAAACTTTTGCTTTCGATAATCGCTTGACCTTCCCCGACTTCCCCGCCGCGGGGCGGCTCGCACAGGTCGGGGGCGCACGCTGCGCCACTCGCGTGCTGTCTTTTGTTTTTTATTTTATTCGGTTGGACGCTTTTTGAAGCTCTTGCTTTCGATAATCGCTTGACCTTCCCCGACATCCCCGCCGCGGGGCGGCTCCCACAGGTCGGGGACGCACGCTGCACCACTCGCGTGCTGTCTTTTGTTTTTATTTTACTCGGTAGGTCTTTTCTTGAAACTCTTGCTCTCTATAATTGCTTGTCCTTCCCCGACATCCCCGCCGCGGGGCGGCTCCCACAGGTCGGGGACGCACGCTGCGCCACTCGCGTGCTGTCTTTTGTTTTTATTTTACTCGGTAGGTCTTTTCTTGAAACTTTTGCTCTCTATAATTGCTTGTCCTTCCCCGACCTCGCACACGGGGGTGCTCGCACAGGTCGGGGACGCACGCTGCGCCACTCGCGTGCTGTCTTTTGTTTTTATTTACTCTGTTGGTCGTTTCTTGAAACTTTTGCTTTCGATTATTGCTTGACCTTCCCCGACCTGTTGTTCCATCATTGCGCGGACCTTGAGCGGGAGGCCGAACAAGGTGATGAAGCCCTGTGCGTCCTTGTGGTTGTAAAGCTCGCCTGTGGTGAACGATGCAATCGACTCGTTGTAGAGGCTGTACTTTGAAGATGAACCCGCGCCACGGATTGCACCCTTGCACACCTTCACCTTTGCCCAACCGGTGCATGTTTCTTCGGTCTTGTCAACAAAAGCCATACACGCGTCCATCAATGTGGTGAACCATTTTCCGTCGTAAATCAGTTCGCCAATCCTTATGGAAAGCTGCTGCTTGTAGTGGTAGGTCTCTCGGTCAAGGCAGATGTGGTCCATCATCCTGTGCGCGAAGTAGAGAATGGATCCGCCCGGTGTTTCATAGACTCCACGGCTCTTCATTCCAACGCAGCGGTTCTCGCAGATGTCCACCAGGCCCACACCGTTCCTTCCACCGATTTTATTCAGCTCGTTCATCATCTCAAGAGCGCCCATCTTTTTGTCGTTGACAGCGACAGGCACACCCTTCACAAAATCAATCTTCACATATTCGCCATCGTTCGGGGCATCCTCTGGGACCGTTGTGTTTTTGAGCATGTGGCGGTAGTTCGGTTCGTTCTCAGTTTTCTCAAGCTCCAGACCCTCGTGACTCAGGTGCCAGATGTTCTCGTCGCGGCTGTATGACTGGTCCTTCTTCATCGGAACCTCAAGTCCCCTGTCCTCAAGATACTTGATTTCGGCCTCGCGGCTGTCCATGTTCCACTTGTCGTCGCGCCATGCGGCAATCACCTTCAAGTCAGGAGCGAACGCCTTGATTGCAAGCTCAAAGCGAACCTGGTCGTTTCCTTTTCCAGTTGCACCGTGGCAGATTGCGACCGCCTTTTCCTGACGCGCATACTCCACCAGAATCTTTCCGATGAGCGGACGTGCTGTTGAAGTTCCCAAAAGATACTCGTCCTCGTAGACGGCATTTGCCTTTACAGCAGGGAAAACATAGTCCGTGATATATTCCTCACGTGCGTCAACAACATAACAAGCGGCTGCACCAGTCTTGAGAGCGCGGGATTTGATTGCCTCCCAGTCGTCGCCCTGTCCCAAATCAATGCAGACCGCAATAACGTCGTAGTCATAATTTTCCTGAAGCCACGGAATGATGACAGTCGTATCAAGACCGCCGGAATAAGCCAGAATAACCTTGTCCTTCGCCATAATTTTCCTCGAAAAAATGTAATTTTATGCAATCAGTATATAGATTTTTCAATAAATATTCAAGGACGTGAATCCCTGGATGTGGAACCCCCGGACAAAAAGCCGGACAGAAATCAGCGCAAAAAAACAGCCTAAGGAAACACTGAATAATCCGAAAGCGGGTCCCTAAATCCTGTGCATGGCGGAGAAAACCTTTTCTGACATCAGGTTGACCTCCACTCCAAGGGCATGTCCTTCGTCCGTCAAAAGCCTGCGCGCCTCGTCAATCGAAATGTCGGACTTGTCAAGGTTCACCATCATCATCATGACAAAATTCCCGCTGAGAATCGTCTGAGTGATGTCGTCAATGTTTATGGAATGTTCCGCCAAAAAAGCAGAGACCTTCGCGATGATTCCCACCTTGTCTCCGCCGACTACAGTAATAATTGCTTTCATAATGATTCATTCTATTCCAAGATTGCAAAACATACAAGTGCAAGCCCGCCAGTTTTTTCCTTCTATTGTAATGGGCAAAATAAGGACGACATCCGTTTTTTCTCCCGGCACCCACACCCTGTCTTGCGCACAAACATGTATAACCGGCTTTCCGGGGTTTCGGCTTCGCCTACATTGATACGCAAGCCGCCAGCGGCCCCCTCCAATCCGGCGTAGAGTGCGGACGAAAACCATAGGTAACTCTGCCCTATATTTTTGCAAGAATAAAATTGAAATCTTCCCTCAGAGTTTCCCTGACCTTTGACTTGGACTTGGATGAATCTCGGATGAACAAATCCGCAGGATTAATATTGAGCGCCTCTGCAATTTTTACCATCATGTCAAAAGAGGGCTTGGCTTTTCCGGACTCAATTCCACCGATTGTACCAGTCCCGCAGCCGCAAAGAACCGAAAGCTTAATCTGCGATATGCCGGCATTTTCTCGGTAATATTTCATGTTCATCCTAAAATCATCAAGATACTTGTCCATGCCTCTCAATGTAATCGAGAATCACATTCTAAAATTTACCTTGACTTCGAGAAAATATGTGCTATACTCGAAATAATCGAGAATAAAGAACCAGATTTCTGGATTTTCGAGATTGCAATCGTCGATTGCAAAACAAAAATCAAATTTTCAGGAGAAAACTATGGCTTACACAAAACCACAGATTATCGCACAGAATGCTTCATCTGGAAGCTATGCAGCTGGATGTCCGGTTAACCAAGATGCACGCGGCAGAGGCATGAACCCAAGCTCAGCGGAAGGACAAAGGCAGTGCAAGAACTGTGAAAGAACTGCTTAGAATTCCGTAATTCTAAAATCACGGTGGGGAGGTCTTCGGTTCTTCCCGCTGTGGTTGTAAAGGAATTTATTAGCAAGAAAATTAGAGGTATTTTGAAATGACAGCCAAGGAACAAGAGAAAAAATGTGAAGAACTTGATGAAAAAACTAAACACGAAATTTCACCTTGTGATTCAGAAAGTGGTGATTATGCACAAATAAATTTAAACAGAGAGGATGCTCGCAAATTAAAGGAATTATTAAGCGAAGTTATAAAACAGTTGTAATAATCACTTGACTTAAAAATACGGTTTTCTTAGACGTGTTTCACAAATGGTTCCAGATGGGAGAAAAAAAAATGACAGTTATAGCAAATGGTCAAAGTTACAAAAACTCAACTTGGATATCAGGAAATAATGGTATTTGGATAAATGTCGGAGTTGGTAAAACTCCAATATTGGGAAAAAGTATTCCTTCAACTATAATAGAGCGCGTTTCTGAAAAATTAAAAGAACAAGAAGAAAAACATCCTGATTATGTCAATGTAGACGAAGCCTATGATGAAGTTTGCAAAGAGGATTGGGAAAAATAAGAGGTCAAAATCATGCTCTACAGACAGAAAAAAGACACCTACATCAGAAATTACGACGGTGCAGGCTACATCACTTCCACGGGAATCTTCAATGACCGCATGGTGAACGAAAGCGGGACTGTGTTCCTGTGTGCGTTGAGCCGTAAGACGCAGACCTTGGACGAGCTTACCGACACAATCATAAAATCATTCGTTGACGTTGACAGGGAAACTGTTAAAAAGGATGCGGAGGAATTTTACGAGGCTCTCATAGAAGACGGATTCATAATCAAGGGAGAAACAGAGGAAGAGCTTAACGCAAAGGACATTGGCTTTACATATAATACCGTTCTGCCAAAAACTGAGCGCGAAGATTTTACACCGACAATTCAACGGGCAGACACTGACACTCAGGAATTTTTGGAGAGACATTTTAAGGACAAACCGCACCTCACAAATTTCCAGATTGAGCTTACTTCAAGGTGCAATGAAAGATGCGTCCACTGCTATATTCCGCATGACCTAAAATTGTACGACATTACGGAAGAACTTTATTATTCAACTCTTGAGCAACTTTCAAAAATGGGAGTCCTTTCCGTAACCCTGAGCGGCGGCGAGTGCATGTGCCACCCAAAATTCAAGGAGTTTCTGAGGGCTGCAAAAAATTACGACTTTTATGTGAACATACTTTCAAACCTCACGCTCCTCGATGACGAAATCATTCAGATTATGAAGGAAGGAAATGTCTCTTCCGTACAGACTTCGCTTTATTCAATGATACCCGAACATCACGATGCAATCACCACCGTAAAAGGAAGTTTTTACAAAACACGCGACAATATCTTAAAGCTTATCGAGAATGATTTGCCGCTCCACGTCTCCTGCCCCACGATGAAAGGCAACAAGGATGATTACAAGGATGTCATGGACTGGTGTCATGAGCATAAAATCCGTTCGCAGACAGATTACATCATGATGGCGGAATTCAACCACGAGACTTCAAACTTAGCAAACCGTCTTTCCGTAGAAGAATGTGGCAAAGTAATCAGCGACATAATGGCGGATGATGTGGAATATCAGAAAGCAATCCTTGCCCCTGATTTTGTAGAAAACTGCAACTCGGTACAGTTCAATCCGGAGCGGCGTTTGTGCGGCGTGGGCATTTCGTCCTGCTGCATGGTTGCAAACGGAAACATCTACCCCTGTGCTGGCTGGCAGGAAATGGTTCTGGGAAACCTAAATACGGACACCCTGCAAAACATCTGGGACAACTCGGAAAAAATAAAATGGCTCCGCTCGCTAAAGTTTAAAGACTTGGGTAACGGAGAATGTTGCAAATGTAACAAGGCTGCCTTCTGTGCACCCTGCATGGTTCGTAACGCAAATGAATCTCCTACTGGAAACCCACTTGAAATAAACCGACACTTCTGTGCAGTTGCAGCAAAGAACAAGCAGATTGTCCTGGACTGGCGGGAGGAGAACCTAAAATCCTTGGAAAAATAAATGTCATGCCGAATTTATTTCAGCATCTCTTATTATTTAGATTCTGAATCTAGTTCAGAATTACGGTCAGGTCACATGAAAGATTGGCATGTTCACATTGGGCAATATTTTGAAGCCTATTATGATTTCCACGATGTCTTTTGGGTTCTAAAAAACAATGGCGTAACGGAAGCCGTGGTTGCATACCTTACGCCAAGATTTGACGATGAAAAACATTCCCTAGATTTTTACCATGCGGTTCTTGATGAATTGAAAGAGGCAAATTGCTTCGCACAGGACATTGGATTAAAAACAGATTTCCTGCACTGGGCGGATCCTCTTGTTATAAAATCAATTTCCTTGGAAAAAATATTTTCAGAATTCAATTATTCAGGAATCGCCATTCATCCATTGCTTCATAACTGGACAAAAGAGCATCCTCTTTTACTCACTCAGATTTTTGAATTTGCTCAGAAATACAAATTGCCGCTTTTTATTCATACAGGACTTTCAGAAGCAGACGAGCCTTTGCAATTTGAAAAATGGTTTTGTAAATTCCCGGATGTAAAAACCCATCTTGCACACTGCAAAAACCCGGATGTAACAATATCTCTCTTTTCAAAACATCCCAATCTCTTAGGAGACACAGCCTTTTGCCCGCATGATTCCTACAGTAAAATCTGCAAGGCAGGTTTTAAAGACAGGATGCTTTTTGGCACAGATTTTCCCATCACCCATTGGTACGAGCAAGAAGGAAATGCAGATTACGAGTTTAATTCTTTGAATAAAAATTATAAGCAGATTTTAGAATGTGGCATACCGCCATTTCATTCTGCGCATTGAAAATAATTCGCTTCGCAATCTCTTGCAACTCGGCAATCGGGGACGCCGCCCGGTGTGCATGAACAACAAGAGACTTGCGAATGCCAGAAATATCCAATCTGCAAGAACAAAAAGCGGTCCGCCGGTGGAGTGCATGAATTACAAGAGATTGCAAAGCAAAATAAAATAAATGCGCCGAGAAATATGGCGATATGCCACCGAAGACGGACAAAAGATTTCCTTGAAATAATGGTCAAAACTTCGATTTATCAATATTTGCCGTAATTAAGTTTCCGGTTGCTGAGCGTAGCTGAAGTACAACTCTCAACTCTCAATTCTCAATTCTCAATTAACCAGTGAGCAGTGTTATCTGCGAACAAATCCGCTTGTTCATCTAACATGGCGCTCTGCCACTAAAGAAAAACAAAAGATTTTCCCAAAAAAATGCGCAATTTTTTTTACAATCCTGATTTCCACGGCATATATATAATAGTAGGAGAAAACAAATGCCTGGAATCAAAAAGTATCCCGCGTGGGAGGAGCTCACGTTTGCAAACAACTTTCTTTTCTGCAAGATTCTGGAGAGCGACCCGGAACTCTGCCGCCAGCTTTTGGAAATGCTTCTCCACGTCAGGATTGAGAAACTTTCATCGCCGAAATCCGAGTGGACGATGCAGGAAGGTCTTGACGCAAAATCCGTCCGCTTTGATGTTTACACCAAGGACGAGAACCGAATCTTCGACATTGAGATTCAGACGACGAATCAAAAGAATCTCCCGAAGAGGGCCAGGTATTACCAGAGCATAATAGACATGGACAACCTTTCGCATGGGGAAAAATACAGTCGGCTGAAGGACTCGTATGTGATTTTTCTTTGCCTTGAGGCCCCATTCAAAAAAAGACTTCCGGTCTATTTCTTTGAAAACACTTGCCGAGGTGACGACAAAATAAAATTGAACGACGGTGCTTACAAGGTCTTTTTCAATGCGTCCGACTATGCTAAAATGGAAAGCGACGAGGAGAAAAACTTTTTCAAATTTCTTGCGGGACACGAGGCAGAAAACGAGCTTACCAAGTCCATCGAAGAAAAAGTAATCTTCGCCAGAAAAAACATGGAATGGAGAAAACAGTACATGACTTGGCAGCAGACAATAGACGAGGAAAAAGACATTGCGTTTGAGGAAGGTGTCCGCCAGGGACTGGAGCAGGGGATAGCCCAGGGGCTGGTGCGTGGTATGGAACAGGGCGTCTACAAAAAATCCGTGGAAGATGCGAAAGCAATGCTCGCGGACGGGATGGATGTGAATCTTGTCGCAAAATATACCGGGCTTCCGCTTGAGACCATTGAATCTGAATTGTGTTAAAAAAATCAATCAAAGAGTGCTTGCGACTAGGAACAGAATAACAAATGGCATTGGCGGTGGATTTTTTTTCGAACTATTGTTGTTCGTGCGGCAGCGTACCGCCATTTCGTTCTGCCGGCTCTGAAAAAACAAGGTATTGAGATAAGAAAACACTGAATAACCAGAAAGCGGGTAACAAAAACCGTATGCTCATTCAGTGTTAACCATAAATGGTATTTATCTCAGTTTGCGTAGAACGGGGTGAACGGCTCATATCCGTCAAGCCATTTTTTCACGGGAACGCTCCAGTCAGTGTCGTCCTTACCTTCCTCAACAAATTTTTCGAACGTGTTTTTTATGTGCGCGTTGACAGCCTTCTTGTCCTCATCGCTAACGTCGCTTTCATTCTGGAAAAACGAATCAATAAATTCGTAGACCTCTTTTTTTGTGCAAAGCTCTGGCGCAATCTTGTAGAGCATGTACAATCCGGCCGGTACGCAGTTTACGCTGTGCTGCTTTACATACAGAACCGACTCGCCAATCATCGAAGAGTTTTTGAAAATCTCCTTATTCCACAGCTCCTTTTCTTCCTGTGTGAAATCCTCTCGCTCAAAAATCATGCGGTAAAAGCAGAACGCAAGGGTCACTGTGGAAATGTGCAGGCTTGGGACACACTCGTAATGCGGATCGGTTCTGCGCAGCCTCTTGAAACTTTTGTTGTCGGTCTTTGGTCTGTAGGTCGTGGTCATAGTGTACTTGTAGAGCTTGTTCGCCTCTGGATAAGTCATGGCAAGATAGTTGTACCACTCAACCGCAATGCTTGCCGCGCTGTTGTAGCTGTAGCGGTGGAAAATCATCGAAAGCGGCTGCATCCACATGCGGATAAAATTCATGTAGATTGAAAGCTTGTCCGTCCTGAACGGAACCTTTTCGTCAAGAGCGTGGTCAACATGCTTTACCGGGCGGCGCAGAATGTGCATCCTCTGAAAATGCTGCGGAAAGAAAAAAAGGCCCACCATCTTCAGAAGAAAGTTCATCATCGCGACAAACGCCCTTGGGTGGGCAATCGATTTCATTGTCATATAGAACCCACCGAATTCATTCATGTGCTTCCCGCGGGTGTTTTTGATTCCATTTCTCTTGACCTTAAGATTCTTCTTCCATCTATAAGGAAACTTCATCTCCTCGGTCGGATTTTCCGGGTCATAGTTCTGGTAATAAGTTTTCATAGGTGAAAGATTCTACCATTTTATAGAAAAAAAATCAAAGTCCCCTGTTGTGATTTGTGGGTTGTGAAAAATAATAGCCCGAATTTCGACTTAAT
>DGGQ01000164.1 GCA_002392275.1 Treponema sp. UBA3870
ATGGGATGATATTGTATTTTTTTGCGCCCGCCTCCGAAACCGTTTTCGCAATCTCGGCTATGTGGTTTCCGTTTATGCGAGGGACAAGGACCGTGTTCACTTTGACTGTTATTCCGGCGGTCGAAATTTTTTTGATTCCCTCAATCTGGTTCGCGATTAAAATTTTTGCGCCTTCCACCCCGGGGATTTTTTTCCCGTGATAGATTATGTAGTCGTTCAGCTGCGCCTCAATCTCCGGGTCAACAGCGTTTACGGTCACAGTGAGGCTGTCGATTCCCGCTTCGACAATTTCTTTTGCGCGTTCGGAAAGCAGAAGTCCATTTGTGCTCATGCACTTTATGAGCTCGGGAAATTCTTTTCCAATCAGTTTGAAAGTTTTAAGGGCATTGTTGCTTGCGAGAGTGTCACCCGGTCCAGCGATTCCAGCCACACGGATTTCCGGACTGATTTCGAGTGCCCTCTTGATAAGCGGAACCGTTTCGCGCGGGGAAAGGACCTTGTTTGTAACGCCCGGTCTGTTTTCCGTATCGTTAAGACTGCGCTCGCAAAAACGGCATGAGATATTGCAGCCGGGACAGACAGGCAGATGTATGCGGCCCGTGGTGGCTTTCCCCTGTCCAAAGCATGGATGGTTGTTTTTCAGTTCATCAAAAGACCGTGACATCTGCTGCCTCCCCATTGAAAAAGTTTTTAACCTATCTGTTCCCTAGGTTTCCTGTAAGATAGCACATTTTGCCCACCGAATCCATAGGTTAAAATATACTTTTTTTTTATCATCGGTTATAGACATAGACTATAACCTTGGGACCTGTATTTTTTTTACGCGAAATGCTATAATTGCGGAATGACTTTAATCCAGTTGAAATATGCCGTGACCGTCGCGAACTGTGCTTCGGTGAACGAGGCCTCGAAAAAACTTTTCATCTCCCAGCCAAGCCTTACTGCGTCAATCCATTCGCTTGAGGATGAAATCGGGACGCAGCTTTTTGTAAGGTCCAAGTCGGGAATAAAACTTACTCCAGAGGGAATAGAGTTTATTGGCTACGCGAACCAGGTACTTGACCAGTATGATTTGTTGAACTCAAAATACATTCTGAAAAAGCAGACCAAAAAAAAATTTTCGGTGTCAATGCAGCACTACACTTTTGCCGTCAACGCCTTTATGGAGGTTGTAAAAAATTTTGGAATGGAGAACTATGAGTTTGAGGTTCTTGAGACAAAAACAAGCGACATAATCGAGAACGTGAAAAACAGGCGCAGCGAAATTGGTGTGCTCTATGTGAACGACTTCAACAGGAAGGTTCTTGAAAAACTTTTTGTGCAGGCGGATTTAATTTTCACACCGCTGATGGACTGTAGAATCTATGCGTACATGGCAAAATCGAATCCGCTTTCGGGAAAAAAGAAAGTCACAATGAAGGACCTTGAAAACTATCCGTGCCTCGCGTTCGACCAGGGAATGAACAACAGTTTCTATTTTGCGGAGGAAGTCCTCAGCACCTATGAGTACAAAAAAATAATCCACGGGAATGACCGGGCGACTCTGCTCAATCTGATGAAGGGGCTGAACGGCTACACATTCTGCTCGGGAATTATCTGCGAAGAACTGAACGGGAACGACTACTGCGCCATAAAGCTGGATTCGGACGAAAAAATGCAGATTGGATATATCTCAAGGCGGGACAGTCCGTTGAGCGACATGGGTGAGGAGTACCTAAAAAAACTGTCCGAATACAAGGCCATGAGATGAAAATCTGGTATTATCCAGACACCAGAATTTCCGCGCATCCGATAATGCCAGATTTTTTCACTAGGTTAACACCGAATAATCCGAATGCTGATTGATGCTTCCCGTATTAATCAACATTCCCTAGTTGATTCTTATTGATGTCTTCAAACTGCCATCGCATCCAAAAATACAGACGGTATGGCCGCCATCAAGTTCTGCATAGCGGGCGACAATTTCCTCTCCTTCTTTTACCGCGGCCTTATAGTTTATTCGGATTTTTCTGAAATCATGTTTCATGTAGACATCTCCAGGAAGTGTCTCCATTGCGTAATCGATGTAGACAAGATTGTGGACATGCGAGTTGAAATCAATGTCGCTGCGCCTTGGCCTTAGGCTTATCTCATTTGAAAAAGATTCCGGGACAGAAATTTTTGGAAGTTTCGCATCACCAAAAACGGACAGCTTCTCAGGCCCGTATTTTTCAATCAGGTCCTGCTCTATTTTTTTGGGGCGGGATGACTGGATGTCGTAGAGAACCCACCTTGTCGTTCCCTTCCCGCAGATTTTTCCGTCGCAGTAAAACTCAAAATCTCGAGAGGTGCCAAAAATTGATGTGGCCCCCTGGCTCCATGTCTTTGCCAAAATTGATGAACCATATTTTGGAAGAAAGTCCATCTCAACATACCAGTCGGTCAAAATCCATGCCATACCGTTGGAGCTTCCCTCGATATTGTGGTTCCCCGCCAAATCCGAATGTCTGTTTCCGGCGTTTTCCAGAATCTTCAGGACAGACTCAATTTTCATCTCGCCATCAGCGTAGAAATCCTCAATCAGCGGTTCGTATTTGAAATCAACAAACATAAAATCCTCCATAATTTTTTATAAATAGAACAGGTCTAGTCATTTTTTTTTCAGCACATTTACAAGGGCAAAAAAACCGGAATCCCAGTAAGCACCAAGAGACTGCGCAATTTTTTTTAGCTCGCATGTCCCGTAGTCGCTCTTCAAAAGATTCAGGTAGCCCTTCATCTTCATTGAGGCCAGAATCTCCACGAGCTTTCCATCAACATCATCAATTCCGCCGGCCCTGAACATTGACTCAAATCCATGCTTCATTCCGCTGTAGATTGTCCCCAGCAGAGTCTCGTATTTTGTTCCGCGGCAGCAGTCGATTAAAATTATCGCGGCCTCCCTGTTTTTGTAGAGGTACTCAATCATCATGCTGTCGCCGTTCTGCGATTCCCCGGACCCGTCCTTTGTAAAAAGACTCCGCACAAGTTTTTTGTAGCCGTCAATCAGTGGACCGAGAATTGTGTCCAGAAGCTCCTCCTTGTTTTTGAAAAAAAAGTACAGCGCACCGGTTGTGACACCCGCGTTTTTACAGATGTGCCTGAGGCTGGCATCCTTGTAGCCATTTTCAAGGAACTCCTTTTTTGCGGCGTTGATTATGTTGATTTTGGTTTCCGAAATTTTTTCATCCGACATAACACCTGTTATGTTATTCCATCTTTCCACCACTGTCAACAAAAAACTAGGCTATTTTTATTT
>DGGQ01000087.1 GCA_002392275.1 Treponema sp. UBA3870
CGACTATCCTTCCGGGCGGCTGGAGCTAATCTATTCGACGGCAAAGAGCCTGGCAAGCAAAATCACTGTCGAGGCCTACATTCTGGACAAGGACCACAGGAACATAATCTTCAAGGACACCCACACGGTGAGGACGGAACCACAGGCAGATTCTGCTTCCACCATCGGAGGCCTCTGATGGACAAAGTTTTCGCCCACATAGACCTGGACGCTTTTTTTGCTTCGGTCGAACAGCTGGACCATCCGGAGTACCGAGGTAAACCTGTGATTGTCCGTGGAATTCCAGGGGACAGACGGGCCGTTGTTTCCACAGCATCCTACGAGGCGAGAAAATACGGAGTGCACTCAGCCATGCCGCTTGTCACCGCCGTAAAACTCTGCCCGAACGCTGTTTTTGTCCGTGGAAACTATGCGCGATACAGCGAAAAATCCCAGGAGGTGATGTCGCTTTTCTCAAACTATTCGCCAACCGTAATACAGATTTCGGTGGACGAGGCCTTTATAGACCTGACCGGGACCGAAAGACTTTTCGGAAATCCCCTCGGAGTCGCAAAAAAAATCAAGAACGAGGTTAAAGAAAAAACTGGACTCACAGTCAGCGTGGGGCTTGCGCCGACAATGTATCTTGCGAAGATTGCGTCGGGGCTGAACAAACCGGACGGTCTAACAGAAATTCCACAGGGCGGCGAAGAAAAATTCATGCTGTCGCTTCCGCTTGAAAAAGTCTGGGGAGTCGGCACAAAGACCCTGGAGCATCTAAGGTCCGCTGGATTCAGGACAACAATGGATGTCCACGAAAAATCCATTAGGCTACTTAGAACCATTTTCGGGAACAGCACCGGGACCTTCCTCTACAACGCCGTCAGGGGAAATCACGAAATGGATTTCGGATCGGAACCCAAAAGCCATTCAATCAGCTCGGAGACCACATTCGACACAGACCTGGACGAGGAGTACGCAATCGAGACCGCGATAATGACACTCTCAATGGACGTGCTCTTCAGGATGCACAAGGAAAACGTGCGCTCAAAAACTGTCATGCTGAAAATACGGTACGAGGATTTTACTACGGTCAGCATACAGGAGACGCAGGACCGGTCCATAATGAACGCCGACGACATGTTCGCAAGATGCAGGTCGCTTTTCCAGCGCAAATACGAAAAAGGACGCGGAGTAAGGCTGATTGGGGTGGCATGCTGCAATGTCGAGGACAGGAATCTCCCGGACCAGCAGGATCTTTTTGATTTTGGGGACGGGAAAAAAGCCAAATTGGAAGACGCAATCTACTCGATGGAACAAAAGAACCCAAAAATTAAAATAAAAAAAGCAAGGGTCCTTGATTCAGGCTCTTGAACTAATTTTTAATATGTGATATATTACAGTTCATGGCGCTTTAGCTCAGCTGGATTAGAGCATCTGCCTTCTAAGCAGAGGGTCGCCCGTTCGAGTCGGGCACGCGTCAGAGCCGCAGGTCTTTTACAGATTTGCGGCGTTTTTTTTGTTTAGGGACCAAAACGGAGAGACGAGTTATCATAAAGCGGATTGTCAAGCGCTAAACGCAATTTTCCTAGTCCACTTCCACTATTTTGACTGCACCAAGGAAAAGCGGCTGGCTGTAGGATTCGGTGTAGGTTGTGTCCCTTCCGACAGATACCGCGTACATATCAACATACCAGACTCCCCCTTCTGCAGCACCTGAAGAAGTGTCCACATCGGGGTCGCCATTTTTGGGCACAGGACATGAAGGGTTGGCCGACTTTGAAAACTCGAAACCACCAAGAGAGCCTGTCCTCCATGGATGCACCGCCTGGCCATCAACTTTCAGGGCATTGGAGTCTGACCAGTTGGTAATCGCTGAAGTTCCAACGCATATTCCGTCCTGGTAGTCCTGAAAATCGCCCCAGTCGCAGAGCCTTATGTACACATGCCTGTTGCTTGGACCGGACCCGCTCTTTATCAATGGGTCCAGAACGCCTTGGTCTATGGTAAGAGCCTTGTAGCCCTTCGTGAAAATGAGATAGTCCGAGGCGGATGTGTACGTGCTTGTATTCGAAATCATGCTGCTGACGGAACTTTGAACACTCGTCATCGCGGATTGGCTGCTGTAGATTTTGTAGTAGACTTCCGTTCCCAGAAAAATAAAGTCTGACGAGGGATTGAAATAGTCGCTGTTGTTGCCCGTGCTGCTTTCTTCGTTCGTTTGAAATGAAAAATAGCTTTCTAGCATGTCGTCCGATACAGTCGCTGTATGACCGTCCGAGCGTGGCATGTCAAGATAGTAATAATTGTCAAGACCGCACCCCGAAACGGCAGCGACAAGGAGGATTGCCACGAAGCATAAAAATACTGGTAGATTTTTTTTCGACCTTATCTTCATGGCATCCCTTGCAGATTTTATTTGCTGACCTTTCCTTCAATCTGGAGCTGAATCAGGCGTGTCTGTGCCAAATCTGTCCATTCGTCGGTGCTGAAGTCGTCAAGCATCTTCTGATATGACTCCGCGGCTCCAGCATAATCACCGGAGGCTTCCTTTGCGCGTGCAATACCAAACAGGGCCCTTGGCTCCATCAGGAAACTGTCGTTGTCGATGGCCTTCTGGAAGTATGAGGCGGCAGTCTGGTTGTCACCGCTCTCCTCATAGCAGACACCAGCATTGTAGTAGCAGATTGGGCTTGTGTACGCCTTTGTGTCAGCCTCGGCTGCGGCAATCCAGAAGTCCTTGCTTCCAAGGTAGTCCTTCTTTGCAAATGAAATTTCAGCCGCCAGCATGTTTGCGCGGACCCCGACGACACCCTTTTTTGCCGTGTAGGAAGAAAGAGACGCCATAGCATCGTTCTGCCTTGCGACAATCTCCTCTTCGGTGAGAGCGTCAAAGCCATTCTTATACTTGTATTCAATCTCATCAACCGCGGCAATCCCGGCCTTGCGCTGCGAGTCCATAATTCCTACATATACGCATATACCGATGGCGGCAAGAACAAGCACAATTGCCACAACCAAGATGGGCTTCCTGTTGCGGGTCATAAATCCGTTGACCTTTTTCTCCGCGCTGGTGATTTCTTTTTTCTTTTCCAATGTAAGAACGTTAGCCATTTTTTTCTCCAAAAGCAATTGGGTCGCCAATCGAAAACAAATTTTCAAGACCACCCTAGGTCAAAAGATTATATAGGAAATTGATTTTTTTGTCAAAACCCCGCGACCGAATCTTGATGATTTTTTGCCAATTTTCAGGCGGAATTTAGCGTCCATCCCTGGTGATTCCAAGGTCGGCAATCAATTTTGAAACGTAGGTCCGCTGAACATCGAGAGTTCTTGCGGCGGCGGTCTGGTTCCAGTTTTCCTCGGCAAGTATTTTTGTGACGTACTCCCTCTTGAATTCGCCAACAGCAGTCCTCAGGCTTCTGTCGTTCAGGTTAGGAGCGGACTCAATTCCTGCGGCAACGGACGAAGAAACATCTGTACGGACTTTCGGATTCGGACCTGAAAAATCCTCAGCAGTAATCAGCCGGGAGACCGACAACATGCAGGCCCTCTCAACAACATTCCTAAGCTCGGCCACATTTCCAGGCCAAGGATAGCTTTCCATAAAGGACAGAGCGCCGCCCGTAAATCCCTCGACATTTTTTTTATGGGTCCGCCTGTATTTTTCCAAAAAAAACTCCGCAAGGGGGATTATGTCCTCCGTATGCTTTCTTAGCGGGGGTACGTTCAATGGGAGAACATTCAGCCTGTAGCACAGATCCTCACGGAAAAGGCCCCTCTGAACCAGAGTCTCCAGGTTGACCCTCGTTGACGCAACCACACGTATGCCCCCTGGAGAGCCAAATGTTCCGTCGCGCATCAGATTCAGAATCTGGTCCTGGTCCTCGAGTGGAAGGCTCCCAACTTCGTCAAGAAAAACGGTCCCTCCGGCAACAGTGCGCAGATCAACGGAAGAGTCCGCACCGAAGGCACAGTTCACACGCACAAAAGGACGGTCCCTCCTCTCGCTTTTCAGATGCAGACGGCGGGCAAAGACAGATTTTCCCACACCGCTTTCACCCGAAATCAAAACGGATGTGTCGGTTCCGGCAATCTCGTCCACGGTCCGCTCTATCTCCCTGATTATGGAGCTTTTGCCAACCAAAAAC
>DGGQ01000055.1 GCA_002392275.1 Treponema sp. UBA3870
GCAACGACATGGTTGAATATTTTGGCTCCCAGCTTGACGGATACATTTTCACACAGAACGCATGGGTCCAGAGCTACGGAACTAGATGCGTGAAACCTCCAATCGTCTGGGGAGATGTGAGTCGCCGGGGGCCAATGACTGTTGAATGGTCGGTGTTTGCCCAAAGTCAGACAAAAAAAATTGTCAAGGGAATGTTGACCGGGCCTGTCACAATTTTGAACTGGTCGTTCCCACGTGAGGACATAAGTTTAAAGGAGCAGGCACAGCAGATTGCCCTCGCCATTAGAAGTGAAGTCCTGGACCTTGAGAAAAATGGAATACGAATCATCCAGATTGACGAAGCCGCTCTGAGGGAAAAACTTCCGTTAAGACACGCGGACTGGCACACAGAGTATCTTGACTGGGCAATTCCAGCTTTCCGGCTTGTCCATGCGAAAGTCAAAGCCGACACTCAGATTCACACGCATATGTGCTACAGCGAGTTCAATGACATAATCCGTGACATAGATGCAATGGATGCGGATGTAATCACATTTGAGGCAAGCCGTGCGGATTTGAAAATTCTGGACGCACTGAGGGAGGCCAATTTCAGAACGGAGGTTGGTCCCGGAGTTTATGACATCCATTCCGCCAGAGTTCCGTCGGTCAACGAAATCAAGAACGCGCTGAAAAAAATGCTCTCGAAAGTGCAGAAGGAAAAGCTCTGGGTCAATCCAGACTGCGGATTAAAGACACGCGGGGAAGCGGAAACGGAAGCGAGCCTTGCAAATCTGGTCCAGGCAGCAAAGGAACTCAGGGCAGAGATTTAAAAATTACCGTAAAAAAATTTGGCTGGTTCACAATGGACCGGCCTTTTTTTGTTTTAAAAATTTTTTCGTGTTTCTATTGACAGTAACAGCTTTTTCTCTTATAATGTTTCTATAAATAGAAGCAAGGAGATTCCAATGATTGCGTTCATAGACAACAAGGACAGTTTCACATTCAATATTGTGCAGAGCCTGGAGAGAGTTTCGGGCGACTGTGTAAAAGTTTTCCGTTCGGAGGAAGCGAGTGTCGAAGAAATCGATGCGGAAAAACCAAGCCACATAATCATCGGACCAGGACCCGGCACACCACAGGAAGCTGGCATTTCAATAGAAGCAATCAAACACTTCGCGGGAAAAATCCCGATTCTTGGAATCTGTCTTGGGCATCAGGCAATTGGCGCTGCCTTTGGAGCAAACATTGTCGGCGCAAAATATATCCGCCATGGAATTGTCGAGGAAATAAAAACGGACGGTCGGGGCATTTTCCGAAACATTGGTCCCAAGGGAAATTTCACCCGCTACCACTCTCTTGTTGTTGAAGAAAAAAGTCTCCCCCAGGATTTTGAAATCTCGGCACGAGCAAAGGACGGCGACATAATGGGAATCCGCCACAAGTCCATGGTGATTGAGGGAGTGCAGTTCCATCCCGAGTCAATTGCGAGCGAAAAAGGTGACGCACTTTTCAAGGCATTCTTGAACTACAGCCGGGAGAATATTTCGCACGTGCTGATTTTAAACCAGCTCATCGACCAGAAAAAACCGTTGAGCAGAGAGCAGACCGCAAATTTCATAAGCGAACTCACTGACGGAACAATGGACGAAAAAATTGCTTCATCCGTTTTGACAGCGATGGCCTCACGTGGACTTCCGACAGCGGACGAAATGTCTGGAGCCGCGCAGGTCATGCTTGCGAAAAAAACAAAGTTCCCTCTGGAAAGTCAGGGACTTGCGGAAATTGTTGGAACAGGTGGAGACGGAAAAGGTTCTTTCAATATTTCGTCGATGTCGGCACTGGTAGCTTCAAGCTGTGGACAGGCAATGGCGAAACATGGGAACCGTGCTGTCTCATCCAAATCAGGAGCGGCAGATTTTTTTGAGGCACTCGGAATCAACATAATGGCGAAACCGGAAAAGACTGCGGAGCTTATCAAAAAAACTGGATTCGGATTTTTAATGGCACCGGTCTACCATTCTGCAATGAGATTCGCCGCACCAATCAGAAAGGCTCTCGGAATCAAAACAATTTTCAATGTGCTTGGTCCTCTTCTGAATCCTGCAAACGCGGAGTTCGAGGTCCTTGGTGTATATTCAAAAGAGCTTCTGAAAGATTACGCCCATGCCGCAAAATCGCTTGGAGCAAAACGTGTGATGGTCGTAAACTCAGTGGACGGATACGACGAGATTTCTCCATGCGCAATCACAAATGTCTACCAGATTGACGAAAAGGGAAACGAAAATCAGTACATGATTGACCCTGCAAATTTTGGAATCACCGATGCGGATGAAAACGAACTTTACGGTGGAAACGGAATGGACAACGCAAAACTTGCACTCGAAGTTCTGAATGGCAGAGGACGAAAGACAATCCGATATGCGGTTGGACTGAACGCTGGGGCCGTGCTCTATCTCTGCGGAAAAGCCAGGACACTTAAGGACGGATACAAAATGGCGCTGGACGCTCTTGATTCTGGAAAGGCAATGGCAAAGCTGAAGGAAATCCAGAAGACAAGCGAAGAACTAAACGCGGATGAAAAACAAAGCGCATAAAAACCGGGGCAGAGCATGAACAACATTCTTACAGAGATTATTGAAAAACGTCGCGCGGACATTGAAAAACTTGGACCCGATTTTGGAATACAATTGCCAAAAAAAAGAAACAGACCCGTGCATCCATTTTTGAAAGACAGGGGCGTGATTCTTGAAGTGAAACGTGCATCCCCAAGCAAGGGAGACATTTCTCCGAATCTTGATTCATACCAGACCGCTCTCTCATATTCAAAGTCGGGTGCGGGGGCCGTCAGCTGTCTTACGGAGCAGAACTATTTCAAAGGTTCCCTTTCCGATTTGATGAACGTGTGTCTTGCGGTGGATGATTTTGAGTCTGAAACTCATTCACCCGCTCCAGCCGTTTTGAGGAAGGACTTTCTTTTGTCGGCGGACGAGATTGAAATTTCATATCGCGCGGGAGCGGATGCGGTTCTACTGATTGCTCGTATCCTTGACACTGAAACATTTTTGGAAATGGCACGCGCGGTTGAAAAATTTAAAATGTCCGCGTTGATTGAAATCCGTGGCGAGGATGATTTGGACAAACTGAAATTCGTCATGGGCAAAGTGAATGGGAAAAAATTTGTATGCGGAGTGAACAGCCGGAACCTTTCAAACTTTAAAATAGATTTGCTCCGCCCCTGCATGATGATTGAAAAAATCAAGAGCATAATGGGAGAAAACGCAAAAATTATTTTTGAAAGCGGAGTCACAAAATGTGAGTGCGCAAAAGCTGTCGGCTCGCTGGGATTCTCGGGACTTTTGCTTGGTGAGGCGGCCGCAAAAAATCCTTCCATAAGAAAGAGTCTGGTCGAATCCTTTATGGGTGCAAAGCTAAACAGGAATGCCGAGTTCTGGAAAAATTATGCGAAGTCGGTGGACGGTATTCCCAAAATAAAAATCTGCGGAATAACCAGAATTGAGGATGCGGTTCTTGCGAACAATCTTGGCGCAAGCTTTTTGGGATTCATTTTTTCATCAGCATTTCCACGCAGCGTGAGCCATGACGGGCGGCTAAAAAAATTGCTCCCCGGTCTCAAAATCTTAAAAACAAAAAAGGTTGCGGTAATCACTGAAATGGAATCGGAGGAAAGCAAAACAGCGGTCCAGCTTGTAAAAGACGGAGCGTTTGATGTTCTCCAGTTCCACAACATTCCTTATGAAAAAATCCCCGATGAGATTCTGGAGCTTCCTCACTATTTTGCTGTAAAATCCATGGCGGAATATGTTTCGCTTTTTGAGAGAGGCGAGATGCGTATTCTCCTGGACCTTCACTGCTCCGGAGGAATTTCGGACAAGGATTTGGATATTTGCGAAAACAACGCGGCATGCTGCGACACAAGCTCAATGTGGGTCGCCGGAGGAATAAACGCCATGAACATTTGCGATGTCCACAAAAAATTAAGATGCGAACTTATCGATGTCTCCAGTGGAATTGAAAACGATGGAGAGATTGGAATCAAGGATGAGGAAAAAATGCACAACCTGTTTTTGTTGACAGAGGGGTTATTTCGTGCAAAATTATAGAAACGATATTCAAAAGGACACAATTTAATCGAAGAAACTTTAGGGGACAGCATGGAACAGAACACTAGCCATTCGGACAATGGATTTTTTGACAATTTTGGCGGAAAATATGTTGCGGAGGTTTTGCGCAGACCGCTCGATGAACTTGAGATTGCATTTTCGGATGCGATGAAGGACAAGGATTTTCTTGAAGAGCTTGACATAATCCGGCGCGACTATATTGGACGGGAGACTCCACTTTACTTTGCACCAACAGCGACAAAACTTTTGGGCGGCGCACAGATTTACATAAAGCTCGAGGGACTTGCGAACACGGGTGCGCACAAAATCAACAACGCGATTGGACAGTGCCTCCTTGCAAAACGCATGGGCAAAAAAAGAATCATAGCGGAAACAGGAGCCGGGCAGCATGGACTTGCGACAGCCGCTGCGTGTGCGAAGCTTGGTCTCGACTGCACAATCTACATGGGCGAGGTTGATGTGAGACGGCAGCAGCCAAATGTGGCGGCAATGGAACTTTATGGAGCAAAGGTTCATCCAGTGACAAGCGGAAGCCGTACATTGAAGGATGCTGTTAATGAGGCAATGAGAGACTGGGCTGCAAATCCCGACACCACCCACTATGTCTTGGGAAGCGCGCTTGGACCGGCACCATTTCCGGACATCGTTAGGGAGTTCCAGAGCGTGATTGGCCGTGAAGTAAAAAAACAGGCAGAGGAGCGTGGAATAAAAATTGGAGCGATGGTCGCCTGTGTTGGAGGCGGTTCGAATTCAATTGGATTTTTTGAGCCATTCATAAATGAAAAGAGTCCAAGACTGATTGGAGCTGAGGCCGGTGGAGTTGGTCCGAATGTTGGGGAGAACGCAAGCCGGATGACAGGAAACGCTGCGAGGGATGGAATCATGCAGGGCTACAAGAGTCGCTTCCTTTTGGACGAGGATGGACAGGCCCTGCCCACACGCTCGATTTCCGCTGGTCTTGATTATTGCGGGATTGGACCGCAGCTTGCTGCACTTGGAAAAAAGGGCCGGGTTGAATTCACTTCAGTCCTGGACAGGGATGCTCTTGACGCGGTAAAATTTTTTGCAAGGAACGAGGGTATACTTTTTGCGCTGGAGTCCGCACACGCTGGAGCCGCAGCATTAAAAATCGCACGCGAAATTCCAAAGGACCAGGCTATTATAATCAACATGAGCGGACGCGGGGACAAGGATGTTTTTATAACAAGCCCAGTCTTCCGACCGAACGAGTGGCTTGATTTTCTCCACGCTGAGATTGAAAGGCTTGAGGGCGGAACAGATATCCATGAAGCAAAAATCATGGGAGAAAAAAACAAGCAGGCTACGCTGAACAAATAGATTCCGCGCAAGGGTATGGAGCACATGCGTAGCATTTCCGAAGTGAAACGTAGGAATGAGCGTTAGCGAAGTGCGTAACACCCGACCGCCACTTGTGGCGGTTGCGCCCGCATTAAAAAAAACACACATGGGAGAAAAAATTATGGGCAAAATAAAATTGATGAGCCACCTTGTTGCTGGATACCCCACCGATGCACTTGCGATGACAGTTGCACGTTCACTTATAAAAGGAGGGGCGGACATTCTTGAAATACAGTTGCCATTCTCCGACCCAAGCGCGGACGGACCAGCAATACAGACTGCCTGCACCGAGGTTCTTGGTAGAAAATACAGAACAGCGGACGGACTAAAATTCATTTCGGAAGTCCACAAGGAATTCCCGGAAACAAAAATCTACCTGATGAGCTACGGAAGTCTTGTATACACCCCGGGGGTAGAGACATTTTGCAAAAGGGCAGCCGAATCTGGAGTGAGCGGAATGATAATCCCCGACCTTCCATTTGATTTTGACGAAGGACTTACGGAGGCGTGCAAAAAAAACGGTATGACAAACATTCCTGTCGCGGCACCATCGATGAGCAAAGAGAGACTGCACAAACTTGCGCACTCTGGCTTTCCGTTTATCTATGCGGCACTCAGAACTGGAATCACCGGAACGGAAACAAAAATTGACGAAGGCACTGTCTCTTTTTTGAAAAAGGTCGCCGAGGGTGGAAGCAAGGTCTACGGTGGATTTGGAATCTCGAACGGAAACCAGGCTAAGGCACTGGCGGATTCTGTCGAGGCAATTGTAGCGGGGAGCGTCTTTGTGCGGATAATCACCAAAAACAAAAACGACCCCGAAAAACTTGCGGCAGCTGTAGAGTCAAAGGCAAGGGAACTTTCAGGACTTTCCGACCGCTGACCAATGCTTCATGTATTAGACAGCGTTCCCCAAAGACCTTCTCTCATTCAAAAAATGCTCGGCCTCATTTTCACCCGACGTTGTTGAATAAAAATAGGGAGTCTCCGCGTCGAACTCTCCCGCACAGGTGTCAACCATTTTGAACGAGCGCGGCTGGTACAGAAGTTCACCATCCTTCTGTGTCCGGCCAATCTTTTCCAGTTTGCGCAAAAACCATCTGTCAATTTTTGTGACCGAATGTATTTCGTCCACGCTCATTATGCCACGCTTCAACGCCTGGTAGACTGCGAAGATTCTCTGGTCGGTGCACTGCCCCACTCGCTCACGGATTTTCTGGTCGCCCTCTTTTTCAAAACTTGGAAGGGTCAAATCCTTCACGCCAATCTCCAGTCCTCTCGCAGCCTTTAAAATTGCCTCCTCAAAATTTTGACCAACCGCCATAACCTCTCCTGTCGCCTTCATCTGTGTTCCAAGCTTCCGGGATGCGTAAACAAATTTGTCGAAAGGAAATTTCGGCATCTTCACGACGACATAATCAAGCACAGGCTCAAAACATGCCTTCGTTTTTTTGGTAACAAAATTTGGAATCTCGTCCAGCGTAAAACCGACCGCAATCATGGCAGCCACTTTCGCAATTGGATATCCAGTTGCCTTGCTCGCCAATGCGGACGACCGCGACACACGTGGGTTCACCTCAATCACCGCATACTCAAAGCTGTCGGGGTTCAGCGCAAACTGACAGTTGCATCCACCCTCAATCTCCAGAGCGGATATTATGTTCAGCGCGGCACTTCTGAGCATCTGATACTCCCGGTCGGCAAGGGTAACGGTCGGGGCAATAACAATCGAGTCGCCTGTATGCACTCCCACGGGATCAAAGTTTTCCATGGAGCAGACGGTTATCACATTCCCGGTGGAGTCACGCATCACCTCGAACTCAATTTCCTTCCACCCGGATATGCACTTTTCAACAAGAATCTGGTGAATTGGGGAACGGTGGAGTCCGTTGTGCGCAATCTCGTCCAGCTCCCTGTCGTTCTTTACAATTCCACCGCCAGTTCCGCCAAGAGTGAAGGCCGGTCTGATTATCGCAGGAAAACCAATCTCGTTGTGGACAAAATCCACCGCATCCTCGTAGCTCGTCACAACCTTCGACGGAATCACAGGCTCCCCTATCGACTCCATGGTGTCCTTAAAAATCTGTCTGTCCTCCGCTTTGTCGATTGTCTCTGGTCTAGCACCAAGAAGACGCACACCATGGCTCTCCAGAAATCCTGACTTAGCAAGCTCCATCGAAAGAGTGAGACCGGTCTGTCCGCCAAGGGTCGAAAGAAGCGAGTCCGGTTTTTCCTTTTCGATAATTCTCTCCAGGGTTATAAGGTTCAGAGGCTCCATGTAGATTTCATCCGCCATCTCAGGGTCCGTCATAAGAGTCGCGGGATTCGAGTTCACAAGGCACACCTCAAGACCGAGCGACCTCAAAGCCTTGCATGCCTGGTTTCCTGCGTAATCAAATTCGGCGGCCTGACCAATAACAATGGGACCGGAGCCAATAATCAAAACCTTGTGGATGTTTTTATTCAGCGGCATTTTCTAACCTCGTTCAGCGCAAAAAAAATGGCGACACCGCAATCAAAAACAGTGTCACCATCGACTGCCATAATCTAGCACAAAATAATTTTTTTGTGAAGTAGCCTGCCCCCACAAACAACAGTGGAACTTAAAACTTCAGTTTCAGGGATGCCCAATATTGACACTCCAATTCAATTTGGATAATATGAATCCAATATCACGGCAAAGAGGTCGTGGATATAGTCTTTGTTCACACAGGGATTATGTCCACGGCCTTTTTTTTTGACCAAGGACTGGAGGTTTTTATGTGCGGATTTGTCGGGGCATTTGATTTGAACGCGGGCGGACAGCCAATTGCTGATGGACTCAGGGAGGAGCTTCGTTCCCGGGTGCTGGAGATGAGCAAAAAAATCCGACACCGTGGACCGGACTGGAGCGGAGTCTACACTGGAAAAAACGCAATCCTCAGTCACGAGCGTCTCGCGATAGTTGACCCTCTGAGCGGAAAGCAGCCACTTGTTAGCGACGACGGAAAAATCATTCTTGCGGTCAACGGTGAAATCTACAACCACAAGGAGCTTAGAAAAAAATTCCCCGACTACAGTTTCAAAACACAGAGCGACTGCGAAGTTATAATCCCTCTCTACAAAAAATATCTTGCGGCGGGCATGGATTTTTCCGCAATGATTGAACAGCTCTCCGGCATATTCGCTTTTGCGCTATACGACTCCACACTCGACAGCTACCTTGTTGCGCGTGATGAAATTGGAGTGATTCCTCTCTACCAGGGCTGGGACAAGGCAGGCCGATATTATGTCGCGAGCGAGCTAAAGGCAATTGAGTCCGACTGTGTTGCCGTGGAGGAATTTCCAAACGGAAGCTACCTCTGGAATAAAAATCAAGCGGAAGGGGGAAGTCTCTCCGTTCGGGACACAAGTCCCTCACTACCCGGAAATTGCCCAAGTCGATTTTCGGCCCCCGATTCATCTTCCATAGGGGGAAGTCTCCCCCCCGCGTCCACTACGTTGGCCGCTACCCCCTCTACAGGGGCAGACCAAACAGTTTCGGCTTGCGCAAACCAGAGCCACGCCCCCGTAACGCCCCCCTCGCAAAACAACGGAAAGACAATCCGATGGTACAATCGCCCATGGGAAGATTTCGACAATGTAAAGTCATCACCCCGCGCAACGGACGACAAAGGTGAAATCATAAACCCAAGCGTAATCGAAAAAGTTCGCAACGGACTTGAGGCTGCCGTAAAATCCCAGCTCATGAGCGACGTTCCATACGGTGTTCTTCTCAGCGGTGGACTCGACTCCTCGATAATAGCAGCCGTCACACAGAAGTACAGCAAAAAAAGAGTGGAGACCGACAGCAGGGAAAGCGCGTGGTGGCCGCAACTTCATTCGTTCGCCGTTGGACTTGAGGGAAGCCCCGACCTTGTTGCCGCAAAAAAAGCCGCGGACTATATTGGCACTGTGCACCATGAGGTCCACTTCACAATACAGGAAGCCCTTGACGCACTCCCCGATGTAATCTACCACATAGAAACATACGACATCACAACTGTCCGGGCAAGCACACCGATGTATCTGCTCGCCCGCGTCATAAAGTCCATGGGAATAAAGATGGTCCTCTCCGGCGAGGGAAGCGATGAACTGTTCGGCGGCTACCTGTATTTCCACAAGGCACCAAACGCAAAAGAATTCCACGAGGAGCTTGTACGCAAAATGGGGAAGCTCCACCTCTACGACTGTCTGCGCGCAAACAAATCACTCATGGCATGGGGAGTAGAAGGCCGCGTACCATTTTTGGACAAAGATTTTATCGACACAGCAATGAGCCTAAACCCCAGCGACAAGATGAACATCAGACTGGAAAACGGAAAGCAGCGCATGGAAAAATGGATTCTGCGGAAAGCGTTCGAGGACCTTCTTCCGGAAAACATCGCATGGAGACAGAAGGAACAGTTCTCCGATGGAGTTGGATACAACTGGATAGACACCCTAAAAAAAATCACCGAAGAAAAAGTAAGCGACCAGGAATTCGCGCAAAGGGAAATACGCTTCCCCGTAAACACCCCGGTCACAAAAGAGGAATACTACTACCGCGAAATCTACTCAAAACTTTTCCCAAGCAATGGAGCCGCGCTTGTCGTTCCGCATGAAGCGGGAGTGGCATGCTCAACAGCAAAAGCACTTGAATGGGACGAGGCCTGGAAAAACATGGACGAACCATCAGGAAGAGCCATCGCGGGAGTACATAAGGACTCATACTAAAAAAAATCCCCCGGATGCCCTGAAAAAAAAGACATCACGGGAGATTTTACATTGCAACAGTGAATAATCCACATTCGAATTATTCACTGTCAACCTGGCGAAGATTTTTTACTTCATCCCCATTCCATTCCACGGGGACATCAAAAATCATTGTCTGGGCTTTTTTTCCGCTTCCACGTTCAATAGTGAATCTCAATGTGGCGGGAGCCTGGATTCTAAGCAGCTTGTTCAAATCTACCGGGCTTTCATTTCCTGAATCATCAATCAGCACGACACTTCTGATTACATCCTTCGTTTTTAGTCCGACTTTTTCGAACACGGATTTTTTTGCCCTAAACGATTTAATAATGATTTCGCCCTTCGATTCCGCAAGCTCGGCGGCATACATCCATTTGCCATCCACATTGCAGGCAAGGTTTGTATGGAGGTTCCCGTTCTGGAATGCAAAAATACATTTAAGCTGCAGCAGCTCATTTGCCTTGGCGTAGAGGTAAGAACCGTTATATTTTCCGTTCAGCCTATAGTCAATTCCGCAGACTTCACTTACATAGCCGAGGAAATCTTCTTCGCTGAGAGCATAGACATTGCCGGAGGAATCCTTTATAGTAAATTTGCCGTTGCCGTAATTGTATGTTGAATTTCCCAGATAGATTTTGAACAGGAAGATTGAATCGTAGTTGTCTTCTTCCACCACACCATTTTTGGCGGCTCCATCCATGAAGAGCTTCACGGCATCCTTCCGCACCTGATTGTACGCTTTGGCTTCTGCGTCCGTTGGATTTCGATAGAGATAGGGATTCCCATAATTGTCGTACAGGCTATAATCTTTTCCCGCGAATTTTTTAATCTTTGACATAAAAGTTGTGCTTCCGACAGACCACAGTCCGTTTCCTTCTGAATCCGTAAAGTTGAATTTGTAATCCTTGTATAAATCATTGTCCAGCGGAATCTTGAACTTGAGCTTTGAGTCTATTTTTTCAAAGCTGCCTTTCTGCTCCAGCATTTCGACGTATGCCGGAAGATATATTGTGCAGTCGATATCCAGAAGCATGTCGTCCCACTTGCTTTTCAGCGAAGACAGTGAAGAGTCCGAAGAGATTTTTTTTGCTGAATTCATTTATGACGCTTTTCGCCTTCTCCCAATCCTTTGCGGCCATCGCCTTGTTGTATGCGTCAAGATATGCCTCGTGGTAAACGACCGCCGCATTCCTGACTTTTGTATTTCTTAGGCTGTCCTCAAACTTAAAATTCTTTTTTATTTTATCTCCCTGGATGTAGTTCAAAAGGTTGTAGTCCTTGAAGTCGCTCTTGGAAATGTAAACAGGAACGAAACCCTTTGGCATGACAACGCTCTCAAGATTGTTGCAACGCTTGAAGATACCTGCCCCACTCCGCCAATGTTTATCATCCTCTTCTATCATTGGGGCTGCGTCAAAATATACGGTCCCTGCAGGAAAGATTATGGTCTTCAGATTGTTACACCCTTCGAAAGCGGAAAAAAACAATCATAATCGCTACTATATATGGTGCATCCCGCGGGAATCGATATGGATTCAATATCGCAGTTCATGAACGCGGCCGCATTTATCTCTTTTACCGATGCCGGGATGACAACGGATTTTACATAGCTTTCGCTGAATGTTCCGACCTCTATTGTGGTAAGTCCGTTCGGAAGCCTTATAGAAGGAAATCTTGATGATTGGAAGGCGTATCTCCCTATGCTCTTTACGCAGTCGGGAATCCAAAGTCCACCATTGTCGCTCCCTACGTACCCAAATCTTTTGATTGAGGTGACCGGATAGCCCTGGATTTTTGAAGGAACCTCAAGCACCTTACCCTTGAATTTGCTGTAGTCATCCGTAAATCCCGTAATCTCAACCTCTGTGTTGTTTTTGATTCGATGGTATTCCAGGTTCGCCTCTGGAATAATTACGCGGCCCGTGTTATTCTGGCCAAAAGCCATTGCCGCAATCAAAAAAAATACTGAAACCAAGCCTTTTTTCATAACCTCTCCTTGGCGTGCCCGCACGTCATTTTTTGAGATTGTAGTTATAAAAATAAACTTTTCTGCAAAAAAATCCAGTGAGTTAACTCACTGAAATTGTTATATTTTAGAGATTTTAGACATTTCTAGACATTTTTTTATTGCGTAATACTCTTCCACCAGCATATCCACAGAAAATCGTGCGTTCGCGGGGCTTGTGCTTGGAAGGCATCTGCAAGTGAGATTGAATTCTTTTTCATAAAGCTCCGCGCAAAGTTTCTTCCATATATTATATGCAGTTTTGCCGGTAAAGAACACATCGCTGATTTTTGCCCCACGGAAAATCGGAAAAAAATCGTTCGGAATTTCATGGCAGATTGAAGAATCGGAAGCCCCCTTTATTGAGCATGACGCAAGCACGTCCCACATGGCAATCCTGTGCCGCAAAAGAAACTCATGCCTCTCGTCCACGGCAGACTTTTTGTCTTCGGATTTGTTCGGATGCGCAAGTTTCTCGCCAAAGACTTTAGGAAGCACTGTCCAGAATCTGTTCTGCGGGTGCATGTAGAAAAATCCCTGCTCACGGCTTTTTGGGGAAGGCATTGTTCCAAGAATAAGAACCCTGCTCTCCCCGTTCCACACCGGCGCAATGCTATGGACCACAGTTTCGTTTCCCGGATTAAGATTGATTCCCATGACCGCCTCCATGACCATTTTCCATATTATAGCACAAAAAATAGAATTTCCCCAAATCCACATTTGCCACTATCGGAAATTCGGAAACCGTGATAGAATATTATGGTAGGTTGTTTTGCAGGAGGAAATCCAGACTATGTACTACGCCAGCATTGGAATCTTAGCTTTGATATTGCACATAATCAACAACCAGGACGTACTGAAAAAACACACGGACGATGCCATACCTGCGCACCGCTCATACCGTTTTTTTCTTATTGGCATAATTGGTTACTACCTTGTCGATATTCTCTGGGGAGTCTGCTCTGCTTTAAACTTCAAGCCACAGATTCTTGCGTTCATCGGGACGGAGCTTTATTTTATCGCAATGGTGACATCAGTTTTTTTGTGGACAAGATACGTTATCGAATACCTGAACCGCAAAAACATTTTCAGCAGAATACTTTTCGTTGTCGGATGGATTTTCATTGCGTTTGAAGCAGTCACGCTGATTATCAACATCTTTGTTCCAATAGTGTTCTGGTATGACGAAAAAGGCTACCACACAAATTTTGCAAGATACATAAGCCACTTCATGCAGCTCGGTCTTTTTCTTATGACCACAATCCACATGCTGCTGGTGACAACAAGAACAAAAGGAAAGGTCCGCTTCCGGCATCTGGTGGTTGGAATGTTTGGACTCGTGATGACAATTTTCCTTGTGCTGCAGTCAATCTTCGTAGAGCTTCCGTTCTTCTCAATGGGCTACATAATTGGAACATGCCTTCTCCATACATTCGTTCTGGAGGATGAAAAAGAGGAAAGGCACAAGAGGCTGGAGGCGCTGATTAAAAAGGAAGAGCTTCAGGAAAAGGAACTTGGCTTCGCAAGACAGATGGCCTACACGGATCCGTTGACCGGCGTTAAAAACAAGTTCGCATATCTTGAAGCCGAAAGTGAAATCGAGAAAAAAATTTCGGACAGCACGCTCAAGGATTTTGGACTCATTGTTTTCGACCTGAACGGACTTAAAAATATGAACGACACGATGGGCCATGAAGCCGGGGACCAGTACATCAAGGAAGGATGCCGTCTCATCTGCGACACATTCAAGCACAGCCCGGTTTTCCGCATAGGTGGCGATGAGTTCGTCGCATTTATACAGGGAGAAAATTACGAAAAGCACGAGTCGCTTTTGAGGAATTTTGAAACGGTGGTCGAAAAAAATCAGTCGGAAGGAAAAGTTGTTGTCTCCAGTGGATACGCAGAATTCCATCCGGGCGACAGCAATTTCATTTCCATATTCGAGCGGGCTGACAAAAAAATGTATGAACGCAAACGCATACTAAAAGATGGTGACGCACATACATCTTGAATTCCATGCCGTTATGTCCCATAATATAAGGAACCAATCAAACAAATCAGAAGGAGAAACCAATGAACAAATACGCTGGAACACAGACAGAAAAAAATTTGCAGGCGGCATTCGCAGGTGAATCGCAGGCGCGCAACAAATACACATATTTTTCTGCCGTAGCCGAAAAGGAGGGACTCGCAAAAGTCTCGGAGATTTTCAAGAAGACCGCAAACAACGAGGAGCAGCACGCAAAAATGTGGCTCAAGGAGCTTGGCGGAATCAATACGACAGAGGAAAATCTCAAGGCCGCAGCCGATGGAGAGAATTACGAGTGGACCGACATGTACGTTGGATTTGCAAAGACTGCCGAGGAAGAAGGATTCCCAGAGCTTGCAGCAAAATTCCGCGCAATTGCTGAAATTGAAAAACGCCACGAGGACCGCTACCGCTCGCTTCTGAAAGATGAGGACTCAAAGGCGGAGCTGAAAAAGAGCAAGGTAAAAATCTGGGAGTGCCTAAAGTGCGGACACATTGTTGTTGGCGACAAAGCACCAGAATATTGTCCAACTTGCGGTGAATACAACCAGTATTTCGAGGTCCGTGAAGACAACTACGATTTGATTCTCACCTGGGGAAGATAATTCCGGCCATGTCTCAAGTGCAAATCAAAATGCTAATTGCACTTGAGATTTCCATCCAAAATATCGTACAGAACTTCCAGGGCTTCATCGGCTTTGCATGGAAAATCAGGCTCCACAAATTTTTCGGTCGTGTCCTGATTTACGCGACAAAATTTTTTGAACGAAATCTGCATGAAGATTCTGGACTTCGGAAGAAAATAAGCCACAACATCGCCATAGCCATTCGGATTGTTCGCCGGAGTCTCCCCAATGATTTTACCAATACCGTTGTCCTTTACAAACTGCGGGAACATCATCGCGGAGCTGAAACTTTCCGACGAGGTAAGCACATAGACATTCCCACGGAAAAGCAAATCATCCTGCCGCACATTTTTTACAAGCGCGTCATCAAAATCAAGCACAAAAGGTCCAAGCCTGACCTTCGATGTCGATTCACGGAAAGAATCAATGTCAAGGTACTCAAAAAAACTGTTTATAACAAGCGAGTTGCCACCGCCATTATCACGCACATCCACCGCAACATTTTTTATTCCGCTGTCCTTGATTTCGGTGAACATTTTTCGGAGAAGGTCCCTGTAATATGAATTGTTGATGCAGGATTTCAAAGTCAGAACCGCAAGGCTGTGTTCAAAATCCAGAGTGTAAAAACAAAAAGGCTCGGACGAATTTCCGGATGAAGTTTCAATCTGGTTGTATTTCAGATACTCGTCGTAGCTCAGAAAATCACCTTTCGCCGCATATTGATTTACAGTTTTTCCGTCCGCACTCTGGAGCGTGTATGTCACGCCACTTTCAATGTCAAAACCAAGATAGTCAAGCATCTCAAGCTGTATGGAAAAATTTTTAGCATAGGAAAGCGCCCACTCTTTTTTTTCGTAGCTGAAAAGATTTCTCCTCTCCACAACCAGGTCATTGTAATCCATTCCGTTGATTCCAACAAAGGTCATACCAGATTTTTTTATCGAATCCACGTCCTTGAAGTAATGCGGATTTGAATACTTCGGTATTGCCATTGTGTGAGCATCCTCCAGAACTGAAAAAACAGTTTCAATCGAGCGGGCAAGTTGATTCACACTCAGGGTCTCCAATTCAAGAAGATTTTTTCTCTCCCGTTCATAGGCGGATCTTACCTTTGCATACTCATCGCTATTTTTGTCGAGCATAGCCGGATGGACTTTTTTTAGATAGCGGTACGCAAAATCAAAATCACCAAGTGCCTGATTTTTTGGAAGCCTTGTTTCATAATCGACAGACAGGTTCACATTTGTCCTGAACGTGCCGCTGTTCCAGTACGGGAAACAGAATGCGAAAAACAATGCGGAAAGAAAAAAAATCAAAGTGAGCGCACAGAAAAATATTTTTGATACCAGACGCAGAATTCCGCCACGACAAGTTACACAATAGACAACGCAAAGACCAAGCGCAAGTACGGAAACAAAAGCCAAAATCATGGACGGGACGCTCACAACAAAACAGTCAAGAAGAACCAGCGCGGTGACCAAAAGATATGTAAAAATCATGGACGGAATTAAAAATTTTTTAGGGGCTTTCTTTTTCATAAAAACAGTATAGTTCTTTTTTTATTGCATGTAAATAAAAAAAAATTGCAGAAGATAAAAAAAAGGAATAAAATAAAGGAATCTCGAAAAACTGAACTTTTTGAGGTTCCCATAAATATGGAGCAAAAATTATCTTCCATAATAACTGGAGGCGACATGGACGAAATCTGCGAAAATAACATAACGAATCTTTACCACTACACTGACTTCAACGCGATGCGTGGAATAATCACAAACGGGGAAATCTGGCTGTGGAATCTTCGGCGCATGAACGACAGTCAGGAGATGCAGTATTTTATAAACGAGCTGAAGATTGCTGTGAAAAAACAGATTGCCCCAGACGAATACGGACAGATGGAAAAAATGTTTACAGAAAATCTCAAAGACTTTGACAGGCTCTCAAGCTATGCCTCCTGTTTCAGTGAATATGCGGACGACGCGGCACAGTGGTCACGATATGCAAAGGGCGGGCTGGGTGTCTGCATTTCGTTCAACAAAAATCTGCTGGCAAAAATTGGAGATGCGGGACATGCCCCATTGTGCAGAGTGAGCTATTCCAAAAACTGCGACAAACTGGAAATCGTTCAGGAGATTGCGTCCCTGATAAAAAATGGGACAAGCGAAAAAATTCGGGAAACATTCAACAGGCTTGTCACAAGCTCCCCACTTTTCAAACATCCATCGTTCATAAGCGAAAAAGAATGGCGGTTGGTATCGCTCCCATACAACGTAAACGAATATCTTGGCGAACCACATTTTTTTGTTGAGGAGACGAACATAAAAAAATACTACATCCTCAATCTACGGAAAGTCTGCGAATCACTGGACATACGCTACTCAGATCTTTTTGAGGAAATCTGCATTGGACCACAGGCACGTGTGACATGCGAAGTTCTCTCCGATTATTTCACCGCAACCGGAATCAGCGAACTGTGTGGAAAAATAAAAATGTCGGAGTGCCCGCTGAAAAGATTCTAGGGAAATGCTGCCAGAAACTATTTTCTATATTCCACGACAAAACTTTTTCGGTGGACAATTTCGTGGACGAGAATTTTTTCAAAACCGGCCTCACGTCCAAGCACAATCAATTCAACCGGCTCAAATTTTTTGAATCCCCGTTCCGTATAGCTGCGGGAGTCCATCCATTCCCTTGTGTACACGGCATTGTAAAATACTGCACCATCCTTCATGCATCGGTGGATTTCTTTCAAGGCCCTCAATGTGTCGTCCCAAAAATAAATTGAGTTTACGGAAAAAATGGCATCAAAAAATTCACTCTCAAATGGAAGTGTTGATGATTTGTCCTGCGAAAAATTTATTTTGCCGGCGATTCCAAAAATCTCTGGTGAAAATTTTTTGTCGAGAGTTTTTATCATAAAATCATTTTCGTAGCCTATGTCCAAAATCTTTTGGAAACTTTTTTCTCCAGCAAGCGAAATAATTTTTTCATACATCTTTTTATTCTGCCTGTTGATTTCCCTGCGACAAAAAAATCCAACCAGGCCATGAGGATTCACAAACTGTGAGCCAATGTACTCCGAAATCTTACCCATAAACACACACCCCAAAAATGTAGTAGGAACCTCTAAAAACTTAAGTTTTTTAGAGACGCTCTAGTATTTCTGCAATTCAGAACTCGCAACCTGTCTGATAAAAAATTACCAAGCAGGCCTATTTTATTAAAACATATCCATAAACATATCGGTCAACATAAGTGCCGCTTTCACCATCATGTAAAATCAAAAGCCTTGTCAAAACCAGCCTGGTATCTTCATCAATGTCAATAAAAATCGGCTCATCAAGATGAGTCGTAACATCATTGAATGGCCGCTCCAGATATTCACTCATATCGTCAACAATATATGAACCTCTATTTCCATTCACAGACTCCGTATGCACTATGAGTTTTGGATTTTTCCCCATTGTCAATTCGGAGGATGAAATCTTTTTCAATGTTCTGTAAGATGAAACATCAAGGTTAAGCTTCTCTGTTTCAAAAATAAAATCACATCCAAAGTCATACAAATCATCTTCCTTGTACCAACGGTTCTCAAATCCATAGCTGCTTTCAAAGTTTTCCTTGTACCACGGAATGCTTTTTCCATCCACAATATGTCCGTCAATGTCGCGGATTTGATTTTTCTCTTTTGCACTGAAAACATTTGCGGCGTTATTTGTCACAAGTTTGCCATTTTCAAAAAGGCTCTTGCCTTCATAAATCTTTTCAATCTGCCGTCTCATGCTTTGATTGCAAAAATCAATCACATTTATTTTTGGAATGCAAATCAAAATTGAAATCAATGAGACAAGCGGAAAAATAATTTTTGCGACACGAAAATTTTTGTGCGAAATATTTTTCACAATGGCAAGAACAAGAAAAACAGATGAAACAAAAATATAGACAATGCTGAAATATCTTGGCGGAGTAAATCCATACGCGGAAACACGAATCACAAATCCAAAAATCTGGAAGCCCACGAGCGGAAACAAAAGAAATGCCCCAAGCCTGTAAAATATTTTTGTCAAAGAATTTTTATACGGCTCCAGAGAAAAATAAAGGACCATATAAACTGCGGTCGCGATGCTCACAAACGGATTTATCATTCCGCTTGGCATTGTGCGGGTAAAAATAGATTTCAAAAAATAAACGTAAAGAACCAAAAGATAGACAAAGAACAATGGAAGAATCGCATAATTGAAAATCACCTTGAATGCTTTTGATATTGTAATCTCCTCATACTTTTTTGTCGAAAACGAAACTGCCGCACCAACAAAAACCATGAACAGAGAAAAAATCCAGAACATCTCCAGAAGAATTTCGTAATTTAAAATATCCATGCTCATAATCAGAGTGTTGACCGCAAAAAGTATCAGGCTGAATGAACCGCCAACACAGAGACAGAGAACAAGCGCAACAAATCCGCTCGCAATTATGTTCGGAATATTTTTTTCCTTCGCCTCGATTTCCAGAAAATACAGAATCCCAAAAAACATAGCCACCACGCAGAGACAGTAGGCCATTGAAAAATAGTCGTCATTGTACATGCGGCATAAAAAATAGAACGGGGCGGAAAGCAAAATTGGAATGACATTGACCCATACCCTTGCGGATTTTGAATGTGAGTTTTCAATGGGAAATATTTTTTCAAACGCAAGTCTGAGCAGAACGGATGCGACAATCATAAATGAGAAATCAAGAACAAGGGGCAGAAATATTTTATCAAAGCCGGGATTAAAAATATTTAGCGTCAAAAAAAATGCGGCGAGAAAACAAAGCATGTACATTCCGGCAAAACGCCCGAAAGAATTTTTCAGAATCGCAAAAAGATTTTTAATTTTTCCCATATTGCACTCCCTATAGCGAAACTTTCTCGCCCTCGTTCACGGCATTCACATTCAGTTCATAAAAATCAGGCTTGACCAAAGTTTTTATTGCACAAAGTATTTCATCTTTGGAAATGAGTCCCATCTTTGTGGCCGCGCCAAGAAGAACCATGTTCACAACCTTTGGACTTCCAATCCGCCGGGCAATCTGGTCCGCATCAAGGGCGACGACTTTTGCTCCAGATTTTTTTAAGTGAGAAAGCATTTCATCCGCAGCAAAAATTTTTCCAGTGAGACTTGCGGTGGTCGGCTGGACAATTTTTGTGTTCACAACTACCGTCCCATTTTTTTTCAGGAAATCAATATTTCTGACAGCCTCGGATGCCTCGAATGCGATAATCAAATCTGCCTGTCCATTTGGAATCAATGGCGAAAAAACTTCGTCACCAATTCTGACATGGCTTGTTACGGAACCACCTCGCTGTGCCATCCCAATTGTCTCCGCCGAAACAACTTTCTGTCCGGTGGACACCGCCGCCTGTGAAATAACTTTAGCCGCAAGAACGGTTCCCTGACCGCCGACTCCACAAATCAAAATATTTTTTGCCATAACATTTTCCTTAATCAATCGCGCCTACAGGGCAGACTGTCTTACATAGTCCACATCCAGTGCAAAGAGCGGTGTCGATTTCAACAATCCGTTTTCCATGTGCATTTGTTTTAAATCCAAGACTCAACGCCGGACAACCAAGCTCGTTAATGCACTTGCGACAGCCAATACATTTTTCTCCGTCAAGCGATTTTGCTCCGGGGAATCTGTAGCCAAGTTTTGATGCGACAGCAATACATGGCGACTTGAAAATAATCGCGCTCACTCCATCGGAATCAGAAGCCTCCTTCACTGCCGCCACAGCTTTTTCAAAATCAAACGGATCCACCTCGATAATCGGGGAGACCCCTATCGCCGAAAGGATTTTTGGTATGCTGATTTTTTCAACCACCTCACCCATCATTGTCATTCCGGTTCCGGGATGCGGCTGGTGGCCTGTCATAGCCGTTGTCGAGTTGTCCAAAATGCACACCGTCTGCCGGCTCTGGTTATAGACAGCGTTGACGACACCGGTAATTCCGCTGGCAAAAAAAGTTGAGTCACCAATAAAACTGAAGCACCGCCTGTCATTTTCGTTGTGATAAAATCCCTGTGCCATCGTGATGTCCGCACCCATGCAAAGGCAGGTATCCGTCATGTCCAGAGGCTTCGCGTTTCCCAAAGTGTAGCAGCCAATGTCGCCACAGTACACTGTCTTTTGTCCTTTCATCGCCTGCTTGACCGCATAGAACGCACCCCTGTGTGGACATCCCGCGCACAAAACTGGGGGCCTGACAGGAAGCTCCGGTTTTTCACCAGCGACCAATGGAGCCAAATCAATACCCGCATGTTTCGCCAAAATATTTTTTACAATCTCAACGGAAAGCTCCCCAGCCTCGGGAACGGTTCCATCAGTTTTTCCATGGACGGCGCAGGTCAGATTTTTTCTTCCGCAAAGATAGACAAGATTGCGCTCAATGACAGGGTCCAACTCCTCAAATACAATCGCCTCGCTCTTATTTTTTATTGCATCCTCGGCAAGCGGATAGGGGAACGGATACGGTGTCCCGATTTTCAGGACAATTGAATCAGAAAGAATCTTGTTTCCGGGAAATTCTCTCCGAAGATTTTCAAGTGCCTCCATCATATAGCAATATGAAATCCCTCCGGCGACAAAAACAGTTCCGGTCCCATCGCCCTGCACAAGTTTTTTGTTCCATCTTGATTTTGAAAATTCCTCGGGCAGGATGTGCTCGTTTCTTTCAAAAATCTTTTTGTGGTTCATAAAAGACAGTCGCGGAAAAATCACCCAACGCTGCGAATCCTTCTCAAAAACTCCGGGAGCGCGGCAAGGACCAAGTGACGGAATCTCCATGCTCTCGTAGGCGTGGTCAACCCTTGTCGTTGGTCTAAGCAGAACCGGGGTATGGTATTTTTCGGAAAGCTCGAACGCATCCTGAATCATCTCGTAGGCCTCAATCGGTGTGGAAGGGTCGAAGCATGGCAGCTTTGAGAACTGCGCAAAATTTCTTGTGTCCTGCTCGGTCTGGCTTGAAATTGGTCCCGGATCGTCCGCCGAAACAATAACCATCCCGCCCTCGACTCCGACATAGCCCAGGCACATCACCGGATCGCTCGCAACATTCAGTCCGACCTGCTTCATGGTAACAAGGGTCCTGCTTCCAGAATAGCTTGCCCCGGCAGCAATCTCCACGGCAGCCTTCTCGTTGACTGACCACTCCACATAGGTTCCCGTCTGCTTTCTGTATTTTGAAATGAACTCAATAATCTCGCTGGACGGTGTTCCAGGGTAGCCCGCAACCAGATTGACTCCAGCCTTCAACGCACCAAGCGCAATCGCCTGGTTTCCCATAATCATCTGTCTTGTCATATCTCTTCTATTATAATACTTTTTTCACAGTTTTATCAAATGTCCCGCCGCTACTCCGGATTACAAATATGGACTTCCCTATGTCTTTATTTTGCGTTACTCTAAATCACATGGCTTCAAGATAAAATATGTTTTTACAATTTTTTCAAAACTGATTATGGAAGACAAGTGCCAAAAACAAGAGATGGAAAGTCCAAAAAGGTTTGAGCAAGCACTGCAATGGAGGCAGGGTTCGTGGCAAAGAAGCATTTGTGCGGTGCGACCGAAGGGAGTCAGATACCTATTCCCGCACACCATGCTGATTGACGCGGTTCCTGTCGGGAATGGAAGTGCTTGCTCGTTTAGAATGAGTCTTTCTAAGTTTATTTTTGATTTGCACTTGTCTTCCACAATTTAAAGCTGTATTCTTTTCATGTTTTTCCAAAATCAGTATAATTGTGGCATGTTCAATCCAGATGAAATAATTTTTGCCGCTACGAGTTTGTGCAATCTCCATTGTCCGCACTGCTTTGTGGATAGAAAACCATGCAGCCTCAAAACTGTGGACGCGATTACATTTTTAAAATCCGAGCGTGAGTCCCAGGTCTCTTCGATTGAGAAAATCGGTTTTTCCGGCGGGGAACCATTTTTGTCGATGGATTTTTTGTGCGGCGTAATCAAATATGCGGTGGGGGAATCCTTTTTGTTCGACAGGATTATGACAAACGGAGACTGGTGGAAATCGAACGAAGAGCTGCGGATGGATTTGCAAAAAATTTATGAGGCGGGCTACGACGGAAAAATTGGCTTGAGCTACGACGCTTTTCATGGACAGGATGAGGAGCGAGTCGCAACTTTCATTCGGACGGTGTGGGAGATTTTTGGGGATGGGTCCATTGAAATCCAGAGTGTCGCGGGTGCGGGGGATGTTTGTGAAAAACTGAAGTCGCTTGCGTCGGCTCTGAATCTTGGCTATGAGGAAAACATTTCAAAATCCGGGCGCGGGATTGCGCTTCTTTCTGACGGCGAACACCATCTTGGCGCGAGCATACAGACCGAATCCTACCAATCAACGGACAGCCGGGCATTTAAAAGTAAAAAATGGTTCAGGGAAGATTTTTGTGAGGGACCGGGGCAGGTTCTTTTTGTTCATCCGACCGGGGACATCGCGCCCTGCTGTGGATTTGCGAATGAAAATCCGGAACTTTTTGTCGGGAAAATTACAGACAGTTTTGATGCGGTGATGGAAAGTGCCGCAAAAAATCGGATGGTGAAAATCTGCTATGGGGAGGGGCTTTCACGTCAGATTAAAATCCTCAAAAAACAAAAAAAAATCCCAGCCGGAAAAACGGATGACGCATGCACGTTCTGCGACTGGGTTTGCAGGAATTGTTTTTAATTTTCAGCGCACAGTCTTCAGGTTCTCCCTTGCACCGTAACGACAGATTGCTTCGTCAAAAAGTTTGTCGAGCAGTGCAGTAAATCCAAGCCCCTCGCTTTCGCACATTTTCGGGAACATGCTTATGCTTGTGAATCCCGGGATTGTGTTGATTTCGTTCAGGTAGATTTTGCCGGTATTTTTGTCGATGAAAAAATCAACACGCGAAAGTCCTGATGCGTCAACAGTTTTGTACGCTTTTTTTGCGGTCTCGCGAATGTACTCCAGTTTTTCATCATCAAGAAGTGCCGGAATCTTGAGCTCGGCTCCGTCTGGATCGTTGTATTTTGCGTCGTAGTCATAGAATGTGTGCGTCGGAATAATCTCCCCGGGACCATAGGCCTTTAGGAGTGTTGACGGTTTGTCGAAGTCCGCGGTGACACTGTTTCCTGTTACCGAACATTCAATTTCACGCGCGTCAATTGCCTTTTCGATAAGAACCTTGTTGTCCCACAGAAATGCATCCATAAGCGCGACCGAAAGTTCCTTTGCGTTGTTTGCCTTCGAAGCCCCATCGCTTGAGCCTGCGGAACATGGTTTTACAAAAAGTGGAAAGCCCAGAGTGTTGATTGCGGAATCCACCAGACTGTCGTAGCGTTTACCGTCATTTATGTCAGCACGTGTCAGGCAGATGTATGGAACGACAGGAAGCCCCGCATGTTCCCAAAGGATTTTTGTCTGGATTTTGTCCATGGTTGCGGCAGAAGAAAAGACACCGCATCCAACGTAGGGAACCATCGCCATTTCAAGAAGTCCCTGGACAGTTCCGTCCTCTCCGTTTGTTCCATGGAGAACCGGGAAAACAACATCCGCCGGAATGGGTTTTCCGTCTGCGATGAACGCGCCCTCCGATTTTCCACCGGGGACTACCGATACAATATTTTTGGGATTCGCATTTATCTCCAGTTTCGCGTCTGGATTTTTTTTCAGATTCTCCAGTGCGGAATCATCCTGAAGATACCATTTCCCGTCTCGGTCAACCGAAATCAATTTTACGCTGTGGTTTGCGCCAACCATTCTTGCAACAGCGGAGCAGCTGATTATTGAAATGTCATGCTCGCCTGAGCGTCCGCCGTATAAAAGAACTACATTCATTTTTCTACCTCTCTAAAACCCATTTCCGAAAGTGCTTTTTCCGCTTCAGAAATTTCGTCATATTTAATCTGGTGGTCCTTGTATATTATCGAATTTTCGTGCGCCTTTCCAAGCAGAAGAACTATGTCGTCCTTTTCCGCAAGTGAAAGTGCTTTGCGTATTGCCTGTGGACGGTCGGGAATCATCAGAAGATTTTTTCCGTCGATTTTTCCTTCCCTTCTTGCTCCGACAGCAATCATTTCAAGAAGAGCCATGCTGTCCTCGCCGCGCGGGTCCTCGTCTGTCAAAATCACGATGTCGCAGAATCGGGCCGCAATCTCACCCTGCAGCGGACGCTTGGTCAAATCACGTTCCCCACCCGAGCCGAAAAGCGAAATCATTTTTCCGGCGCATCTTTTTCTTATTGGCGGAAAGATTGTCTCGAAAGAAGATGGTGTGTGCGCGTAATCGACGATAAGCTCGAAGGGCTGTCCCCTGTGGATTTCCGTCATGCGTCCCTTTACCGGAATGATTTTTTCGACAAGCGGAACAAGACTTTCCATTTTGATTTTGCAGATTCCGGCCACGGCTACAAGGGATGCCATTATGTTGTATGTGTTGAACGCTCCCGGAAGATTTGATTTTACAATTGAGTTTTTTTCTATATATATGCCGCGATTTTCACCGTGGGTGGAGATTTTAAATGAAAGACCGCTCTCCGTCGGTTCGATTTCCGATGCCTCGACATAATTGATTTCCGGTGGAATTTCAGGAAGATTCGCGCCCGATTTTTCTGTGGCATGTCTTCCGGCTTTTCCGAATGTTGTGAATCCGACAGTCTCTTTTTTTGTGCAGGATGCGAAATATGTGAACGCCGGGTCCTCAAGGTTTGCGACTGCGAATGATGGAACGAGGACCTTTTTTCCGTCAATGATTTTTTCGTGGCCGTGTTTGTCCAGCGCGCGGAAAAGGTTTGCCTTGTCGTCCCTGTACTGCTCATAGGTTCCGTGGAATTCAAGATGCTCCAGTGTCACGTTCATGAAGATTCCGCAGTCAAAAAGAACGTCGCCCAGTCTGTTTGTTTTTGGCGAAAGCCCGTGCGATGAGGATTCGACCACCGCATGTGTGCATCCGTTTTTGACCATCTCGTAAAGTTCTCTCTGGACTATTGTTGCCTCCGGGGTGGTCTGGTGCTGTGGATTTGCGAGAGCCTCTCCTCCAAGCGAATACTGGACTGTCGAAATGAATCCCGCCTTGATTCCCGAAAGCCTCAGAAGCTGCCAGATGAATGACACCGTGGAAGATTTTCCCTCGGTTCCTGTGACTCCGTAGACCACAAGTTTCGACGATGGATTGGCATAGAACGCGGATGAGACCGGGGACATTGCGAATCGTGAGTTTTTGACTTTGACAAACAGGGGAGAGCTTCCGCATTTTTCTATTGCCGAGTTGATTTTTGATTTTTCGTCTTCGGTAAATTTGTCCTGGAATATGACTGCGCTCGCACCTTTTTCAATGGCCGAGGCTACAAATACGTTTCCTGTGGTGTGTGTTCCGGGCAGCGCAAAAAAAAGGGAACCCGGTTTTACTTCCCTGCTGTCGAATACAAGGGCATTGATGACGGTGGAGGTGAGTTTTTGCTCAAGGTCTTCCACCTGGAATGGACTTTCACCGTCCCTGTCAACAATTTCATGCTCGAAGCAGCCTGAAAGTTCTTTAAAATTCTTTTCCATAATTGTACTGATTTTAATGATTAGCGAGTTAATTTTCAAGGCGGTGGGTTCTGGACATGGTGATTCGGTGTGCAGACATTTTATGGTTTCCCCTAATGTCCTCAGGTGTTCGCCATCACTGCCTTGGCAAGCTGGTCGGCGCAGGATGTTCCTTTGGAGCCGCAGAGGTTCCCGCCAAGAATGTGCGCAATGTCGCTGGCCTTCATCCCTTCGCAGAGCTTAGCTATTGCCTTGAGGTTTCCGTTGCATCCGCCGTCAAAAGCGATGTCCCTGATTATCTCTCCGTCGCGTGTAAAATGTATAGCGGTGGAGCATGTTCCCTTTGTTCTGTATGTGACCGTTTCCATAGGGCAGATTGTAGCACGGATTTGTTGGATTTGCAAATGTGGTTGGTTCGTCCAAAACTCCTCCCTTAACTATTGTTCCGAATCTGCCGAAAAACAAAAGGCGGGAATTTTCGGTGTTCCCCGGAACTTTTTTGGCGGAAATGGGGTGCGGTTGTGAAGGCTTCACACAGGACGGCGCTGAGCCTGTTGCTTACTATTATAATATTTACAGTGATTTCTCTGGTCGCGGTCTTTGGCGGGTTCAGGTATGTGGAGATGCACTACTACCAGCCGAGGGTCGTAAACAATGTCATGAGGATTCTGGACTCAATCGGCTCGTACTATGACAGCTACACCGACGCTATGGTAAAATCCTTCGCTGCCTACGCAATGGATGAAAGGTCCCGCAGCTTTATAGAAAGGGATGTCACCGAAACGGACATGGAGGAGCGCGAGCGGATGACCGGGGAGCTTATGGAAAAAAATCCGGGGCTTGATGGAATCCGCCTGATTGAGGACGACGGAAACCACATCCACTACAGCACTTATCCTGGGGATGTACTGTCAAAATCCGATGAGCTGATTTCTTTCAGGAACTATTCGGACCTGAACGAGCTTCCTGTTGGATTCATATCCGTGACCGACAACGGTGAATACTCAAAGAGCATTGATGAACTGGCGGCTAGGGTCGGAATCTATCTGGACTCCGTTCGCGAGAGAATCATTTTTTCGCTTCCATATTTTGATAAATACACGGCCCACCGGGGTTCGCTTGTTTTTTACGTGGAGCCCACTGAATTTGTCAGGCAGATTGTTGCGGAAAACCTTGTCCCGTTGAACACAAGGCTCAAGATTGTTTCCGATATGAGCGAGGAGGCCAACACCCAGACTTCCGGTAATTCCGGTTTTGTGTTTGGAATGCCGAACGTCGGACGCGACATGCTTTCTAAGTCCATCCTCAAAAACTGGTCGTCAAGGCGTTACGGCTCGGAGCCCATAGTGCAGACGGACAGCGACGACATTTTGATTTTGGTGACGGGGACCAAGTGCCGCTACGGAAAGATTGGCTGGATTTGCCATGAGTCGGACTTTTTGTTTTCCGAGACCGAAAAGGTTCTTCTCCTGCTCTGTCTTTTCATAACCCTGTTTTTGATTATATTCATCCTCTTCAATTTCAGGCACGACGATTCGGTCATAATCCGCGAGAGGGTACACAAATTTGAGATGGCGCTTTTCCGAGAGTATCTGGAGCACCGGGACACAGCCGACTGGAAGGCTCTTGAAAAGCAGGTGGCAATGAGAAAGCAGGATGTGAACGCGGAGATTGTGAAGAGTCTTGGAATCACCGGAAAAAAACACAGCAAGGAAATATCCGAAGCCCTTGACCGCAGCTGGAACGACTTTATGCATCTGGTCAGCGGTGGATACAGGGCGACGCTTGAAAATCTGACATCACACCAGGAGCCGTCGGAAATATCTGGACCTTCGCACGCCGCCGTTGATTCCGGGCTTGACGATGATTTGGATGAGCTGGAGGAGGTTGAGGAAGTGGAGACACTTGAATCAGCTGATGGACCAGAAGGAGAACTTGAGGAATTGAGCGAGATAGATGATGCTGAAAATGTGGAGGAGCTTGAGGAAATCCCCGATGCGGAGGCCGATGTGAAGTCCATCCCAAAAGGCTCCGATGATATAGAGAATGACGATGTGGAGGAGCTTGAGGAACTGCCCGAAAGTGATGACGACCTTGGCATTCCACACATTGACGATTTTGTTGATCCGCTTGCAGATGACAAGTCCCCGGTGGAGGCAGAGCCTTTGGATTTGGAGGAACTTTCCCCCGAGGAGGAGGCACAGCTTTCCCGGGGTGCTGTTCTGGAGAAGAAGTCTGCGACATGGCGCGACGGTTTTCTTTCGGACGATGAAATTGGGACGCCCAGGTTTGACGATCTGGATGACGAGGACGAGAGTTTTTGGAAGGAAAAATAGCATACTGGATGTAGCGGGATTGGGTGCGTGTATGGATGACAACGGCAATCTGAACAATACTCAAATACCTCAAAAATCTGCCCAGAAGGGCGGGCTGATGGTTAGGTCCATCGAAATCCTGCACAGTCTACAGTTAAAAAAAAATACGGAAACTAACCAAGGAAGCATTGAAGAGATGAACTTTGTTGAGAATATTGAGTCTGGCGTGAGTGCCGAAGAGAACTGCAAAAAACAGGACGGCGGAGCATCCATCGTTATGAAGAACGGGGTCTACACAATCAGGAAGAATCTGGAGACATCGACCGTGAAAATGGATCCCGCCCTCAAGGCACTTGTTGATTCTGTCTGCCACTACTAGGCAAAGGAAAATGCTATGAAAAAAAATACCGCAAAAAAAATATCCACCGCTGGAATTGTTCTGGCCATGGTTCTGACTGGATGCGCCACAAACAGGAGCGTAAGGATTTCCTACCAGGTTGATGAGAGCCAGCCCGTAAAAAGTGCTGCTGTTCCTGTTGAGACAAAGCCGGCGGTCTCAAACAAAATTGATTTCGACGCGAACCCAAGGCAGACAATAGTGGGCCTTATTACCGGAAACGATGTCAAAAAGCCACGCGGTAGTTCAAATCTGGAAATCTACGGGGGACTTTTCGAGGCGGCAAAAAAATCCTACGAGGAGAATAAGCCCTACAACACGAACATGGGCAACACGAAGAACGCCAACTATATCTGGGAGGGATGCGTAATCTGGCGTGACATGAAGGCGTACTCCAGAATCACTTTCAGGACAAAGAAAAAGGACGGAAAATATAATTTCACAATGGACGTGATGGACTGCGGCGGCATAACAATGACATCGTATCTTGATTATGGAAACAGGACTGCCAAGGTTCCGCTTAAAATTTTCTCCGCGACCGATGGAACTGAAATCTACGAGGCATATATCACCCAGGACATAAACTATGCGGCGTTCGGTGCCGACTCAAACAATCCCGACCTGGTTGAAAAATACACACCCAAAAGCACGACCCGGGAGCTGTTCAACATGAAGGGACAGGTCGTCCAGATTCTTGATTCGGCTGGGGCTGTCGCTGCGCAGATTGTTGACGGCAAGTACAGTCTCTATATTGCCGAGGACGATCCAAGGGCACAATCCATAATGCAGACTGTCGGAATGATTGGTACCTACATGGGCATCATGGATGTGATGGACTGATTTCCTCATCCGTTTTTTGCTCGGAGTCCGGCTGTTTTATTTCCCTCCGGCTTGTGATGTAGGAATACTTGTTCGGCTTTTTCTTTGAGTAGCGCACACCGAGTGAGAGCTGATACTGCCAGCTGTAGTCGAACGGAAACATCTGGGCGTTGGTTCCAAGGTTCGCGTAATCAAAACTTGCAAGCCCGTTGAGTGTGACCGTCCATCTCTGTGCGATTGGAAATTCTGTTCCAAGCATTCCCGCAATCCCCAGGCTCATGTAGTGCCAGTTGTCCGAAAGCTGGTAAAGAAAGTGGAGTCCGGGGGCGAATTCTATTCTCACATATTTCCACATGTCAGCCTCGAATACTGGTCCATAGAAAAGATCAAATGCGTAGAGGAGTGTCTGCTTGCTTGTCTGCGGAACCCTGTTGAATGTGTACAGCATTGGATAGTAGGCCGCCACCCTTAGCATGCTGTCCACCGGCATCATGTTTTCAAGTCGCATTGTGCAGTAGAGTCCGACCATTGTGTGCTCAAGAGCAAAGTTGCTCCGTCCGGTCTGCTTCTGGACTCTCGTTACCCATGAGACTGAAGGTCCGTAGTCGAAGGTGAGGAATGGCTTTTTCGTAATCTCCGGGAAACCTGTCTTGGGGTTCAGAACTACGTCTTCGGAATCCTCCTGCGAAAATGCCATAGGAAAAATCAGGACGGACATGGCAAGAATCAGTAAAAACTTTTTCATGTACGCACCTCAGTTTGCAATCTTGTAGAGGACCAGCATCTTGTTTGTGCTTCCGACAGTCCATGTCAGATAGAGAATGTTTCCCCTTATGTCCCACTCGGTCTCCATGATGGAACCGCCTTCATCGGTGAAGACAAGGACGTTCATCAGCACGTCGTAGGAACCGGTCTGCTTCTGGGTGACATCGTTCACAATCACTGTTGAGTTGTATGTCATGTCGGACATGAATGTTACGGTGTCGCCTGTGTAGTCTGCCCATGTTCCATAGAGCGGGGAAGGTGTGTAGCATCCTGTGGTGCAGATTCCAATCAGCAGTGCGAAAAGTGCCGCGAAAATATATTTTGTCTTTTTCATTTTTTTGCCTCTCATTCGTTTCCTACGGTCCAGTTTACATTTTCAGGACCGAATCCGTCCCTCTTTATTATGTAGTAACCACCACCGGCGGCTCCACCTTTTATCTGCACATTGTCATAGACAACGGAACCCGGGTACATTCCACGGCAGTCAACCGTTCCGTCCATCATTCCGTTGGTGTCCATTCCGGCGGACGTGTTGGTGTTTCCGGTCACTATGAAGTAGATTCCGCCCGCGTTTCCAAGTGTGTTTTCGTCCGTGGAGTCCAGCGGATTGGAATCAATTTTTCCTGTGGCGTGAACATAGAAGTCCGCATAGCTTTCGTACCTCATGATTACTCGTCCGCTTACTCCGCTAACGTGTGCGTCATAGGAAAGTGTTCCTCCCAGTGTTCCAGATTTGCTTTCCTGTCCGAGCTTTGCAGTGTTCCCGCTCTTGTGCATGAGGGTGAGTTTTTTCAGCGAGTTGGTTATGGTCTTGTTGTACTCACGCATGTACTGGTTCGCGGTGATTGCGCCATATCCGTATTCGACATCGGAATAGTTTGCGCCCTGGTCAAGGAAGTTTACGGAAAGGACCTTGTAGTAGTAGACTTTTCCGGCTCGCGCGCTTGGATTCTGGTCGTAGAATGTGTTTCCGCTTATGATGTAGGTCTTCTCGTCGTTTCCAACAGAAAGTTTTTTATAGCCACGGTCCTTTTTGTCGGAGCGGTAGACTATGTAGCCCTTCACGTCGGATGATTCGCTTGGCGCGGTCCATGTGACCTTTACCGGGAACACTTCGTTCGCGTTGTAAACAAAGTCGCTTCCCATTTCGGAGGAAAGGTTTGCGGTCCTTGAAACGCTTATGCTCTGCGGCGCAAATGGTGCGGGGGCGGTAACTGTGCTTGCTTCGCTTTCGGTTCCAGCGGCATTGAGTGTGGAGATTTTAAAGTAGCTGTATGCTGATGAAATCTGGTGGTAGTAGAGTCCATCGAACGGAAGGCCTAGGCTTGCTGCATCTACTGTCTCTATGTCGGTAAAAGGTCCGCCCTGGTCGTTGCTTCCCATGATTTTGTAGGAATATGCGGCCTGCTCATCCGATGTTCCGAGTGCTGCGGACCATGCTATTGATAGTCTGCCTGCCCCCTTGCTTATGGAGACTGTCTCCGGTGGACTTAGAATGAATCCCTCCGCCGGGGCTGTGGAAGTTTTTCCTGAGTCCGAGAGCTGTCCCTTGATTTTTTTGTCGTCCTTTGTTGTCCAGGCCTGCACGTGGTAATAGTAGTAGACATTTGGAGAAAGATTTTTGTCGTCCGGGTAGGATGTTGACGTTACGTTCGCGTTGAGGAGTGTGAGAGCTGAATCCTTGGAGCTTGAGCGGTAGACCGCGTAGTTTACGGCACCTGCGTTGTCCCATGTGATTGTTATGGACTTCGTTGATGTTCCGCGTCCGTTTGTGACCCGCACACCTGTTACCTGAGGTGGAGCACCTTCTGCCCTTGCGTATCCCATTGCGAGCGCGCCTGCGCAACTTTTGACTCCGGAGCGGTTCTGGGCGTACACAGTGTAGTAGTATGCCGTTCCCCTGTTTTGTTCCGCGATTGCGTCATCGTAGCGTGTCATGTTTGATTTTACGCTTGTCAGGTAGGTTGCGTTGGTTCCGTTCTCATTTTCGCTTCGGTAGATGCTGTACTCCTGCACCGTCGGCGATGTTGATTTCTGCCATGAGACAGTAACCTTGTTGTCCGAGCTTCCCGTTGTCGCCTTGATTTCGGTTGGCGGGGCAAAAAGGGTTCCTGGTTCTTCGCATGTGGTGAATTCGCTTGGAGTATAGCCCTTGAACGAGTTTTCCGCGCTGACCCTGTAGTAGTATCTGTATGAATACTGTGGGGCCGTGTACTTCATGCTGTTCTGCGAAAGTATTGTGTCCGTGAAGGATGTCTGGTTGTAAAGCGTCGCGCTGCTTGTGCTTGTTCCCGGAATCACCTCATAGTCTGATTCGTCCGGGGCCTCGAACTTTCCATTTTCATTTGCTGCGGTCACTATTGCACGCTCAAGCCTGTATGATATGGCCCCCCTTACTGGAGTCCACGACACAGTTATTGATGAAGGACTGTCGCCGTTGGACACAAAAATCTGCGAGGGGGAGTCAAGCTGCTCTATAACCTGCTTTGGGATTACAACATCGGTCAGGCTTGCAGTCTCGTAGCCTGTTCCCATGGACACTTTTTCCTGAAACAGTTCCGCGCATGAAGAAAGAAGCACCGCACAGATTCCCGCCGCCGCAATATTGATTAAACACTTTTTCATCATTCGGCCTCCGTAAATGTGCTTGATTCCTGTCCATTGGGCCGCTCGGTCCACCAGATGCCGTTGAACTGTGCACGAGATGAATCCTGTGTGCGATGGGTTACTTTTGCATCCCGATCTGTAAACATGTCGAATGGGAACAAAGCTTTCATCGTTGAGTCAGAATTTGCACTTAGCGTTATTAGTGTGGTATTTTGCCTTGTTGCTTTAACTGTAAGAGTTTTTGTGTCTTTTATTCCAAACCAAGAACCTGGTTCTCCTGCCTCAAATTCAATTGTTCCCCAGTAAGAAGAAAGATTTAAACTGTGGTTCACTGTTATGGTATTTTTAGGGAAGTGTCCAACTCTTGTACCGTCTATCGAGCCTTCGACTTCTGCTGACATGGGCATTGAGATAGTGAAATCGCTTATAAATCCATTTTGATTTGTGTCAAACGGAAGTCCGGGTAAATCGTAGAATTTATGTATATGTACTTTTCCTTCTGTTCCATACTTATTTTTCTTTGTCGCTCCAGCATGAAAAATTTTGACAGATGCACTTTCATTTGCCCCATCGCAGTTGCGTTCACCTCCAGAACTGATTCCAGCTTGGTCAAAGGCATCCCCCAGAATCAAGGTAATGCACTTCACAAACTCCTCGGCACTAATCCGTCTGTATGTCCACACGTTCTCGTCAAGTCCTATGTATGTGTAGATTGTGTTTCCCGCACTGTTCTTTCTCTGGGCGCGAATCATGTAGTAGTGCCTGTAGTCCCGCTGCACCTTGAGGAGACCGTTGTTTGTCCCTGTACTGTCGTTTACGCCACTTGGTGTGAGTGTCAGACCTGTCGCGCTTCGTTCAATGTCTGTCTCGTACCAGCCCGGGTCCTGCGTTATTGAGACGGCTCCGTTCTGGGTGATTGACGCAATCTGGAACCAGCCGGACGAATTGTTTTTGTTTTTCGCCCAGACCGTGTACGCAGGTATGTCTCCGTCATCTTCTGGACCGTTTTTGCGTTCCGTATAGTTCCAGTCCGTCCAGTTTACGGATTCAGTAAATCCCTCGCTTCCGTCAGAATTGCTTACATTGTTTACGCTGAACTGCGGAATATGGAAAAGGTATCCAACCGCAAGTGGTTCTCCGTTTGTGTCGGGGATTTCAGAAAGCATGTCCGTGTATGACTCGACAAATGGGCTGTTCTGTTCAACGGTCTGACTTGAATCTGAGTCGCCAGAATTGGTAATGTATTTTACCGCATATTCAAACGGTTTTGTTCTCTCCTCGTTTGTGCTGCATTGCTGCTGATTCTCGGTGGTGTTGGTATTGAGTCCGAGTGAGGAACCTCCGAGAATCTGGTCTTTCGTGTAGATTGCGGAACTGGATTTGAGCCTCCTGTAGATAAGCGGCTTTACATTTTTTCCCTCCGTGTAAGGCTTTGTCCATTTTATGTGTATCGCACTGGAGCTTTCTGCCTTCGCCGCGTGGACATCAAGACCGTATCCAACAGTGGAACCCTTTTTTATGAAGTCGGAATCGGAAACCAGACCAGTGTACGAAAGTTTTTTGCCCTCGACCGTGAGTGTGCTTGATGAAAGTTTTGTTCCGTCAAAGCTGTCGCCGGTGGAGCGGAGTGGAATCACCATGTATTCAATTGGAATGCCCCATGGGATTCTGGACTGTGTTATCGCTGTCTGTCCCGCTGATTCTTTGTCCGCCGCCGGAATATCAACATGGGAATCTTTCAGCGTGTATTTTCCGCCATCCAGTGTGAGCGTCATTGCGCTGTACGGCTCTCCGTTTGATTTCACCGTCCCGGACTGAACGTCCACAACGAATGTCTCCCACTCGTCCTCGTCAGGTCTCCATCCACCGGAACCGTTTGGCGTGTAGCGTTTCCTCAGAATCTGGTATGCCTTTGCGCCGTCAATTTTGTTCCATGTCACGCTTATGCTCTTGTAATACTGCGCGACCGTCGTTGTAAGACCTATTTTCGCTGGACCAAGAACCTTTGTATCTTCTACCTCTCCGCTTGTCGTGTCGTTTTCTTCCGATGTCGCCGAGATTGTGACTTTATTTCCTTCTCCTGTTCCCGCCCTGCTTGCGTCCGTGTATCTTGTTCCGAGCTGGTCCGGGGTGAACGTGTATGAGTAAACCACATTTCCGAGCTGGTCCCGGGATGTGCGCGTGTTTGCGTTCTCGCCCTCGGTGATTATATCGACAGGAGCTTCCCCTTCAAGCTGAACAGTGTATGACTGGGCGGCCTGGACTTTTTCCCAGGAGACCGTTATCGAATCATAAGACGGATTGAAAGCGTCGAACTGTGGCTCGGGAGTTCCAAGTGAGAAGCACTCTTCCGATGTTTTTGAAATTGGAGCGGAACCTTGGTTTGCTACTGCCGTGAGATTGTAAATCCTTGTCACGCCCTTTTTGCTTGTTGATGTGATTTTGTCGGAGTATGGAATCTCGCTTTCTGACATCTCCTTGTTTTTGAACACTTCCACATCGGATTCTGTACCATCAATTATTTCCGTGTATTTGAGGGTGTATTTGGTTTCTGGCTGATTGTCCCAGCTGATTATGAACTTGTCGCTGAATCCGCCCGTTACTGTGAATCCTTCTATGCTTCCTGCGTTGTCCGTTACTGCAATCGCTGTCTGGGACTCTGCATTATCAAGATAGTCATTTTTAGGCAATGGGGCTGTGCTTCCAATTGATGGCGCGGGATAGGATTCCGGCACTATGTAGACTGTGTAGCTGTACCATCCACGGTCCCCGGACTCCCCTCCTGAAAGATTGAACTGTCTTTTATATTTTCCCAAATCAGTTGGCGAAGAGTATGCCCCTACCATTTTTGTATTCGCAGTTTTTTGGGGGATGTCACAGTCAAACGGCTCCATCTTTTCATATAGAAGATATTTGTACTGTGCTGCCAGATTTGTGTTTGCGACGCTTGACTCAAGAAGGAAGTTGTCCCATGAGAACAGAATCCCGCCCTCGTCAAGGACTGCCCCAGAATAAACTGTCGGATTGTCCGGGCTTCCGGTCGTGCTGTAGGATGTGCTGTTTATCGAAAGTTTGGGCTGTGCCATCATCCATCCGCTTGTCGTTGTGCTGGATACGGTCGATGAGGTTTCAATATAGTTGTATGATGCCTTCAGTGCGGTTAAGTTTGCGATATTGTGTTCCGTCATGAATTTCGCCAAATCAACGAATGACTGAAGCTTGTATTCATAAATCAAGCCGCGCTGTGGAACGTCTGTGTCCTTCCATGAAACCTCAAGTCCACCGTCGTCCGGGTATTCCGATGCCGTCAGCGCACTTCCGTCCGATTTTTTTAGTTCAGGATTTTCCGAAACCTTTACCCATGACTCGTCACCCAATGCCTTCCTGTAAACCGTGAATTTGATTGGAGCCTTTTCAAATGTTCCGTCGTCCTTTCTCTGTAGATCTGCCTTTTCCGGGAGCCTGAATCGGAGTGTTATTCCGTTTTTGTCGTTCCCCTGGCTTGCATCAAGTGAAAGAGCTGCTTGCGGCTGGAGCTGGTGCAGTGTTTCCGCAGAAATCTCCGAGCTTTCTGATTCATCTCCAAATTCCGTCCTCGCCGTGATTTTGCAGGAGTAGGATGTGTGCGCCATAAGTCCGTCCACTGTGAAGCATGTTTCCTGAAGCTGCGTCGCCTTTACAGTCCGGGAGATTGTGTCACTTGGAGATATGCATGTGATTGTGTATTCGGTCTGCTTTCTGTATGTGTCGTCCCTACAGTTTGACATGTTCCAGTAGACAGTCAAAACCGTTGCGTCGTCGGAGTCCGTCTGTATGTCCGTTATCTCAGGAGTTGCAAGGGATGTTGCCCTTAGGCTTTTGCTTGCGACAGTCTCGGCCCCGTTGGAAAGAATGGCCGACACCCTGTACCATGCCTCGCTTCCCGGCTTTACGTCGATTTCCGCTACAGGTGTTTCGCTCTGTATAACGTATGTCACCTGTGCAAAACTTTCTTCGGTCGGAGTCATAAGGTCCGAAGCGTAGATTCTATATCCCTGCGCGCCCGCAACCGGGGACCACGACAGATGTATTTTCTGCCGTCCATGGCTTGCGACAAAATGCTCGGGTGCCGCCTCCCTTGATGTCTGCTCCTTTATTCCCGTGGGGACCGGAAGCAGCTCGTTCTGGCAGGAGACCATGGCCAAAAAAAGACCAAGAGTTAAAGTCAATGCCGTAAAGGTCCTAGTGCGACCCATAATTTTTTGTTTTAATTCCATACCACCATTCTATAGAACTTTTTCTATTTTTGGCAAGCCGATTTTAAATTTATTCGTGCTGACTAACGCTTACCGTGTTAATCAGTAGGGAAACTCGAAAAACTTCAGTTTTTAGAACTTGCCTGTATTTCCTTATGCATCAAAATGATAGAAAAAAAATCAATTATATGGTAGACTCCTGATCATGATATACACCGCCACAGTCACAGTAAGTCCGGAATCCGAAAAAAATCAGTCCGCAGTAAAAAAAGAGATTGCGAGGACCCTTTCCAAAACTGGAGTCAAAAATCTACCTGGGGATGCGGAATATGTTCTTGAAAAACGCTCCGTGGATGCGAGGCATGGAAAAATCAAAATAATCCTCCGCTGCAAAATCTATGTCGGCGAAAAATCTGGACCAAAAACTTTCGAACCAGTCTGGAAAAAAGCCGGTCCCGAAAAATCTGTTGTGATTGTCGGCTCCGGACCTGCTGGACTCTTTGGCGCGTTGAAGCTGCTTGAACATGGAGTCAGGCCAATAATAATCGAGCGGGGACAGGATGCCTCCACAAGAAAACGTGACATAGCCGCAATCAGCACGCAGGGAATAATCAATCCGGACAGCAACTACTGTTTTGGGGAAGGCGGAGCGGGAACTTTCAGTGACGGAAAGCTCTACACCAGAAGCAACAAGCGTGGCGACATCTCCGGGGTGCTTGCCATTTTCCATTACTTTGGTGCGGACGAAAAAATCTTGACCGACTCTCATCCGCATATTGGCACGGACAGGCTCCCGTCAATCATCCAGAACATGAGAAAAAAAATACTGGAGCTTGGAGGAGAGTTTCATTTTGGGCTCAGGTGTGTCTCCCTTTTGACCAAAAACGATGAGACCACAAAATCCACCGGGACCACCGAGAAATCCGCATCCAAAAAAGCTGTGACAGGAATCGTGGCCGAAAACATAATGACGGGCGAAAAAATTGAGTTTGCGGGCGACGCTGTTCTTCTTGCCACAGGACATTCCGCCCCCGACATCTACAAAATGCTTGCGTCCGTCTCGCCCGAGTCCCTTGAGGCAAAAACATTCGCTGTGGGTGTGCGTGTCGAGCATCCGCGTGAAACGATAGACACAATCCGCTACCACAACGCTTCGAACGCCAAAAAACTTGGAGCCGCGGAATACAGACTTGTCTCCCAGCAGGACGGACGTGGAGTCTACAGCTTCTGCATGTGCCCCGGTGGATTCGTTGTTCCAAGTGCGTCAGGACCCGGGGAGATTGTTGTGAACGGAATGTCGGCAGCCGGACGGAACAGCGCATGGAGCAACGCGGCGATAGTTGTGGAGACCAGACCGGAGGACATACCCGGGAACTTTGTCAGCGAGGCCCAAAAAGCAGGATGCCCCGCTCTTGCAGGACTCTTGTGGCGAATGTGGCTGGAAAAACTGACTTCCGAGCATGGAGAAGGACAGAAGGCTCCGGCCCAGAGACTAGTGGATTTTATCGGCGGAAAAAAAAGTGCCACGCTCCCAAAATCATCCTACGCGCCAGGACTTGTCTCCAGCCGGCTTGACGAATGGCTCCCAAAATCCATGGTGATGAGGCTTAAAAATGCGTTCCGCGATTTCAACAAGGAGATGCGCGGCTTCGTGTGTGACGACGCTTTGATTGTTGCCGGGGAAACACGGACATCAACCCCGGTCAGGATTCTGCGTGAAAAGGAAAGCGGGGAATGTGTCTCCCTAAAAAATCTTTATCCCGCGGGGGAAGGCTCTGGATATTCCGGTGGGATTGTTAGCTCCGCGATGGACGGAATCAATATCTGCGAAACGATTTGCAAAAAACTGGTCCACTAAAAAGCGGACCGCAAGACATGGACCTATTCCTCTGGCTCCTCTTCGTCATCCTCGGTCTTTTCCTTCTTTGGCTGGGGCTTCGGTTTCGGGGCCTTGACGGTCTTTGGCTTTGGAGGTCTCTTTTTATATTTTACGACATAAGTGGCAAGCAACGTGAAGACCAAAAAAACACCCAGCGCGAGCAGCACGTGCCAGTCCTTGATGACATTTAGACATAGGGTCATAAAATCTTTAAAGCTCATACAGAATTTTTCGGCACCGATTCAGTCTTGGTTAAGTGATTTTTGGAATTGATTTTTTTGACTGTGCATCTCAAAGTAGTCCAGCCACGTCCGTGCCATCCGCATCCCGGGACAAAGTTCTTAAAACAGGGAACCACTAAAAATCAAATCTTAGAGGCAGTAGTGGAGATAATCGGATTCGAACCGACGACCCTTTGATTGCGAACCAAATGCTCTACCAACTGAGCTATATCCCCAAGGTGAAAATATCTTAACGCTTTTGAACAAAAAAGACAAGTGGAATTCAAAAAAAATGCGCCAATTTTTCCAAAAGCCACAATTGTCTTCTTTAATCAGAACCAGGGAGCCTTTAGTCCCATCATGTCCATAATCATCCCGACGTAGCTCACAAAATTTGGATAGCCAAAAAGGTGGAGCAGGTAGTAGAGTATTATGGTAAGAATCACAAACACGGGAAGCTTGAACCCGATGTTTATCCAGTCAAGGTTCAGCGAGAACTGCATCAGGATGTAGAGGACGGCAATCAGGACCATGAAAATCAGGAAGTGGTTTGTAGCGAGCATGGAGACCGGAAGGACCGCGACCAGAATCGCCAGGGGGAGAATCTTTTTTGCCCCCTTGGTGCAGCAGTTTATTATCACAATCTTCAGCAGAAGGAAAAAGAAAATCAGAAGCGCAAAGGAAAATGCCCGGCTGCTCAAAATCTGCTCCAGCCTGTTTTCTTCCCAGTCAATCTCCGACAGCGTGGCCATGGTCTTGGAGTCGAACTTCAAAAAGAAGGACCCGATTGTTACAAAGAGATTTGAAAACTCGTTGTCCCTCGCCATCGCACTTTTGTAAACAAGAATCGGCTTGATTGCTATAAATATCGCTGCGGCGTAAACAAGGTCCGCAATCACATCGACAATATAGCGCATGAAATTTCTGAACACCAGCCCGGACGCGCTTTTTTTTCTTAGGCTCGCCGAAAAATAAGTCCTTATGTCCTTGACCTCCCCTCCGGAAGAAAAGAACTGCGCCCTCTTGTCCACCGGAGCCACGTCGTCGCTTTCGTCGTCTTCGTTTTTGTCGCTCTCCTTGAACCCCTTCGCCTTTGCAACAAAATAGTCCCTCGTGTTGCTGAAAAAAAACGAAAGAGTGTCCAGCGGGCTCTGGTCCATATATTCGTAAGGAAATTTTCCCCTGGAGATGTAGTCCAAAAAAATTCTCCGCACAATCTTCGCGTCCGTTGAGTCCAGCGACGAAATGTCAATGCGGTATTTGTCCTGCCAGTTCTTCAGCTGCAAAAATTCGGGGACGGCGTTTGTGTCGTCGTAGCTGTACATTCGACCGTTTTCGCCATTTTTCTTTCTATATAATATGTCCGCCTGGAATCCTTCTATATCTTCCTTCTTGATTTTTTCGACCGGCCTGCATTCAACGGAGACTCCCTCGGTGGTCAGGGTGGATTTCACGTTCCAGTGTATCCCCTCCTCGGTAAAGACGAACCCGGTCCTCCCGCCCCTTATCCACACGGCACTGATTATTGTCTCCTTTTCGGGAATGGAAAACTCCTGCCGTATTAAAAAATCTGTGCTACTCGAAAACTCTGATTGAATCTGCATATTATTCCCCAGTGCGATGATTATAAAGTAAATCTTAAATTCAGTAAAGTAAATCTCGATTCCCAATCAGGACCTCGGCATTGATGTTAAACCATTTGCTCTGGATGGATTCTCTGGGCTTTATGTGTTTTTATGGACGGCA